>CAZXKZ010000080.1:0-10532 GCA_964641825.1 uncultured Bauldia sp.
CGCTCGAAAGCTATCCGTTGCAGGCGCTGGTTTCGGAACCGATCAAGCCGGTGGTGCCGTGCGTGGTCATGTCGAACACGGTGCACGCCTACATCTCGCAGTCCGACAAGGGCGAGCTGGTGATCGGCGCGGGCACGGACGCATACACGTCGTACAGCCAGACCGGCGGGCTGCACATCGCCTCCCACACGCTCGACGCGATCTGCGATCTCTTCCCGATCTTCCGGCGCATGAAGATGCTGCGGAACTGGGGCGGCATCGTCGACGTGACGCCTGACCGCTCGCCGATCATCGGGCCGACGCCGGTGCCGGGTCTTTTCGTCAACTGTGGATGGGGGACGGGCGGCTTCAAGGCGACGCCCGGCTCGGGCCATGTATTCGCTGCGACGCTCGCCCGCGGCGAGCCGCATCCGATCGCTGCGCCGTTTGCGCTCGACCGGTTCCGCACCGGGCGGCTCATCGACGAAGCCGCGGCAGCGGCAGTGGCGCACTGATGCTGCTGATCGCGTGTCCCTACTGCGGTGAGCGGCCGGAGCTCGAGTTCCGCTACGGTGGCGAGGCGCACATCGCGCGGGCGGAGGCGCCGGCCGAGCTCAATGACGCGACATGGGCGGAGTACCTCTACCTCAGGTCCAATCCCAAGGGGACGCACGCGGAGCGCTGGCGCCACATCCACGGTTGCGGCCGCTTCTTCAACGCCGTCCGCGACACCGTCACCGACCGGATCTCGGCGACGTACCGAATTGGCGAGGCAAGGCCCGGCACAGCGCAGGGCGGTGGCAAGGATCGCGGCACATGAGCGCCTTCCGCACGGCCTCGGGCGGGCGGATCGACCGTACGAAGCCGGTCGCCTTCTCCTTCGATGGGCGCGTGCTCACCGGGTACGCGGGCGACACGCTGGCCTCGGCGCTGCTCGTCAACGGCATCCACCTCGTCGGCCGCTCGTTCAAGTACCACCGCCCGCGCGGCATCCTGTCGGCAGGTGCGGAGGAACCAAACGCGCTGGTGACGGTCGACCGCGGCGGCGGGCGCGAGACGCCCAATCTCCGCGCGACGCAGGTGGAGCTTTTCGAGGGACTCGCGGCGCGCAGTCAGAACCGCTGGCCATCGCTCAGCTTCGACGCCGGCGCGGTGGCCGACGGCCTGTCGCGTTTCATTCCCGCGGGCTTCTACTACAAGACGTTCATGTGGCCGGCGGCGGCGTGGGCGCGGGTCTACGAGCCCGCGATCCGCGCGAGCGCCGGGCTCGGCAGGGCGCCGCGCAAGCCCGACCCTGACCGTTACCTCCAGCGGTATGTGCACTGTGAGGTTCTGGTGGTGGGCGGCGGGCCGGCTGGCCTTGCGGCGGCGCTCGCTGCTGCTGAAAGCGGCGCGCGCGTCATCCTCTGCGACGAACAGGCGGAGCCCGGCGGGTCGCTTCTGCACGAAACCGGATACGTCGAGGATAAACCGGCGGCGGCATGGGTGCAGGACGCGGTGGAGCGCCTATCGCGGAACCCGAACGTCACGGTGTTGCCGCGGACGACGGCGTTCGGCTATTACGCGCAGAACTTCGTCGGGCTGGTGGAGCGCATCACCGATCACCTGGCCGATGCAGAGACGGCGGCGCCGCGGGAACGGCTGTGGCAGGTGCGGGCGCGCGAGGTGGTGCTCGCCGCCGGTGCGATCGAGCAGCCGGTGGTGTTTCCAGGCAACGACCGGCCGGGCGTCATGCTGGCCGATGCCGCGCGCACCTACCTCCATCGTTATGGCGTGAAGCCAGGGAGCAGCGCCGTGGTGGTGACGGCGGACGATGCCGCATACCGGACGGCGGTCGAACTCCACGACGCGGGCATGGCGATCGCCGCCATCGCAGATCTCCGGGAACAAGTGCCGGGCGAAGCCGCCGACGCGGCACGAAGCGCGGGCATCGCGGTGCACCCCGCCACGGGAATCGCGCGGACGGAGGGCAGGCTCCGCGTGAAATCGGTGGAACTCGCCCCGGCGGCGGGAGGGCGCGGCGCGCGGATCGCATGCGACCTCGTTCTCATGTCGGGCGGCTGGACGCCAAGCGTGCATCTTTTCTCGCAGTCGCGCGGTAAGCTCGCCTACGACGACGCGCTTGGGGCGTTCGTACCCGGCACGTCCGTGCAACGCGAGCGATCGGCGGGCGGTTGCAGGGGGACGTTCGGACTTGCGGCAGCGATCGCCGAGGGACGCGCGGCGGGTGCGGGGGCACCTCCTCCGCCAACGCTTCGCGCCGCCACCTCCGCCGTTTCACGGGGGAGGACAGCAAGCCACCGAGGATCAGCGGGCAGGGGCAAGGCGTTCGTCGATTTCCAGAACGATGTGACGACCAAGGACCTGAAGCTCGCCGTGCGCGAGGGCTTCCGCGCGATCGAGCACGTGAAGCGCTACACGACGACCGGCATGGCGACCGACCAGGGCAAGACATCCAACCTTAACGCACTCGATATCGTCGCCGCCGACATCAACCAGCCGGTCCCAGCGGTCGGCCTGACGACGTTCCGCGTGCCGTACACGCCCGTCACGTTCGGCGCGCTCGCCGGCACTTCGCGCGGCGACCTGTTCGATCCTGTCCGCATGACACCGATCCACGGCTGGGCCGAGGAGCAGGGGGCCGTCTTCGAGGACGTCGGCCTGTGGAAGCGGGCGCGCTACTTCCCGCGCGGCGGCGAGGACATGGACGCAGCGGTCGCCCGCGAATGCCGGGCCGTGCGCACCGGCGTCGGCATCTTCGATGCCTCCACCCTCGGCAAGATCGAGGTGGTGGGTCCGGATGCGGCCGAGTTCCTGAACCGCATGTACACGAACGCGTGGAGCAAGCTCGCGGTCGGGCGCTGCCGCTATGGACTGATGCTCACCGAGGCCGGCTTCGTCATGGATGACGGCATCGTCGGGCGCATAGCCCACGACCGCTTCCACGTGACCACGACGACCGGCGGCGCGCCGCGCGTGCTGCACCACATGGAGGACTACCTGCAGACGGAGTTCACCGACCTCAAGGTGTGGCTGACTTCGACGACGGAGCAATGGACGGTCATCGCCGTGCAGGGGCGGCACGCGCGCGACGTGATCTCGCCGCTGGTCGAGGACATCGACCTCGGCCGCACCGCGATGCCGCACATGAGCGTGCGCGAGGGGCGCATCGCCGGTGTGCCGGGACGCCTGTTCCGCGTCAGCTTCACCGGCGAGCTCGGCTACGAGATCAACGTGCCGTCACGCTATGGCCGCGAGGTGTGGGAGGCGGTCCACGATTCGGGCCGCGCCTTCGGCATAACGCCGTACGGCACCGAGGCGATGCACGTGCTGCGCGCGGAGAAGGGCTACATCATCGTGGGGCAGGAGAGCGACGGGACGGTGATCCCTTCCGATCTCGGCCTTTCGGGCATGGTCAGCGAGACCAAGCCGGACTTCGTCGGGAAGCGGTCGTTGCGTCGTCCCGACATGCTCAAGCCGGACCGGAAGCAGCTCGTCGGACTGCTGACCGCCGATCCCAAGACCGTGCTGGAGGAGGGGGCGCAGATCGTCGCCGACGAGGCGGTGGCACGGCAGCTTCCGGCGCCGATGCTTGGCCACGTCACCTCCTCCTACATGAGCGCTACCCTTGGCCGCTCGATCGCGCTCGCGATGGTCTCGGGCGGACAGGGGCGGATCGGCCAGCAGCTCGTCGTCGCGATGCCCGGCCGCACCATCGCGGTCGACGTGGTGGCGCCGCTTTTCTACGACCCGGAAGGGACGCGCGTTAATGGCTGAGTCGGTCACCGTCACGGTCCTGCCTCCGGCGACGCGGCTCAGCCTGCGCGCGGGCGGCAACGCGGCGCTGCTCCTCGGCGAGGCCTTCGGGCTGTCGTTTCCGCAGGAGGCCTGTCGCGCACACACCAACGGCACGCGCTCGGCCCTGTGGCTCGGCCCCGATGAATGGCTGCTGCTTGCGCCGGACGGCGAGATGCCGGCGCTCGGCGCGTGGATGACCGATGCGCTCGGCGTGCAGCCGGCGAGCATCGTCGACATCTCGGACAGGAACGTGGCGGTCGAGGTGAGCGGCCCGAAAGCGGCCGAGGTGCTGAATGCGTTCAATCCGCTCGACCTCGACCCGAAGGCGTTTCCCGTGGGCATGTGCACGCGGACGATCTTCGCCAAGGCGGAGATCGTGCTTTGGCGGACAGCCCTTGAGATGTTCCGGATCGAGGTCTGGCGGTCGTTTTTGCCGTATGTTCTGGGATCGCTCGCGGAGGCTACGAAGGAGTATCAGCCATGAGGATCGGCATTCTGGGCACGGGAATGGTCGGATCGGCCATCGGGACGAAGCTCGTCGCGCTCGGCCATGACGTTAAGATGGGCTCGCGCAAGGCAGGCAACGAGAAAGCGCTCGCCTGGGTGGCGAAGGCGGGCAAGGGCGCATCCGAAGGCACGTTCGCCGATGCCGCCGCGCATGGCGAGATCGTGTTCAACTGCACCGGGGGTACTGTGTCACTGGAGGCGGTCAAGGCCGCGGGCGTCGCCAACCTCGACGGCAAGATCCTGATCGACGTGTCCAACCCGCTAGACACGTCGAAGGGATTCCCGCCGTCGATCAGCTTCCGCGGCGAGAGCTCGGTCGGCGAGCAGCTTCAGCAGGCGCTGCCGGGCACCAAAGTCGTCAAGACGCTGAACACGGTGAACTGCAACATTATGGTCGATCCGTCGCTGGTGCCGGGCGACCACGACATCTTCGTCAGCGGCGACAACCCCGACGCCAAGACGCGCGTGACCGAAATCCTGACGGACTGGTTCGGCTGGAAATCGGTGATCGACCTCGGCGACATCTCCACCGCGCGCGGGGTGGAGGCCTACATCCTGTTCTGGATCAGGCTTTGGGGCGTGACCAAGTCGCCGAACTTCAACATCAGGGTGGTGCGGTAAGAGTCGCGCCGCAAGCTTCGCTCACCTGTCATTCCCGGCCGAGACCACCGCAGGTGGGCGAGGGGAAGGGAACCCAGTAAACGACGCCCGTGCGGTACTGGATCCCCTTCCCTCGCATCGCTGCGCGTTGCTCGCCGGGGATGACGATGAGGGGGCACGCCTTTCGGTGGTCCTAGTACGTCGAATCCGGCATCGAGGCTTTCTTGCGTTCGATGAAATCGCGCAGAGCCTCGTCGACGGCCGGGTCGATGGGTGGGGGCTCGTACTCGGCGAGCATCTTCTTCCATTGCTTGTTGGCGCGCTGCGCCATGTCGAGCTTGCCTTCGGCTTCCCACTGCTCGACCGAGTTGTTGTCGGCGAGGAACGAACGGTAGAAGGCGCTCTCGAAGTTCTTCTGCGTGTGCGCCGAGCCAAGGAAGTGGCTGCCGGGGCCGACCTCGCGGAAGGCATCGAGCGCCTGGCCGTTCTCCGACAGGTCGACGCCCTTGGCGAGGACGTGCAGCATGCCGAGCTGATCGGTATCCATCACGAACTTCTCGTAGGATGAGGACAGGCCGCCCTCCAGCCAGCCGGCGGCGTGGAGCACGAAGTTGGCGCCGGCCTGAAGCGTCGGCAGCATGGTTTGCGCGCTCTCGTAGGCGGCCTGAGCGTCCGGGACCTTGGAGGCACAGAGCGAGCCGCCGGTGCGGAACGGCATGTTCATGCGGCGGGCGAGCTGGGCGGCGCCGAAGATCGACATCATCGCTTCCGGCGTGCCGAAGGTGGGCGCACCCGACTGCATGGACAGGGTCGAGACGAACGTGCCGAACACGACCGGCGCGCCGGGCCGCACGAGCTGCACGAACGCTGTCCCGGCGAGCACCTCGGCGAGCACCTGCGCCAGCGTTCCGGCGACGGTCACCGGGCTCATGGCGCCCGACAGGATGAACGGCGTCATGATGACCGCCTGGTTGGCGGCGGCGTAAGCCTCGGCGGCGCCGAGCATGGTCGCGTCCCAGACCAGCGGCGAATTGGCGTTGATGAGGCTGAGGCAAACGGTGTTGTCGCGCAGGAATTCCTTGCCAAAGAGAATCTCCGACATGGCGACCGTGTCCTTGGCGCGCTCCGGGTGCGTGACCGAGCCCATGTAGGGTTTGTCCGACCAGCGCATGTGCGCATAGACCATCTCGAGATGGCGCTTGTTGACCGGCAGGTCGACGGGCTCGCACACCGTGCCGCCGGAATGGTGGATGTAGGGGCTCTGGTAGGCGAGCTTCACGAAGTTGCGGAAGTCCTCGATCGTGCCGTAGCGGCGGCCCTGATCGAGGTCGTGGACGAAGGGCGAACCATAGACCGGCGCGAAGACGCTGGCGTTGCCGCCGATCGGCACTGAGCGCGCCGGGTTGCGCGCGTGCTGGGTGAACTCGCGCGGCGCGGTCGCACAGAGGCGGCGGGCGAGGCCGCGGGGAAAGCGGACGCGGTTGTCGCGTACGTCGCAGCCCGCCTCGCGGAACATCTCCAGCGAGCGCGGGTGGTCCTTGAAGACGATGCCGATCTCCTCGAGGATCACCTCGGCATTGTGCTCGATGACCTCCAGGCCCTCGAGGCTCAGAATCTCGTAGAGCGGAATGTTGCGCGTGATGTAGGGCACCGATGCTGCACGGCCCTTGAGTCGTTCGGCGCGCCGCGCCTCGCGGCCGCGGCGGCCGTCGCGGGCACGCTTGCCGTCGCTTTCGTCCTTCGGCGCGGGTGCGACGAGTGGACCGACGCGCGTCACGATCTCGTCCACGCTTGGCGGCGTGCCGCGGACATGGGTGTCGATGGCGGCGCGCATGGCGGCGAGATGCTCGGGCGAGGTGCCGCAGCAGCCGCCGATGATGCGAGCGCCGGCGTCCATGGCGAGCTTCGCATACTCCGACATCGTCTCGGCGGTGCCCGAGTAGTGGACATGGTCGCCGTGGACGACCGGGATGCCGCAGTTGGCCTTGGCGATGATTATGGCGTCGGGACGCTTCGCTGCCATACCGAGGACGGAGACGAGCAGGTCGGAGGCGCCGACGCCGCAATTGCCGCCGACCGCGACCGGCGCATCGGGCAGAGACAGCGCGAACTCGGCGAGCGCGGCGGGCGCCACCCCCATCATCGTCTTGCCGGCGGTGTCGAAGCTCGCCGTCGTGGTGAACGGCATGCCGTGGCGCGTGGCGGCGGTGGCGGCGGCGCGGATCTCCTCGAGCGCCGACATGGTCTCGATCCAGATGACGTCGACGCCGCCGTCCTTGAGGCCGGCGATCTGCTCGGCGAACACCTCGACCGCCTCGTCCTCGGTGAGTGGGCCAAGCGGGGCGAGCAGGTCGCCGGTCGGGCCGACCGAGCCCGCCACCACCACCGGCCGGCCGGCGCCATCGGCGACGGCGCGGGCGTTCTTTGCGGCGGCGATATTCAGCTCATGCACGCGGCTTTGCGCATTGTGCAGCATCAGACGGCGGCCGTTGGCGCCGAAGGTGTTGGTCAGGATGATGTCGGCGCCGGCGTCGACGAAGCTCTGGTGGAGGGCGCGGATGCGGTCGGGATGGTCGACGTTCCAGAGTTCAGGCGCGTCGCCGGAGGTCAGCCCCATGTTGAACAGGTTGGTGCCGGTGGCGCCGTCGGCGAGCAGCACGGACTTTTCGGCGAGGAGCGACTGGAGTGACGTACGCATATGGAGCCTTCTATCGCGCGCCGCGGCGGCGCCGGCGTTCGGGTGAGGTGGATGAGCGTTCGGGAAGCGGGACGGCGGCCGATAGATTCGGAAACGGATCGGACTTGTGCGGGATCGCCATCGCCGCCACGAAATGTTCCTGGAAGCGCGGCTCCAGCGCGGTCTCGATCTTCTCGATGCGCGCGACGACGCCGGCGATCTCGCGGCGCGCGGCGGCGTTGAGGAGGGCGATCTGCGCGCCGGTGCCGGCGGCGTTTCCGGCCGAGCGGACATGGTTGAGCGGGCAATCGGGGATGAGCCCGAGGATCATGGCGTACTTCACGTCGATGTGGCTGCCGAAGGCGCCGGCGAGCACGATCCGGTCGACTGCGGTAGCGCCATAGCGGTCCATGAGCAGCTTCGTGCCGGCGTAGAGGGCGGCCTTGGCGAGCTGGATGGCGCGCACGTCGGCCTGGGTGATGGCGATGCGCGGAGTGTCGTCGCGGACGACGTAGGTGAACGTGCGGCCCTCGGCGACGATCCGCGGCGACCGTTCGGCGAGCGCGCCGTCGATGACGCCATCGGCGGTGACGATTCCGGCGAGGAACATCTCGGCGATTGCCTCGACGATGCCGGAGCCGCAGATGCCGGTCACGCCGGTACCGGCGACCGCGGCGTCGAAGCCGGGCTCGTCGGACCAAAGGTCCGAGCCGATCACCTTGTAGCGCGGCTCGAGCGTCACCGGGTCGATGCGCAGCCGCTCGATCGCGCCGGGCGCGGCCCGCTGCCCCGACGAGATCTGCGCTCCCTCGAAGGCGGGGCCGGTGGGCGACGAGCAGGCGAGCAGCCGCGCGCGGTTGCCGAGCACGATCTCGGCGTTGGTGCCGACATCGACGAGCAGCGTGAGAGCGTCGGACGCATAGGGTGCTTCGGCCAGGATCATGGCGGCGCAGTCGGCGCCGACGTGCCCAGCGATGAGGGGGAGCGTGTAGACCTCGGCTCCGGGTGCCAGCACTACGCTGACCTCGCCGGCGGGCATGCTTCGCGCCTGGTCGATGGTGAGCGCGAACGGCGCGCCGCCGAGCTCGATAGGGTCGAGGCCGAGGAACAGGTGATGCATGATCGGGTTGCCGACCGCCGTCATCTCAACGATGCGATCGCGCGGGACATCTGCCGCAGCGCTGAGTTCGCCGACCAGCCGGTCGATGGCCGTGCGCACCGCCGCCGTCATCTCGGCGTCGCCGCCAGGATGCAGCATCAGGTAGGAGACGCGGCTCATCAGATCCTCACCGAAGCGGATCTGCGGGTTCATGATGCCGGCGGAGGCAAGCGTCTCGCCGGTGCCGAGGTCCGAGAGGTGCGCGGCGATGGTGGTCGAGCCGATGTCGACGGCGACCCCGAAGCAGCGGTCGGCGAGCCCCGGCCATATCGCGACGATGTCGCAGCCCTCGCGGAGCGCCACCGTTACCTTCCATTCGCCGGCGCGGAGCGCCTTCTGCAAGGTGCGGAGCACCGGCAGCCCGGCGCGCGTGTCCGGCACCTGCCACTGATCGGCGAGCGCCGCCTGAAGGCGACGGAAATCGCTTGCCGGATTGTGCATGTCGGGTTCGGCGACCTCGACGTAGTGGAGCCGCACGACCGGATCGACCGCGATCGGGCGAAGGTCCGCCGCCTTGCGCACCACCTGGCGATGGACCTGGCTTTCGGGCGGCACGTCGACCAGAACGTCGCCGACGACATGGGCCTGGCAGCCAAGGCGGCGACCGGTGGGGAGAGCGCCGCGGATGTCGGCATAGCGGGTTTCGACGCGGTTCCACGGTGTCACATGGTCGGCGGCCGAGGCGATGCCGTGCTTGGGGAACGAGCCCTCGGCGATGTCGACCTGGCAGCGGCCGCAGATGCCGCGCCCGGCGCAAACGGAGTCGAGATCGACGCCAAGGGCGCGGGCGGCGTCGAGGATCGTGGTGCCTTCGGCGAAATGACCGCGCTTGCCGGAGGGCGTGAAGACGACGAGCGGTCCGCTCACGCGACCTCCCTGCCGCCGTTCTCGACCAGCGCGCGCAGGCGTGCGGCATCGTAGCGGCCGTCGATGTCGGCGACCGAGGCGGCGACGGCAGCGTCGAGGTCGTCGCTGCATGGTGCCGGGTCGCTCCGCCGCCACTCGGCGAGGTAGTCGTCCGAGTTGAACAGGCCGGCGCGCATCGCCGCGGCGTCGATAGCTTCCATGAACCGTCGCGGGAGCTCGGCCTTTGCCGATGTCCGCCCGGCGCGTGCGCTCACCTGGGTCGGGATATCGCGCCAGTAGATGATCGTGAGCTCCGCCATCAGACGGCCCGCGATTGCACTTCGCGCTCGAGCAGGCCGTAGCCGGTATCGCGCACGGTGAGCGGCAGGCGCAGGTAGGCGGCGGCGTTCTCCGCGCTTCTGCGCAGCGCGACCGTAGGCGCCTGGGCGAGGTAGACGAGGCGGCGGTAGTGGCGGAAGTAGTCGTGAAACAGCTCGGGATGCCGGTCGAGGCCGAGGCCCTTCACGATCAGCGTTTCGAAATGGCGCACGAGGTAGTCGGTCAGATAGAAGGTGCCCGGCTCCTCGTCGTGGAGGGCGTCGAAGGCATCGAGGCCGGCGTAGAAGGCATAGCAATGGGCGCCGGGCAGGCGCTCGACGTTTTCCTCCGCGAGGACCCGATCCAGCTCCCCGCCGGTGCCGCAGTCGGCATAGGCGCAGAAGATGGCCGTAGCGCCGCTCTCGCGCAGACGGCGGATCTTCCGGCGGGCGAGATCGGGGATCAGTTGCGGGCGGTTGTGAAGCTTGGCCGGCAGGCAGGTGATGGCGACGTCCGCCAGACCATTGCGGGCGACGATCGCTGTCAGCTCGCGCGCCAGCGCGCCGCAGGCCAGAACTGTGAGCGATGCGCTCACGCAAGTCCTCGGGCTTGTGCCGAGCCCTGGCGTTGGGCGAGCAGCGCCTTTGC
>CAZXKZ010000081.1:0-10460 GCA_964641825.1 uncultured Bauldia sp.
CGGTCGGCCCGAGGAACATGAACGAGCCGATCGGCCGGTTCGGATCCTGCAGGCCGGCGCGGGCACGCCGGACGGCCGTGGCGACTGCATGCACCGCCTCCGGCTGGCCGACGACACGCTTGGCGAGTTCGTCCTCCATGCGGAGCAGCTTCTCGCGCTCGCCTTCCAGCATCTTGTCGACCGGGATGCCGGTCCAGCGCGAGACGACCTGCGCGATGTGGTCTGAGGTGACGGTCTCCTCGACCATGTCACCGGCCGTCTTGCTGTGCTCCTCCGCCGCCTTGAGCTGGCGCTCCAGCTCCGGGATGCGGCCGTAGGCAAGCTCTCCGGCCCTGGCCAGATCGCCCTGCCGCTGGGCGCGGTCGAGATCGGCGCGCGCCTGGTCGAGCTGCTCCTTCACCTTGGTGGCCGAGGCAAGCTTCTCCTTTTCCGCCATCCATCTCTGGGTGAGCGAATTGGACTGCTCCTCAAGATCGGCGAGCTCCTTGTCGAGCCTGACCAGCCTGTCCTTCGACGCCTGATCGGTTTCCTTCTTCAGCGCCTCGCGCTCGATCTTGAGCTGGACGATGCGCCGGTCGAGCTCATCTAGGGCCTCCGGCTTGGAATCGACCTGCATGCGGAGCCGCGACGCGGCCTCGTCCATGAGGTCGATCGCCTTGTCCGGCAGGAAGCGGTCCGAGATGTAACGGTTGGAAAGCGTCGCTGCCGACACGATCGCCGAATCCGCGATGCGGACGCCGTGATGGAGCTCGTACTTTTCCTTGAGGCCGCGCAGGATCGAGATCGTGTCCTCGACCGTCGGCTCTCCGACGAACACCGGCTGGAAGCGCCGCGCCAGCGCCGCATCCTTCTCGACGTACTTGCGGTACTCGTCGAGCGTGGTGGCGCCGATGCAGTGCAGGTCGCCGCGCGCCAGCGCCGGCTTGAGCAGGTTCGATGCGTCCATGGCGCCGTCGGTCTTTCCGGCACCGACCAGCGTATGCATCTCGTCGATGAACAGAATGATGTTCCCCTCGGCCGCCTGCACCTCGTTGAGGACGCCCTTCAGCCGCTCCTCGAACTCGCCGCGGTACTTGGCGCCGGCGATGAGCGCGCCCATGTCGAGCGCTAGGAGGCGCTTGTCCTTGAGCGACTCCGGCACGTCGCCGTTGACGATACGGAGCGCGAGGCCTTCCACGATGGCGGTCTTGCCGACGCCGGGCTCGCCGATGAGCACCGGATTGTTCTTGGTGCGCCGGGCCAGCACCTGAATGGTGCGCCGGATCTCCTCGTCGCGGCCGATGACCGGATCGAGCTTGCCCTCGCGCGCCACCTCTGTGAGGTCGCGGGCGTACTTCTTGAGCGCGTCGTACTGGTTTTCGGCCGAGGCTGTATCGGCAGTACGGCCCTTGCGGATGGCCTCGATGGCGGCGTTCAACGTCTGGGGCGTGACGCCGGCATCCTTGAGGATCCTGGCGGTGCCGGCCTCGTTCTCCATGGCCAGCGCCAGCAGCAGACGCTCGACGGTGACGTACGAGTCACCGGCCTTCTTGGCGATCTTCTCGGCCGTGTCGAAGACCTTGGCGGTGGCGGGGGCGAGATAGAGCTGGCCAGAACCGCCACTGACCTTGGGCAGGGCCGCGAGCGCCCGCTCGGTCTCGGCCAGCGCGGTGCGCGGATCGCCACCGGCGCGCTGGATGAGCCCCGCGGCCAAACCTTCGTTGTCGTCGAGGAGCACCTTGAGGATGTGCTCCGGCGTGAATTGCTGGTTCCCGGCGGCGAGAGCCCCGGTCTGAGCGGACTGCACGAAGCCGCGCGCCCGCTCGGTGTATTGATCGAAATTCATCAGTGTCCTCCTGACCCAGACTGTCCGCCCGATCGGCGCAGGGCAGTCCGTTCGAAATCCTTGATTTTCCCGTCTTGCCGCCCCGAAGGCGCGGCGCTCCTCCGGATATGGCTATGGCCGTTTTGCGCCGCAAGCGGGGCCGGTCAGCATATTTTCGTCCCGCCCATGATGGGCCGGTCCGGTAAACCTTTCTTATCCGAAGCCCTGCAAAGTTGCGCCGGATTCGGGGACGCCTGACAATGAAAACTGCTTCCGGAAAGCCGCACCCGGTGGCCGCCTGCGCGATCGGCCAGCCGCCGGCAAGGGGCTGACCAGGATGCCGGCGGCGATCCAGCAGGCCGGGACGGAGGCCATCCCCCGCGACGCTGACTGGGGGCCGGTCGCGCCCATCCTCGTCGGCGCGGTGATCTATGGCACCGTCCTTCTCGTCGGTTCCAAACTTCTGAACGATCCCGACAGCTACTGGCACCTCGTCGTCGGCCAGTGGATCGTCGCCCACGGGGCGGTGCCGCGTGTCGATCCGTTCTCGTTCACGATGTCCGGGACGCCCTGGATCGCCAAGGAATGGCTGTCGCAACTCCTCTATGCGGCCGCTTACGAGGCGGCGGGATGGACCGGCATGGTGGTCCTCACCGCAGCCGCATTCGCCCTCGCCTTTGCCGTCTTCTCGCGCGAGCTGCTGCGGCACCTCGCGCCGCTGCCGACGATCACCCTTGCCGCCATCGCCTTCCTGCTGGCGGCGCCGCATGCCCTTGCCCGCCCGCACATCCTCGCCCTGCCGGTGATGGTGGCCTTCGTCGGCGGTCTCGTCCGCGCGGTCGACGAGGAACGGCTGCCGTCGCTATGGCTGCTGCCGCTGATGGCGCTCTGGGCCAACCTCCACGGCGGCTTCACGTTCGGCATCATGATTGTCGCAGCCTGCGCGCTCGACGCCATCGTCGCCGCGCACCGCGGCAGCCGATGGCGAACGTTCGCAGGATGGGCGATCTTCGGCCTTCTCGTTATCGCCGCCGCGTGCGTCACGCCCTACGGCCCGGAGTCGATCCTGGTGACGGCGCGCATCCTCGGGATGGGCAGCGCCCTTTCGGTCATCTCGGAGTGGCGGCCGCCCGATTTCAGCAGCATCTCCGGGCTTGAGGTCGCGATCCTGCTCGCGGTCGGATTCACGCTCTACCGCGGGTTCGTGCTGAGGCCGGTTCGCATCATCATCGTGCTCGGCCTCCTCCACATGGCCCTGTCGGCGGAGCGCAACGCGGAACTGTTCGCGCTGCTGACACCGCTGTTCATCGCGGCACCGCTCGGCCGCCAGTTTCCGGCGCTGGCGACGGAGGACGGCACCCGGCGCGCGCCCATCGCCACGGCGATCGTGCTGGTGGCCTTGATACCGCTCACGTTTGTACTCGCCCGGTTCGGCGACTATGGCCCCGATCCCCGCGTCACGCCTTCAGCCGCCGTCGAGGCGCTGGCCGCCGCTGACGCCGGCCCGGTGCTCAACGAGTATACGTTCGGCGGCTACCTCATCCACGCGGGAGTGGCCCCGTTCATCGACGGGCGCACGGAACTCTACGGTGGTGATTTTGTCGCACGCTATCAGCGCGCAGTGAGCCTGACGGACCTGCCCGGCTTCCTGGCTCTCCTCGACCGGTACGGCATCGGCGCCACGCTGCTCGCGCCGCGCACGCCGGCCGTCGCCTTCCTCGACACGCTTCCCGGCTGGCGGCGCCTGCACAGCGACGACATCGCCGTCGTCCACGTACGCGCCGTCCCCTAGCTTGACGCCACGCGCCTGACACGGTCCAAGGGGCGATGGCCCGCATCGCCGCGATCTATCGTTATCCCGTCAAGGGCCTGTCCGCCGAGCGCCTCGAACGGGCGCCGCTCGCCACCGGCGGCACCATCCCGTTCGACCGGGCCTACGCCATCGAGAACGGCCCGTCGGGATTCGATCCCGCCGCGCCGAAGCACCGGCCGAAGATCGCCTTCCTGATGCTGATGCGAAACGAGCGACTCGCCCGCCTCCGCACGCATTTCGACGACGCGACCGCGGTGCTGTCGATCGAGATGGACGGCGCGCAGGTTGCTGATGGCTGTCTCGAAACCGCGGAAGGCCGGCGAACGATCGAGGCATTTCTGGAGGAATTCGCACGCGACGACCTCCGCGGGGCGGCCCGCATCGTCTCCGCGCCTTCGTTCAGTTTCTCCGACTATCCGGGGAAGGTGGTTTCGCTGATCAACCTTGAAACCGTGCGCGCCATCGGCGAGCGGCTTGGCAAGCCGCTCGACCCGCTTCGCTTCCGCGGCAACCTTTACGTCGACGGGCTGCCGGCGTGGGAGGAGTTCACGTGGCTCGACCGGCGTGTCACTGCGGGTAGGACCATGCTTCGCGCCATCCACCGCATTCCGCGCTGCGCCGCCACCAACGTCGACCCCGAGACGGGCGTCCGCGATCTCGACCTGCCGCGCAGCCTGCTTCAGGCGTGGGGGCACGCCGACTGCGGCATCTACCTGGAAGTGGAATCCGGCGGCGAGATTGCCGCCGGCGATACGGTCACGCCAGCGTAGCTATTCGTCGCCGCGCGGCTCCGGCATCGATTCTGCCGGCTCCGCTCCGCCGGTGCGCTGCTCACCGCCACGCTCACCGTAGTTGTCACGGTAGGGACGGCGCCTGCGGTGGCGCCCGCCGCCAGGTCCGCGTTCGCTGCGGTTGTCGTAGCCTTCGCTCCGCTGCTCGCCGCGATACTCGCCCCGCGGCTCGTTTCGGGCTTCGCCTGCGCCCTCCTCGCCCTGCGGCATATCCTGCGCGCCGGCGTTCCCATTGCCGTTGAAGGCGCCGTTGTTGGAGCCGTTCACGTAGGGCTGTTCGTAGGAAGGCTGCTGGTAGGGCTGCTGCTGGTACGGCTGGCCGCCCTGCTGCATCGGCTGGCGCTGCTGGCCGCCATAGACGTTGCGGTTGTCGGGACGGTCCATGCCGTCTTCGTCGTCGCCATCCTCATCGTTGCGGTAGATGGGCTGCGGCTGCGGCATCTGCGCCTGCGCCGCCGCGACGATCCGGTAGTAGTGCTCGGCGTGCTGGAGATAGTTCTCCTGCGCCACCCGGTCACCGGAGGCCTGCGCATCGCGGGCGAGCTGAACGTATTTCTCCGCCACGTGGAGGGCCGTGCCGCGGATTTTGACGTCACCGCCGTTGCTCTCGTAGGAGCGCGTCAGCGGATTGGGGCCCTTGCCGCGATTGCGGCCGCGCATGCGCTTGTTGTTATGCTGTCCTTGCCTCATTCGAAGGCTCTCTTCTTCGACCCGGGAATGGTTTCTGTACATGTCCGCCGTCCGCGTCCCGCCCGGTTCCTGCGGGAGGCGTTCGGAATCATTGCGGTATCCGGCTCTGGCCGGTCCGTTTTGTGGCCTCTTGACGTTGACTCACCCGGTCAAGGTTTTCCCGAAGCAGGAGTCCTGCTTATGCCGGTCTGTCCGAACTGAGAACGGTCCGAACACGGGGGCGTGTAAGAGATCGGTTCGTGGGGGGTTGGGTTGTCGCCCAAAGCCCGATGGCGCGATCCCTGTTCAGGTTTGTCACTCTGAACGCGCCCGTCCTGTACGGCGATGCGGAAGCTAGCCGGTTCGCCTCCGATTTCCAAGAGCAAATTTAGGTCCTTCCCAAGGGTTAACCAAGGGTCTCCACGGCATCCTGGTCGCCGGACCGCCTGAGGACCGCCACCCGGTCGATGCCCGCCAGATCAGGCCTGAAGGAGCACCGAAAACCATGGGCTTCCGCCAGGCCCCTGACTGTATCGGCCTGCCCTGCTCCGATCTCGATGAAGGCCACGCCTCCCTCGCGGAGCACCCGGTCGAGGTCGCCAACGATGGCATGGATTGCATCCAGCCCGTCGGCGCCGCCGTCAAGCGCCAAATGGGGATCGTAGTCGCGGACTTCAACCTGGAGCCCGGCGATGGCGCGCGTCTCGATATAAGGCGGGTTTGCCGTCACGACGTCGAATCTCTGTTTCACGCCACGCGTCCAGTCGCCGATGATGAAGTTCGCGCGATCGGCGACACCGTGGCGGACGGCATTCTCGCGCGCCGTCTCGACAGCGCCTGCGGCGAGATCGATGCCGACACCGGTGCAGTTGGGCAACTCCGTCAGGAGCGCAATCAGGATCGCGCCGCTTCCGGTTCCGAGGATCTCGAGCGTCGCCTTCTCGCTCCAGTCGTCCCGGATAGCATCGAGCGCCGCGTCGACCAGCGTCTCCGTGTCGGGACGGGGGATAAGCGTATCCGGCGACAGCGCGAACATCAGTCCGTGAAATTCCTGCTCGCCGACGATCCGCGCCACCGGCTCCCCCGCCGCACGCCGGACCGCGAGCGCGGTCGCATCCGACGTGAGGAAATCGGATGCCTCCTCGTCGTCGCGAAGGGCAAGCTGGCCGGGAGCGCAGCCGACGAGATGCGCCACAATGATCCGCGCGTCCAGCCCGGCCGTCGGACTTGCGGCCCCGATCCGCCGCATCACCTCGCGCCGTACGCTGCCGATGGTCTGGCGGCTCACTCGGCCTCCGCCGCGAGCAGGCTTGCCTGGTGCTCGGTGATGAGCGCGTCGATGACTTCATCGAGCGCGTCTCCGGCCAGCACCTGGTCGAGCTTGTAGAGCGTGAGGTTGATGCGGTGATCGGTGACGCGCCCCTGCGGGAAGTTGTAGGTGCGGATGCGCTCCGAGCGGTCGCCTGAGCCGATCTGGCCCTTGCGCTCCGCCGAGCGCTGGCTTTCGGCCTTCTGGCGCTCGATGTCATAGAGCCGGGCGCGCAGCATCTTCATCGCCTCGACGCGGTTCTGGTGCTGCGACCGCGACACCGACGTGACGATGATGCCGGTGGGGATGTGGAGGATGCGCACGCCCGAGTCGGTGGTGTTGGCGTGCTGGCCACCGGCGCTGGATGCGCGCGTGGTGTCGAGGCGGATGTCCTCCGGCTTGATCTCGATGTCCACCTCCTCGGCCTCCGGCAGCACCGCGACGGTAGCCGCCGACGTGTGGATGCGCCCGCTCGCCTCCGTCGCGGGAACACGCTGGACGCGGTGACCGCCGGATTCATACTTCAGCCGCGCGAACACGCCCTTGCCGGTGACGTTGGCGATGATTTCCTTGTAGCCGCCCGCATCGCCGGGACTCTCGGACAACACCTCCACCTTCCAGCGGTGGAGATCGGCGTAGCGCTGGTACATGCGGAACAGGTCGCCCGCAAATAGCGCCGCCTCGCTCCCGCCGGTGCCGGCGCGGATTTCGAGGATCGCGCTTTTCTCGTCGGCCGCGTCCTTGGGCAGAAGCAAGAGCCTGATCGTGTTTTCGAGTTTGGCGATCCGCTCGTCGAGCGCCTCCGCCTCGCTCACCGCCATCTCGCCCATCTCGGGATCGTCGACGAGTTCGCGAAGGTCCGCGCGCTCCTTCTCGGCCGCCTTCAGTTCGTTGACGGCCTCGTAGATCGGCTCGATGTCGGCGCGCTCGCGGCCGAGCTTCATCCGCGTCTCGCGGTCGATCTGCTGGGCGAGCTTCTCATCGATCGTATGCAGGCGGGCGACGAGGCCATCAATCTTGGCGCGGGGCAGCATGGTCAGTGCGGAATGCCTTCGGCTTCGGCGAATGCCTGGAGCTGCGGTCGGAGGCCATTCTCCGCCGGGCCGTTGTCGAGCCAGTCGTCGAGAAGCCCGGTAACCTTGGCCGCGTCAAGCGCGTGGGTCATGGCCTTCACCGGACCGACCGCGGCCGGCGACATCGACAGCGACCTGTAGCCGAGGCCGATCAGCGTCATTGCCGCCAGCGGATTGCCGGCCATTTCGCCACAGAGCGTGACCGGCATCGAGCCGCCGACCGTCTTCACGATCGAGCGGAGCGCCCGCAGGAACGGACGCGACAGGGGATCGAACCGGCCCGCCACCAGCATGTTGCCGCGGTCGCTCGCGGTCATGAACTGGAGGAGGTCGTTGGACCCGACCGAGACGAAGTCGGCGACGCTGCCGACCGCATCGAGCTGCCAGAGCATCGCCGGCACCTCGATCATGGCGCCCAGCATCAGCCGGCTCGGCTCGCGATGTCCGTGGCGCCGCATGTGCGCCAGCTCGCGATCGATGATCGCGCGCGCCTGCCGCACCTCCTCGATCTCCGTCACCATCGGCAGCATGATGCGCAGCTCCGTACCGCCCGCCGCGTGCATCAGCGCGCGGAGCTGCGTCCTCAGCAGCCCCGGACGGTCGAGCCCGAGGCGGATCGCGCGCCAGCCGAGTGCCGGGTTCTCCTCCTCGGCGGTGCGCAGGTAGGGCAGCACTTTGTCGCCGCCGATGTCGAGCGTGCGGAAGGTGACGGGCTTGCCGTCCGCCGCCGCGATCACGGATTCATAGAGCGCCTTCTGCTCGCGCATCTTGGGCATCTTCGCCGCGATCATGAACTGCAGCTCGGTACGGAACAGGCCGATCCCCTCCGCGCCGGATTCGGCGAGATGAGGAAGGTCGACGAGCAGGCCGGCATTCATCAGCAGCGTCACGCGCTGGCCGTCCTTGGTCACGGCCGGCTTGTCGCGGATGAGGCGGTACTGCTCCTGGCGCCGCGCGCGGAAGCGCACCTTCTCGGCGTAGGCGGCCTCCAGATCGACGTTCGGGCGGAGGTGGACCTCGCCGGTGCCGCCGTCGACAATGATGGCGTCGCCGTTCTCGCAGAGGGACACGACGTTTTCGGCCCTGCCAACGGTCGCGACCCCGAGCGCACGGGCGACGATCGCAACGTGGCTGGTCGGTCCACCTTCCTCCAGCACCAGCCCACGGATGCGCTCGCGGCCATAGTCGAGCAGCTCCGCCGCGCCCATGGTGCGCGCCACGATGATGGCGTCCTTGGGCAGGTCGTCGTCCGATGGACCGTGGCCCTTGCCCATCAGCACGCGCAGCAGCCGGTTGGTGAGATCGTCGAAATCGTGCAGCCGGTCGCGCAGGAACGGATCGGACTGGCGCGACAGGCGCGCGCGCATGTCGCTCTGCACCTTCTCGACCGCCGCCTCTGCCGAAAGGCCGTTCCGGATCGCTTCGTGCATGCGCCGGACCCAGCCGCGGTCGTACGCGAACATGCGGTAAGCCTCGAGCACATCGCGATGCTCGCCTGCCTCGCCGATGTCGTCGCGCGACAGCATGTCGTCAACGAAAAGCCTGAGGCTCGCGATCGCCTCGTCGAGCCGGCTCGCTTCGTGCTCCACGTCCTCGCCGATGAGCGCGGTGACGACCACGCGCGGCTCGTGGAGGACGACATGACCGAGGCCGACGCCTTCGCCGAGCCCGACGCCAGTGAGCGAGATGGACCGCTTGAGATCGAGCGACGTGCCCGGCCGGCCGATGCCAGCGAGCTCGCCCGCAGCGATCATCTCGGCGAGCACCATCGCCGTGGTCTGCAGCGCCTCGACTTCCTCCTCGTGGTAGGTGCGGTGGGCGCGGTTCTGGACGACGAGCACGCCGAGCGTCCGGCCGGCGCGCAGTACGGGCACGCCGAGGAACGAGTGATAGATCTCCTCGCCCGTCTCCGGCAGGTACTGGAAGGCCGGGTGGCTCTGGGCGTCGGGCAGGTTCAGCGGCCGGGCTTCCTCGGCGATGGTGCCGACGAGGCCCTCGCCGACACGCAGCGAGGCCTGGTGGACGGCTTCGCGCTTAAGGCCTTCGGTGGCGTAGAGCTCAAGGACGCCGTCGGAACGCAGCACATAGGCGGAACAGACCTCGGCCACCATGTTGGCCGCGATCTGGGTCACGATCTTGTCGAGCCGGGCTTGTGCGCTGATCGGCTCCGCCATCACCTCCCTGAGGCGACGGAGCAGGACGCGCGGCCCGGCGGGAGGACCCCGCATGTCCGCTATCCTTCAAGAAATCAGCCGGAGCCCAGGAAAGGCCGCCGGCCGCCACCGGGGCGCCCGGACGCCCCCAACCCGCAGTTACGCGCTGTCGAGTCCGTATAGCGAATGCAAAGTCCGTACCGCAAGCTCGGTGTAGGTGGCGTCGATCAATACCGATATCTTGATTTCGGAAGTCGTGATGGCGCGGATGTTGATGCCCTTGCCGGCTAGCGCCCGGAAGCAGTCAGCCGCGACGCCCGCGTGGCTGCGCATGCCGATGCCGATGATCGAGATCTTGGCCACGTCGGTGGACCCCTGGATGGTCTGGAAGCCGATCTGGTCGCGCGCCCCGTCGAGCACCTTCATCGCCTTGTCATAGTCGGCGGTCGGCACCGTGAAGGTCATGTCGGTGAGCTTGCCGTCCTCGGAAACGTTCTGGACGATCATGTCGACATTGATGTTGGCGGCCGCGAGCGGCCCGAAGACCGCCGCCGCCACGCCCGGCTTGTCGGCGACGCGGCGCAGCGAGATTTGCGCTTCGTCCTTGGAATAGGCGATGCCGGAGACGACTTTCTTTTCCACGATTTCGTCCTCGTCGCAGATGAGGGTTCCGGGGGCGGCGTTGGCGCCTTGCAGCTCGGGCGCATCCGGATCGGTGAAGCTCGAGCGCACGAACGTGCGCACGTTATGGACCATCGCCAGCTCGACCGAACGCACCTGCAGCACCTTGGCACCGAGCGAGGCCATCTCCAGCATCTCCTCGTAGGAGACGCGGTCGAGGCGGTGCG
>CAZXKZ010000082.1:0-2370 GCA_964641825.1 uncultured Bauldia sp.
GGCGCTCATGAAGTTGCCGCCGCTGGCCGATCCGAGCAGGGGCGAGTGCGGATCGGCATCTATTCATCCATCGCTTCGGGCTTTTTGGCAAAGCTGTTGGCGTGCTATGGCCGATGTCATAAAGATGTCAGGATCGAATTGATCGACGGCGAGCCTGCCGAACACATTGCGGCCATCCGCCAGTTCCGCCTCGACGTGGGCCGGGAGGGCGAGGAGGTGGTTGTGCGCGCTTCGGCGCGTTCGTTCCTCCACAACCAGGTGCGCTCGATGGTGGGGGCACTGCGCAAGGTCGGCGACGGAAGCTGGCCGGTCGGCGCGGTGGGCGAGGCGCTGGAAGCGCGCGACCGGTCGCGCTCCGGCCCGGTTGCACCCGCGGCCGGCCTCTACATGGTGGGCGTGGACTACTAGGCCAGCTCGACGCCCAACAGCCGGCTCACGATCCGGGCGAGCGCAAGGCTGACGAGAAAATCGAAGACGACGAAGCCGATGGCGATCTCGACGGCCGCGCCGAGCGCGATCCGCGCGACCATGTAGGCAAGGCGGAGCGCGAAAGCGAGCGCGACGAGCGACGGGATGAGGATGGCGTCGCCCGGCAACAGGCCGATGAGGTCGAGGAGCGCGACCGCACCGAAGGGCAGGATGCCGAGAAGGTTCGACCAGTTGCGGGCGACGATGAAGGCTCCGTAGCGCTGCTTGATCCCGAGGAAGCCTGCGAGCGCGGCGAGGATGATGGGCAGCGTCACCCAATCGAGACCGAGCAGGAGCACGCGCGAGACCCAAAATGACTGCACGCTGAACGGCAGGCCGGCATCCGGCGGCGTGGTCTCCAGCGCCGCCTGCCAATCCGCCACCGCGATGACCGCGTAGACGGGCGCGATGACGAAGACCACCTGGAACGAGCGCCAGAACCCCTCGCTGCTGGTATCGAACGACCGCATGGCGTCGCGGCGGCCGAGGAGGAGCCCCCACGCGCCGAGGAGCGACCGCTGCACTTCCGCGATCGTGATCACCTGAGCGTGCCGAAGTACCGGTCGAGGAAATTGCGATAAACGTCCGCCAGCATTCCGAGTTCGGACAGCGCAACGCGCTCGTTCACCTGGTGCATCGTGTCGCCGACGAGCCCGAACTCGACCACCGGGCAGACATCCTTGAAGAAACGCGCATCGGACGTGCCGCCACCGGTCGAGGTCTGCGGCACGACGCCGGCGACCGCTTCGATGGCCTCCGACAGCGGCTTCAGGAGCACGTGGTTGCTGGTCAGGAACCAGTCGCTGGCATTGGGCTCGAACGCCAGCTCGCAGTCGCCGGCCTCGGCGATCTCCCGCTTGATCAGCGCCTTCAGCGCGCTCAGCGACCAGAAGTCGTTGAAGCGCACGTTGAACCGTGCGCGGGCCTCGCCGGGGATGACGTTGAAGACCTGGCTGTCCGTCTCGATGGCGGTCACCTCGAGGTTGGACGGCTGGAAGTCCACGCTGCCGTCGTCGAGCCTCAGCCGCGTCAGGCGCGACAGGATCGCCACCAGCGCCGGCACGGGGTTGTCGGCGAGGTGCGGGTAGGCGGCGTGCCCCTGCTTGCCGGTGACGGTGATTGTGCCCGACAGGCTGCCCCGCCGGCCGATCTTGACGGTGTCGCCGAGGCGCTGGTGCGAGGTCGGCTCGCCGACCAGCGCCGCGTCGAAACGGAGTCCCTTGTCGCGTGACCACTGGATGAGCTTCGCCGTGCCGTTGATGGCGGCGCCTTCCTCGTCGCCGGTGATCATGAAGGACAGCGTGCCCTTGCGCGCTCCGCCGCCAAGGTAGCTCTCCGCGGCAGCGAGGAAAGCGGCAATGCCGCCCTTCATGTCGACGGCGCCGCGCCCGAACATGACGCCTTCCGACACCTTCGCGGCGAACGGCGGATAGCTCCACAGGCGCTCGTCGCCGGGCGGCACGACGTCGGTGTGCCCGACGAACACGAGGTGCGGACTTCCTGCGCCGATGGTTGCGAAGAGGTTATCGACGTCCGGCGTGTCGGATGCTGAGAATTTGAGGCGTTCCACAGAGAAGCCGGAGGCCCCGAGGGCATCGGCGAGACCCCGATCAAGAAGATCGGGGTGCTCCATGCGGGCGAGCACCTCGCGGGCGAGCTCGAGATAGGCCTGCGCGCCGCCGTCCTCCGGCGTTACCGACCGGCAGGCGATCAGCGCGCTGAGATGCTTGGCGGCGGCTTCGGCGAGGGGCGTCATGGGAAGCAGTCTGGAGGACGAGGGCCTGACGGGCGGTTAAACCAGCCCCGCGCCCGCGACGCAAACGGTGGCGGCTAGTCGGGCCGGAATTGCGGCGCCGGGCCGTAGGCGTTGGGGCCGCGGGTACCCGGTATGAAGCAGAGCGC
>CAZXKZ010000082.1:2380-10460 GCA_964641825.1 uncultured Bauldia sp.
ACGAAGCCTACGAACGGCACGAACAGCAGCAGAAGGAACGCCCCAGTCACGCCGAAATCGTGGCACCGCTTCACCACCAGCATGAACATGGAGACGGTGAGCGGCAGCGTCAGCAGGATGGTGAGCATGAGCGCGCCGTCGGAATCCGTCCGCGCCAGCACGAACGCCATGATGGCGAGGCTGAGCGCGTAGATGAACACCAGCCCGAGCGCGTATTCGCTGCGGGTGATCCGGCCTTGCGGCCGGAAGAAGAAGGCGACGAGCTGGTCGAGGCCGGCGGCGGGCATGGGTTCAGCCTCGGACGTGGCGGCGGGCCGATTTGTCCCCCGCCGCGGCCGTCATGGTCAATGGGGCCGGTCGCCGCCGGCCCCGCGCCGTCTCAGCGCTGCGGCACCGGGTCGGGCCCGTACTGGTTGGGGCCGGCGGTGCCGCGCAGGATGCCGAGCTCAATCAGCAGCCAGATGGCGATGGCGAGCGTCAGCAGGCTGGCGATGATCGATATGGCGCCGGGCATCTCGCCGGGCGGCGGCGTGGTGAACAGGCTGATCACCGTCAGGATGAACAGCGCCACGATGGCATAGAGCGCGTATGTGGCGGGCTTGTCCCTGTCCTGGAAGCGCTTGGCCATCAGGTTGTAGGCCAGGTAGGAGATGATGATCTGCCAGATGAGCGCGAAGATGATGTAGGCGGTGCCACCCAGCGCTCTGGTCACCAGGAACGTCACGATGATCGAGATGACCGCGAGCACGATGGCGCCGAGCCAGTACTGACCGCGCCCGATCCGTCCCTCGGTCGACAGATAGAGTCGATTGAAGTCGAAGTTCATTGCGAAGTCTCCTCAGCCCCCGGATTGAAGAGCGATTCGGCCAAGATACCCGACGGCGGGGCGTTCGTGAATCCTCGGGGTTCCCGAGGGCTCCCCTCAGTCGCGCAGCAGCTCGTTGATCGAGGTTTTGGAGCGTGTCTGGGCGTCGACCTTCTTGACGATCACCGCGCAGTAGAGCGACGGCCCCCAAGTCTCGTTCGGGAGCGGCTTTCCGGGGATGCTCCCTGACACGACCACGGAGTAGGGCGGCACCTTGCCGATGTGGATCTCGCCGGTCGTGCGGTCGACGATCTTGGTAGAGGCGCCGATGAACACCCCCATGGAGATGACCGAGCCTTCGCCGACGACGACGCCTTCCACCACCTCCGAGCGCGCGCCGATGAAGCAGTTGTCCTCGATGATCGTCGGGCCGGCCTGCAGCGGCTCCAGCACGCCGCCGATGCCGACGCCGCCGGACAGGTGCACGTTCTTGCCGATCTGGGCGCAGGACCCGACGGTGACCCAGGTGTCGACCATCGTGCCGGTATCGACGTAGGCGCCGAGGTTCACGAACGAGGGCATGAGGATGACGTTCGGCGCGATATAGGCCGAGCGCCGCACGATCGAGCCCGGCACCGCGCGGAAACCGGCCTTGCCGAAATCGACGTCGCTCCAGCCGGCGAACTTGGAGGGTACCTTGTCCCACCAGCCCGAGCCATCGGGCCCGCCATCGATGCGCGTCATGGGATTGAGGCGGAAGGACAGCATCACCGCCTTCTTGAGCCACTGGTTGACGGTCCACTGGCCATCCTTCTTCTCCGCCACCCGCGCCTCGCCGTGATCGAGGAGGCCGAGCGCCGTCTCCACGGCCTCGCGCACCGGGCCGGTGGTATGGGCGTCGATGCCGTCGCGCGCCTCGAAGGCGGTTTCGATGGTCGTGCGGAGTGCGGCGTGATCGGTCATGGCAGTCCCTGTTTCGAAGTCCGGCGAAAGCCGATAGCGGCTTTCGGGCATCTTCGCCAGCCGCTAGGCGTCCGCCGTGCTGTCGCCGGCGCGGCTCACCAGCAGCTTGTCGATGCGGCGGCCGTCCATGTCGATCACCTCGACCACGAAACCGTCCAGCGCCATCCGGTTGCCGGCCTCCGGAATGCGGCCGAGCCGGTCGAGGACGAGTCCCGCCACGGTCTCGAAGCCGCCGCCGCGCAGCCCGCGGATGCCGACGAGATCCTCGAACTCGTCGATGGGCAGGAGGCCGTCGACGAGCCACGAGCCGTCCTCCCGATGCACGATCATCGGCTCGGCTTCTTCCGCTCGCTCCGGCAGTTCGCCGGCGATGCTTTCGAGCACATCTGTTGAGGTGACGACACCCTGCGTCGTGCCGTACTCGTCGACGATCACGGCGAAATGCTCGCCCTCGCGCCGGAACACCTCGATGAGGTCGAGGATGCGGGTCCGCTCCGGGATGACCGGCGCCTTCCGCACGATATCTCCGAGCCGGATGTCGCGGCTGTCGACCAGCGCGCTGATGACATCGCTGGCGTCGATGATGCCGACCGGATGGTCGATCGAGCCTTCGCAGACGAGGAGTTGCGTGTAGCGCTCGTCGCGGAGCCGGCGGAGCGTCTCGTCGCCACCCGCGTCGATGGCGATCCACGAGATATCGGCGCGCGGCGTCATGATGGCGCGCACGGAGCGGTCGGCGAGGCGGAGCACGCCCTCGATCATCTCGCGCTCCTCGGGCTTGAACACGCCGGTCCGCGTGCCTTCCGCGATCAGCGACTTGACCTCCTCCTCGGTGACCTCGCTTTCGCGCTCCCCGGAAAGGCGAAGCATGCGGAGGATGAAATCGCTGGAATGGCGGAGAAGCCAGACCGCCGGCGCGGCGATGCGCGAGAGCACGAGCATCGGGCGGGCCACGAACGCTGCAACCCGTTCCGGGTTCTTCAGCGCGATCCGCTTCGGCACCAGCTCGCCCACGATGAGCGACAGGTAGGTGATGGCGACCACCACCAACCCGATGGCGATGGCATCGCCTCTCGGCGCGATCCAGTCGTACTCGTCGAGCCGGTCGCCGAGCGCATCGGCGAACGTGGCGCCGGAATAGGCGCCGGCGACGATGCCGACCAGCGTGATGCCGATCTGCACGGTCGACAGGAACGTGCCCGGATCCTCCAGGAGCCGGAGCGCAACCCGCGCGCCGCCGCTGCCATGTTCGGCCATCGTTTCGAGACGCGCCTTGCGGGAGGACACGACGGCGAGCTCGGAGCCGGCGAGCACGCCGTTGATGAGGATCAGGAAGAGAACGATGACGATCTCGACCGCCAGCATGTGCCGCCTCCTTATGCGCCGGGCTGCGGCCGCGTGCCGATCGCGCCGCCGACTTCCTCCAGGAACGCCGCAAGGTCCTCGGTGACGAAGTCGATGTGCGGCGCATCGCGTCCTTCGAGTTCCCAGTCTTCCGTCAGCACCTCGCGCGCGCCAGTTGGGACGAGCAGCGTCGTAGCCATGCCGAGCGCACGCGGCACCACCAGGTTGCGCGCCAAGTCCTCGAACATGGCGGCGCGCTTCGGCTCGACGCCGGTGACGCGCAGGAAGCGGTCGTAGGTCTCGCGGTTGGGCTTCGGCAGCAGCTCGGACGAAACGATGTCGAAGATCTGCTCGAAGTGGCGTGTGATGCCGAGCCGTTCGGCGACCTTCTCCGCGTGCGCGCGACTGCCGTTGGTGAAGATGAACTTCCGGCCCGGCAGCATCTCGATGGCTTCGCCGAGGCGGGGGTCGGGCGCCACCGGCGAGTGGTCGATGTCGTGGACGTATTCGAGGAAGTCGTCCGGCGCGATGCCGTGTTCCTCCATCAGCCCGCGCAGCGTCGTGCCGTAGCGCTGATAGTAGTCCTTCTGCACGCGCTGCGCCTCTTCCGGCGGAAGATCGAGGAGACGGGCGACGTAGGCCCGTATGCGGGTGTCCACCTGGCTAAACAGGTTGACGTGGCGCGGGTAGAGCGTGTTGTCGAGGTCGAACACCCACGCATCGACCGCCGCGAACCGGGCAAGGTCGCGGAGCGGCGGGGGATCGCCAGTCGGCACTTCGGGCGCGGCAGCGCTCACGGCTTGATCAGTGTACCCGCGCCGTGGTCGGTGAAAAGCTCCAGCAAGACGGCGTGCGGTGTCTTGCCGTTGAGGATGACCACGCCCTCGACGCCGCGGGCGAGCGCCTCGATGCAGGTCTCCACCTTGGGGATCATGCCGCCGGAGATCGTTCCGTCGGCGATCAGCGCCTTCACCTGGCTGACGGTGAGCTCCTTCAGCAGCTTGCCCTGCTTGTCGAGCACGCCCGGCACGTCAGTGAGGAACAGGAGGCGGGCGGCATTGAGCGCACCTGCTATCGCGCCGGCGAAGGTGTCGGCGTTGACGTTGTAGGTGTTGCCATCGTCGCCCGGCGCGACCGGCGCGATGACGGGAATGAGCTCGGCGCCGAGCACCATGTCGATGACGGCACGGTTGACCCGCTTCGGCTCGCCGACGAAACCGAGGTCGATGACCCGTTCGATGTTGGAATCGGGGTCGCGCTCGGTCCGCGTCACCTTCTCGGCGAAGACCATGTTGCCGTCCTTGCCGCAGAGACCGACGGCCTTGCCACCCTCGGCGTTGATGGCGCGCACGATCTCCTTGTTGATCGATCCGGCGAGCACCATCTCGACCACCTCGACGGTGCGCTTGTCGGTGACGCGCAGGCCCGAGCGGAACTCGGACTTGATGCCGAGCTGGTCGAGCATCTGGCCGATCTGCGGCCCGCCGCCGTGGACGACCACCGGGCGGACGCCGGAGGTTTCCAGCAGCGTGATGTCGCGGGCGAAGGCACGCGCCAGCTCCGCATCGCCCATGGCGTGCCCGCCGTACTTCACCACGACCACCTTCTGGTCATAGGCGAGCATATAGGGCAGGGCGGCGGAGATGAGCCGAGCCGTCTTGATGGCATCGCTGGGATCGTGGTCGGCGGTCTTGTTCATCTGGCGGTTGCAGCCCGGCGCTTTTGCGAGGGCCGGGATATAGCCCGTCCGCCGCGACCCGACAAATCAGGCCGCCGCGAGCGGCCTTCGCCGCGGAATCGGCGCCAGGAGGTTGAGCATCAGCCACGACGGAAAGGCCGCGCAAAGGCGAGACGGACCGTCGAGCTGGACAGAACCGTTGGCGATCGCCCGCTTCAGCGGGATGTCGCCGTACCATACCCAGACGATCGTGCGGCTGTCGGTGGTCACCAGCAGGTCGACCGCGAAGCCGGGGTCGGTGATGCAGAACTCTGCCGTCAAGCGGTCGGCGAGTATCCAGCGGTGGCGTTTCGCCTTCGGCTGGTCGGTGAAATCGAAACGAATCACCGTGCGCTTCGCCGGCAGTCGCGACAGGTGGAGACGCCGGTGCATGTCCCACAGGATGAGATCGGGGTCCGCCTGGACGCGGCTGAGGTTCGCCGGCAGCCATGTCTTTCCCCAGAGGGCGAGCCCTTCGATGACCGGCGCCAGGGCCGCGCCCGCTTCCGTCAGGATGTAGTCCGTGCGCGCCGACCCGTTCCGCTGGCGGACGACGATGCCAGCCTTCTCCAGCGTCTTCAGCCTTTGCGAAAGGAGTGACGGAGAAATCCGTGGCACGCCGCGCTGGATATCGTTGAAGCGGCGCGCGCCGAGGTAAAGCTCGCGCAGGATCAGCGGCGTCCACCGCTCGCCGACGATCTCCGCCGCCAGCGCCATCGGGCAGAACTGGCCATATCCGCTCATGTCACGAAGCTAATCCGATCCGGTGCTCCCGTCACTATAGATTCTGTAGTTGTATGGGCATCCGACGATTGCGATGGAAGTGTAGGGGGCAACGAAAGGAGGAAGACATGTTTCGCTATCTTGTGCGTTCCTCGACGCTGGCCGTCCTTCTGCTCGCCGCGGCCGCCGTTCCCGCCGCCGCCGATTCCGCCGCCACCAGGGCGGTATGGGAGCAGCACGTCGCCGCGGCGACTGCGGGCGATATCGACGCGGTCATGGCGGATTTCACGGACCAGTCGGCGATCGTGACCACGGACGGCGCGCTGGTCGGGCTCGATCGGATCCGCGGCTTCTTCGCGGATTTCCTTGCGGCCGGCTCGCCTGACGACGCTGTCGCCGTCAACGCCTTCATCGTCCACGACGACGTGGTGGTATTCAACTTCACCGTCGCCGGGCAGACCTTCCACGACACCGCCGTGGTCCGCGATGGCAAGATCGCGGTCCTGACAACGGTCGGCTATCCGGCGGATTGAATCCGGAGGGCGTTCAGAGGCCGATGCCGCCGACCGGCGTGATGCTGCGGCTTTCGCCGAAGCGCTCGATCAGCGGCATCGCCTTGACGATCGCGGCCTTGACGGCAGGAATCGCCAGCGAGGCCTCGTGGGCGGCCTTGTCGTCCCAGACCTCGGTGATCCAGACCAGATCGGCATCGGCCGGATCGGTGGCGACGATATAGCTGCGGCAACCCGGCATCGGGCCGACCTCCGCGGTGAGGATGGCGACGAGCGCATCGCGCTGGCCGGTCTTCGCGACGAAGCTGCCGATCAGTCCGTACATTTCACCAGGCTCCGTGTGGTCTGCGGCGTCGGGTTCATGGGCTGTTTACCCCAGTGACGATTGGCGGCCCTTTCGGCCGGCAGCTTCATCCTCATTTTAACACCCGCCTTTCTAGCATGCAGCCGAACCCGGGTGGATGAGGCGCGTTTGCGGCCGCCACCTCTGAGATCAGCACCCTCGATCGGGAGTGAAACGACATGAAAACGATCCTGCGTCTGTCGGTGATGGCGCTTGCGCTTGCGCCGGTGCTCGGCATCCCCGCGGCCTCCGCCGCTGAGCCGCACTGGATACGCTATCCCGCCATCTCGCCCGACGGCGAGCGGATCGCATTCACCTATCGCGGACAGGTCCACGTGGTCGATGCCGCCGGCGGCGTCGCCACGCCGGTCACCAGCCAAGGCTACTACAGCTACGGCCCGGTGTGGAACGCCGAGACCGGCGAGATCGCCTTCGCCTCCGACATCAACGGCGACGACGACGTCTATGTCACCGATTTCGCGTCCGGCGCCGTGCGCCGTCTGACATGGTCATCGAGCGGCGAGGTGCCGGCGAGCTTCACGCCCGACGGCTCGGGCCTGCTCTATACGCGCGTCGGGCTCGGCGATGCCGTCGCCAGCCTGCAGGCGCCGCTGAGCCGCGCGCCGCAGCTCTACAGCATCGACCTCGGCACCGACCGCACGACGCTGGTGCTCCCGAACCAGGCGCGCCAGGCAGTGTGGAACCGTGCCGGCACCGAGCTTCTCTATATGTACAACCCGTCGTTCGATCCGGAGAGCCGCCAGCATCGCGTCGCCAGCAACGCCCGTCAGGTGTGGATCTACGATCGGGCCACAGGCATGCACACGCGCCTTTTCGATCCGAACTACGACGCCCTCAGCCCGGTGTGGGGTCCGGGCGAGCGCACGATCTACTATCTCGGCGAGGCCTCCGGCACGCTCAACGTGTGGGTCTACGATCGCGACAGCGGCGAGAGCCGTCAGCTCACGCACTATGTCGACCATCCCGTCCGCTTCCTCAGTGCGGCGCACAACGGCGACCTCGCCTTCGCCCACAACGGCACCGTCTACCGTCTCCGCGCCGGCACCGAAGCGCCTGAGCAGGTGACCATCGTGATCCCCGAGCAGCGCATGGAGCAGCCAGAGCGCCGGCGCACGTTCGCGGCCAACGAGTTCGTATCGTCGCCGGACGGCGCCTATTTCGCGGCCGTCGTCAACGCCGAGGTCTTCCTCATCGATCGTCTCGGCAACTGGCGGCAGATCACCGACACCGTCGATCCGGAGAAGAACGTCGCCTTCTCGCCGGACGGCTCGCTGCTCGTCTACGCCGCCCAGCGCGATCGCCGCTGGGGGGTCTATGCCGTCGACCTGCAGCGCGACGACGCCGGCGCGCGCCTGGCGCTGAGCTACGAGGAGAAGCCGCTCATCGTCGCCGAGGAGGACGCCTTCCAGCCAGCCTTCTCCCCGGACGGGACCAAGCTCGCCTACATCTATGCGCGCCGCGAGGTGAAGGTGCTCGATCTCGACAGCGGGGAAACCGCCAGCCCCTTCGGCCCACAGGACTATAACACCAGCTATGCCGACGGCGACCTCTGGTTCTCGTGGTCGCCCGATTCGCGGCACCTGCTCACGCCGTGGAAGAGCGTTCCGGGCTCGGTCGTGATGAAGGCCGGCGTCGTGCCGGCCGATGCCAGC
>CAZXKZ010000083.1:0-5074 GCA_964641825.1 uncultured Bauldia sp.
GATTGTTGCCGTCTCCGCGCTCTACAAGCCCGAGATGAAGGTCGAGATCGAAGTGACCGCCAAACGGCGCAGCTGACAAGCGCCCTCACCAATCCTGGAGAGAACTATCATGAGCCCCGCCTCGCAAATCCACGCGAAGATTTCCGGCCCAATCGTCATGATCGGCTTCGGCTCGATCGGCAAGGGCACGCTGCCGCTGATCGAGCGCCATTTCACGTACGACAAGGAGCGCTTCGTCGTCATCGATCCGCACGCCAAGCGCGCCGAGCTTTGCCGGCAGCATGGTGTGCGCCTCATCACCGAGGCGGTGACGCGCGACAACTACCGGGCGCTGCTCGGCCCCCTGCTGACCGCCGGCGGTGGACAGGGATTCTGCGTGAATCTTTCCGTCGATACGTCTTCCCTCGACATCATGCGGTTCTGCCGCGAGATCGGCGCTCTCTACATCGACACCGTCGTCGAGCCGTGGCCGGGCTTCTATTTCGACAAGTCGGCCGGAGCAGCCGACCGCACCAACTACGCGCTGCGCAAGACGGTGCGCGACGAAAAGGCGCGATCGCCGGGCGGAGCGACGGCGGTTTCCTGCTGCGGCGCGAACCCCGGCATGGTGTCGTGGTTCGTGAAGCAGGCACTGGTCAATCTCGCGGCCGACACCGGCCTGACCGGCTTTCGGGAGCCCGATGCGGCGGACCGCGAGGGCTGGGCGCGGCTTGCGCGCGACCTCGGCGTCAAGGGCATCCACATCGCCGAGCGCGATACGCAGCGCTCCAAGCGGCCCAAGCAGATGGGCGTTTTCGTCAACACCTGGTCGGTGGAAGGCTTCCTGTCGGAAGGCGTGCAGCCGGCCGAACTCGGCTGGGGGACGCATGAGACGTGGCGGCCCGACAACTCGGGCACGCTCGGGCCGGACGCGCAGGCGATCTACCTGCTCCAGCCCGGCGCCAACACGCGCGTGCGCTCGTGGTGCCCGACGCCCGGTGCGCAGTACGGATTCCTCGTCACCCACAACGAGTCCATCTCGATTTCGGACTATTTCACGCTCCACGAGGATGGAAAGGTCGCCTACCGGCCGACCTGCCACTACGCCTACCACCCGGCAGACGATGCGGTGCTGTCGCTGCACGAGCTCTTCGGGCGGGCCGGCGTGGTGCAGAAGGAATACGACATCCTGGACGAGAGCGAGATCCTCGACGGAAAGGACGAGCTTGGCGTGCTCCTCTACGGGCACAAGAAGAACGCCTACTGGTTCGGCTCGCAGCTATCGATCGAGGAAACGCGCGACATCGCGCCCTATCAGAACGCCACCGGACTCCAGGTGACATCGGCCGTGCTCGCCGGGATGGTGTGGGCCCTCGAAAACCCCGAGGCCGGGATCGTCGAAGCAGACGAGATGGACTACCGCCGTTGCCTCGAGGTGCAGTTGCCCTACCTCGGGCCGGTCAAGGGTTACTACACCGACTGGACGCCACTGACCGATCGCCCCGGATTCTTTCCCGAGGACATCGACACGAGCGACGCCTGGCAGTTCCGGAACGTGCTGGTGCGCTGAGGATTCGGCGCGCGGCACTATTCAAGCGGGGCGCTGCCGCGCGAGCGAGGGCGCGGTGTCCTGCACGACTTCGCCGCGCCGCTCGGGGCCTGCGGAGACGCGATCGCGCCCCCTCTCCTTGGCGTCGTACAGGCGGGCGTCGGCGGTGGCGAACAGCTCCGCGATAGTGGCGCCATCTTCCGGCGCGGTCGCCACGCCGATGCTGGTGGTGACGCGGCCGGACGCGAGCACAAGCCCCGCCACCCTGCGGCGGAGGCGCTCGGCAAGGACCAGCGCGCCGGCCCTGCCGAGGCCGTCGCAGAGCACGACGAACTCCTCGCCGCCATAGCGATAGACCTGGTCGACGTCGCGCACCGCCTCCGAGATCGACCGTGCCGCCTGCCGGAGGATGTCATCGCCGACAGCATGGCCGAAGCGATCGTTGAACGACTTGAAATGATCGAGGTCGATGACGAGCACGCTGACCGGCCGGCGTGCCGACAGCGCCATGGCAACCGTATGCCCGCTCTCGCGATCGAACCGCCCGCGATCGAGCAGGCCGGTGAGCGCGTCGCGCCCGGTCTGACGCAGCAGTGTCTCGTAGCGCTGGCGGTAGGTGAGCGTGTCGAAGACATCGGAGAGCGGACGCTGCACACCACGACGGACGGTGACCGGCTCGACGTAGCGAAGATAGAGTGCCGCGAGTCCGCCATAGAAGGCAGCGGCCACCATCTTGGCCATCCACCCGCCGAGCAGCACATCCCAGGGCACGCCGAGCACGAGCTTGAGGACGATGAAGAAGCCGACCTGGTCGAACGTCAGGATCGCGCCGGCGCTGAGCGCGATCCGCGCGAACTGGCGGTTGCCGAGCCACGACGCGGAGCGCTCGTAGAGCAGGACGATCAGGATCGAATCGACGAACAGGAGGAGCGTCCCCCAGATCATCAGGCCGCCGATCTGGTCCATGAAGGCGAAGTCGGGCGCGGTGCCGGCCACCGGCTCGACCATATGAAGACGCATCAGCCAGACGAGGCCGACCATCAGAAAATTGCCGGCCAGCAGGCCGTAGATGGGCTGACGGACCGCCGCGGCATCCTCGCGGATGTAGACGAGGAGCAACATCACGAGCTTGCCCGAGAAGAGCACGATCGATCCAGGCGACAGCGCCAGGCCCATCGGGAAGGTCAGGTAAAGGACCGCCGCGAGGTAGGTCTCGAGGAAGTGCATCGTGCCGAGGGCGCAGAAGAACAGGCCGATGCCGAACCGGTGGCGCGCGCGAAACAGCGCCGTCATCACCGCGAAGTAAAGCAGGCCTTCGGCGAAGAGCAGCAGTACGTTGATCCAGGGCGCCATCGTCGGAAAACCGCTCAACGAAGGACCGGCGGCGAGCAAGCCCCGCCACTCGGGCGCTCAACCTAGAACGACGCGGTTACCAAGACGTGGACGATAACGGTCGCATACAGACACGCCGCGGTTGTCCGCCCCGGAAAATGCCCGCTGCAAGCGGGCGCTATTGATCCGGTCCCGAAGCCGGAACCAGCTTGGCCGATGCCTGACGCTCGCGCTCGACGAAGAATGCGGTCCGCATCAGCACCTGCATGGTCATGTATTCCTTCCCTCGAATCTGGATCGCGGAGTCGGTCGCCGTCTCCATGTCCATGCACGTGAGGAAGGGCAGGATCACCGCCGCCTTGAGGTCGGCAGTCTGCACCATGCGCGAATAGAAATCGTCGACCGGAACACGAGGCCCGCGCTCGGCCTCGGCAGCGAGAAGCTCCGCGATGCGCCCCGCGCTACGGCCCGACACCAGATAGGACGCGGCCGACCCAACCCGGAGGCCGCGCAGGTTGACAATGTTCAGGCCACCCGCGGCCGCGGCCAAAGCCTGTCGGTACTGCTCCACCGTGCCGGGATCGACCCACATATCGAGAAACACGAGATCGAAGGTGCGCAGGAGGCCCTGACACTGAGGCGATTGCAGGAACGACCGCAGGCGCCCGGACAGGAGCCTGTCATCCTCCATGATGTGGACGATCCCGCCCGCATCCCTCGCAATCTCGACGGCCTTCAGGTGGGAGCGGAAGCACCCCATGGTCGCTCCCCAGAAATCGGGCTGGATGGCGTGACCATCGACTGCTCGCACACGCTGGTAGAACTGCGAAAGGCGAAAGCGGCGGAGTTCTGCCTCCATGCGGCGACGCCGCTCGGGCTTGCGGTCGAGGTTGATGTATAGGCCCTTGATCATTGGGCTCATCGGGGCGCGGCTTTAAGCGACGCCGCCGGCGCATCCTTGCGACCGGTGCTGTCCGTCAACCGCGCCTGGCGATCGACGAAGAACGACATGCGCAGCTCTGCCTGCTTGACGAGGCCGCTGCGGTCCATCGACTGGATCGACGATTCCGGCCCGGTGACCACATCGATGGCGGTGAGGAACGGAAAGGCGAGTCCGGCCGTCAGAAGGCCGCGGTCGACCATGTGGGAATAGAAAGTATCCACCGGCATGCGTGGCCCGCGTGCGATCTCATCCGCCATGAGGACGGCGATCCTGCCGGAACTCCGTGGCGAAACGATGTAGGAAGCCGCTGTGCCGATGCGCATGCCGCGCATATTGAGGAAGAAAGCGCCCTGGCCGGCGCGGGCGAACGCCTCGCGGAAGCGGCCGAATGACGTCTCCTCGACCCACATGTCGAGAAACAGGAGATCGAACTGGCGAAGCTGGCGGGCGCATTCCTGAGATTGCAGAAACTTACCGAGCTGGCCGGACAGAATCCGGTCGTCCTCCATGATGTGGAAGGCGTCGGAGTGGCCCTTGGCAATCTCCATCGCCTTGTGATGGGAACGGAAGCAACCGATGACGGCGGCGATCGCGCCGGTCGCACCCGGATGCCCGTCGATGGCGCGCAGGCGCTCGTAGTTCGAAGACAGCCGGAAGCGGCGCAACTCGGCTTCCATGCGGCGGCGCCGCTCAGGCTTGCGGTCGAGGTTGATGAAAAGGCCGCGAAACAATCAGCACCCTCCCCGAGCAAGTCCGCAGAGCAAGCCCGCGCGAGGCCGCTAACCGGCGATATCGACGATGCCAGCAGAACCGTCTTCGCAGCCGAACGCAAGCCGCCTGCCCCGCCGGTCCCAAGCGAGCGACGAGACAGGACTCTGGCCGGGACGCCGAAACAGCGCCTCCTGCGCGTCGGCAAAGCGGACGGCGAGTATCATCCCGTCCTGATAGCCGATGGCCGCGAGATCCTCCTTCGGATGGCTGGCGACGCGTGTGACCAGCACCTCGCGCGCGCCGAGCTGAAGCGGCTGGCGCCCCATCGGGCCATCGCGGAAATGGAAGGGCCACAGGATCGCGGCATTGGCGCCCGAGGTGGCGAGATACTTGCCCTTGGCGGACCACGACACCGACTTCGGCTTGGCCGGATAGCCCGTCATGCGCATGTCCTTGCCGTCGTCGAGCTTCCATCCGTGGAGCGCGTTCTCCTGCATGGAGGTGACGATGAACTTGCCGTCCGGGGTGACGTCAACGCCGTGCGGCGATTTCGGTTCCGG
>CAZXKZ010000083.1:5101-10447 GCA_964641825.1 uncultured Bauldia sp.
CCCCTTCGGTGCGAAGGCCAGCCCACCGACGGAGCGCTTGTGTTCGAATACCCGCTCGCGGCCATCGGACAGACGGACGAAGGCCTGCTTGCCAGACGCATACCCCAGAGCGCCGCCGGGGCTGGCGGCGACATGGTCGATCCACTTCCGCGGCAGCTCGGCGACGCGATCGACCTTGCCGCGGGCATCGGTGCGCGCGACGAGGCCATCATCGCCGCCGGTGACGAGGCGGCCATCACCCGTTACCGCCGCGGCAAGAATGGCGCCGCCGTGGACCGCCACGGATTCCGCCGCAACACCCGAGGCAAGCCGTACGGTGCCGTCGCCCAGCGCAAAAGCAGCCGTCTCGCCCAGAAAGGCGGCCTCGACCACGAATGCTCCGAGCGGGAAATCCTGGATGGACGGCATCGGGGCGGCTAGGCCAGGCACGCCTCGAACTGCGTCTTCAGTTCATCCGCATCGAGGTTGCGGCCGATGAAGACAAGCCGGCTATCGCGCTTCTCGCCTTCCTTCCACTTCCGCTGGTGGTTGCCCTCCACGATCATGTGGACGCCCTGGACGACGTAACGCTCGTCGTCACCCTTGAACGACAGGATGCCCTTGAGGCGGAGGATGTCAGGGCCCTTCTCCTGGGTGATCCGGTTGATCCACTGGAAGAAGACCTGCGGATCGAGGGCGCCGCCGCGCAACGAGACGCTGCCAATGCCCTGCGCGTCGAGATCATGGTCGTGATGGTGGTGGTGATGATGGTCATGATCGTGATCGTGGTGATCATGATCGTGATGATCGTGGTCGTGATCGTGCCCCTCAAGGAACTCCGGATCGAGCGACAGGATGCGGTCGAGGTCAAAGGCGCCGCGGTCCAGAACCTTGGTGAGCGGGATTGCGCAGCGCTCCGTGCGGTGGATGGTGGCGTGCGGGTTGATCGCGCGAATGCGCCGCTCGACGGCGGCGAGCTCATCGGGCGAAACGAGATCGGTCTTGTTGAGCAGGATCACGTCGGCAAAACCAATCTGCTCCTGAGCCTCGGGGCTGTCCGCGAGCCGCGCGGTGAGATGCTTGGCGTCGGCGACGGTGACCACCGCGTCGAGCTTCGATTTCGCACGCACCTCGTCGTCCATGAAGAAGGTCTGGGCGACCGGCGCTGGATCGGCGAGACCGGTGGTCTCGACCAAGATGCCGTCGAAGCCGCCAGGGCGTTTCATCAGCCCCTCGACGACGCGGATGAGGTCGCCACGCACCGTGCAGCAGACGCAACCGTTGTTCATCTCGAAGACTTCCTCATCCGATTCGACGATGAGGTCGTTGTCGATGCCGATCTCGCCGAACTCGTTGACGACGACGGCGTACTTCTTGCCGTGGTTCTCGCTGAGGATGCGGTTCAGCAGCGTCGTCTTGCCGGCGCCGAGATAGCCGGTGAGCACCGTCACCGGGATTCGGGTTTCTGGCATGAGAGGACTCCGTGGCGGGTCAAGGCCGCCGGGCGTGTGAGGGTCGGGCTGATATAGGAGAAATCGCCACGATTTTCACCACCTCTCTCCACGCCACGGGCGCGCGCATTTCCTGTGCTTGACATCTAAAGCTACTGGTATTAGCTTAATGGCTATCTTCTCTTTATGAGAATAGGCCATGACCGATTCGGCACTTGCAAGGTTCCCAGAAGCAGGCGCGGGCCACCTTCGGTGACGCCCGTCCCGCAGATCCCATAACAGCGCGGAGGATACCATGAGCACGAACGACCGCTTCCTCGACCTACCGGCAGGGCGCATCGCGTACTCGGACCAGGGCAGCGGTTCGCTGATAGTGCTCGTCCCCGGCCTCGGCGACCTCAAGGAGGAATACCGGCTGCTTGCGCCACGGCTGGCGGAGGCCGGATACCGCGTGGTTGCCATGGACCTGCGCGGGCACGGCAACTCGAGCACGGGCTGGCCGGACTACACCTCCTCCGCGATCGGCTCGGATATCGTCGCCCTCATCGACCATCTCGATGCCGGACCCGCCACCGTGATCGGTACGTCGATGGGCGCGGGCGCAGCGGCCTGGGCCGCGGCGGAGAAGCCGGAGGCTGTCAGCGGCCTCGTGCTCATCGGCCCGTTCGTCCGCGACGTGCCGATCGCTTGGCGGAAGAAGGCCCTGTTCCAAACCGTTGTCCACACCGCCTTCGTCGGGCCATGGGGACCGGCGGCGTGGGGAATGTACTATGCTTCCCTCTATCCGACGGCGAAGCCCGCCGACTTCGATTCGTACAAGAACAGGCTCGTTGCCAACCTGAGGGAGGAAGGCCGGATGGCGGCGCTGCAGGCAATGCTGGCGGCTTCAAAAGCGGACGTCGAAACGCGGCTCGCGGACGTGCGTGCGCCGACGCTGGTGGTGATGGGGTCGAAGGACCCGGATTTCGACGATCCCGCCGCCGAGGCGGCAACGGTCGCGCGGCTGCTCAAGGGCAGCGCCACCATGATCGACGGCGCGGGACACTATCCGCACGCCGAGATGCCTGAGAAAACGACGCCCGCAATCGCTGCGTTTCTCGCAGCGCAGAAGGACGGCTGATGCCGCGCGCCGGCCTCACCCCGGAGCTCGTCATCGACGCGGCAGCAACGGTCGCCGACAAGGACGGCATGGAGGCGGTGACGCTTGCCCGCCTCGCGGCCGATCTCAACGTACGGCCGCCCTCTCTCTACAAGCACATCGACGGCCTCGACGCGGTGAAGCGGGCACTCGCCGTGCGCGGCGCCGTCGAGGCCAACCGGCGGATAGAGCGGGCGACGATCGGCAAGGCGCGCGACGACGCGCTATTCGCGCTTGGGCACGCCTACTGGCAGTTCGCGCGCGAGCGGCCAGGCCTCTACGCGGCCTCGCTGCGCGCGGCCAAGCCGGGTGAAAAGGACGTGGCCGCAGCGGGCGAGGCCTTGCTCGGCACTGTGCTGACTGTGCTGTCGGGCTACGGGGTCGACCGCAACGACGCGCTCCATGCCACGCGGGGACTGCGCGCAATCATCCACGGCTTCGTGTCGCTGGATGCGGCGGGAGGCTTCCGGCTGAAGCTCGACCTCAACGAGTCGTTCGACCGTCTGCTCGGCGCCTTCGCGAAAGACCTCGCCGCGCGCGGGAAAAGCTAGGCGGCCGATTCCAGCACGGGAAGATTGCCGCCGGCATCGACCGCGAAGCACGCTACCTCGACTCCGCCCTTGCGTTCGAGTTCCGGCCGATGCACCGGGCATGGCGCGAAAGCGTAGGCGCAGCGTGGATGAAAGGCGCAGCCCGCCGGCGGATTGATCGGCGACGGGAGCTCGCCCCGAAGCGGCACGCGGAGCCGTGCCCGCGCCGGATCGGCGACGGGCGTCGCGGCGAGCAGCGCGCGGGTGTAGGGGTGGCGCGGATTGCGGAAGATCTCGTCACGCGGGCCGTACTCGACCGGACGCCCGAGATACATGACCATGACCTCGTCGGCCATGTGGCGCACTACCGACAGGCCATGGCTGATGAACAGGTACGCCAGCCCGAACTCCTCCTGCAACTTGACGAGAATGTTGAGCACCTGCGCCTGCACGGAGAGATCGAGCGCGGACACCGGCTCGTCGAGGACAAGGATGCGCGGGCGCAGCATGAGCGCACGGGCGATGGCGATGCGCTGGCGCTGGCCGCCCGAGAACATGTGCGGATAGCGCTCGTAATGCTCCGGACGCAGGCCGACGCGCTCCATCATCGCCAGCGCCTCGCGACGCCGATCGGCGGCGCTCATCTCACGGCGATTGATCTTCAGCGGCTCCTCCAGCGCCGCGCCGATCTTCTGGCGCGGGTTGAGCGAGCCGTAGGGATCTTGAAAAACGATCTGCACCTCGCTGCGAAGCTTGCGTAGCGCGTCGCGGTCGCCGGTGGCGACGTCGATGTTGTCGATGACGAGATGGCCCGACGTCGGCGGCTCGATCATGGTGACGACGCGGGCGAGCGTGGACTTGCCGCAGCCCGACTCGCCCACCACCGCCAATGTCCGGCCGGCGGCGAGCGTGAAGCTGACGCCATCGACCGCCTTCAGGGTAAGCGCCGGCGTGAAAGGACCGCGGCCGAGCGGATAATAGCGCGCGACGTTTTCCGCCCTGAGCACTGTCTCGCCGTTCATGCCGGCACCGCCACGGCGGCCGCGATGCCGCGACCGGGATGGCCGACGGGCCGTCCGTGGGTCAGCGGATAGTGGCAGAGCGCGTAGCCGGCCTTGGCGCCCTGGCGCGGTGGCACCTTCTCGACGCAGCGCTCGGTCGCGAACGTGCAGCGCGGCGAGAACAGGCAGCCGGATGGCCGATCGAACTGGCCCGGCACAACGCCACCGATCGACGGCAGGAGGCGGCCGACGGCGCGCTCCGGCAAGGCTGCAAGGAGAGCGGCCGTATAGGGGTGGTGCGGATCGGCGAACAGTTCGCCGACCGGCTGCTCCTCGACCTTCTGGCCCGAATAGAAGACGGCGACACGCTCGGCGGTCTCGGCGACTACGCCCATGTCGTGAGTGATGAGGATGAGCGCCGTGCCCATCTCCTTCTGCAGCCCGATCAGGAGATCGAGGATCTGCGCCTGGATGGTGACGTCAAGCGCGGTGGTCGGCTCATCGGCGATGACCAGCTTGGGATTGCAGGCGATCGCCATGGCGATCATCACGCGCTGATTCATGCCGCCGGAGAGCTGGTGCGGAAAGGCCGCGAGACGGCGCTCCGGATCGGTGATGCCGACGGCGCGCAGAAGCTCCAGCGTGCGCTGGCGGCGCTCCGACCGGTCGAGGCCGAGATGCTCCTTCAGCGCTTCGCCGATCTGGAAGCCGACCGTGAAGCACGGATTGAGGCTCGACATCGGCTCCTGGAAGATCATCGCCATGTCCTTGCCGACGATCTCGCGGCGGCGCCGCCGCGAAAGGCCGAGCAGGTCCATGCCGTCGAAGGCGAGACGCGATGCGGTGACCTTCGCCGTCCACGGCAGGAGGCCCATGACGGCAAGCATGGCGACCGACTTGCCGGAGCCGGATTCGCCGACGATCGCCTGAACCTCTCCCGCCTCGACCGTCAGCGACACCTGGTCGACCGCACGAAAGACGCCGTGCGCAGTGGCGAAATCGACCGACAGATCGCTGATCTCGAGGAGCGGCATCCAGCCCTATTCGTTGTTCCAGCCGATATGATCGGCGAACTGGCCGAGAATGACGCGCCACCAGTCGACGGTGTCGTCGAAATTCTCGACGCTGACGCCATAGCGCAGGTTGACGGTAATCGACAGCCACGGATCCTTCTCGGAATCGCGGGAGGCGACACCCCACAGCTTGGTCGCGTTCCAGTCCTCGATCTGCGCGAGCGTGCTGCCGTT
>CAZXKZ010000084.1:0-10408 GCA_964641825.1 uncultured Bauldia sp.
GCTTGCGGTGGCGCGCGCCGGCGCGGTTGAGCCACAGGAGCCCGAGCGTGAACAGCGTCGCACCGATGGCATAGCCGATGGAGGTCGGCAGCAATCCGCCGTCCTCGAAGGCATCATGCACGATCTCGAAAGCGACGACCGACAGCAGGATGCCGCTGCCGAACGCCATGAGCACGGCGAGCGTGCGCGGCTTCAGGCGCAGGAACCATCCGGCAGCCGCGCCGATGAAGGTCGCGCTTGCTGCGATCAGTCCCCAGATCAGGGCAAGGATTGCCATGAGCCCTCGGCCAAGTGGCGCGTCCGCCGCGGATCGGCTAATCGAACCGCGGGAGGCCGCGATCATGCCATCCATGCCGAGATTCGAACATTGCCCGTCGCCCAATCACGGCGAGCGGGTAGGTGGCGGCCCGGTCGACATGATCGTCCTGCACTATACGGGCATGCCCGAGGCCGAACGGGCCTTGCGCTGGCTTTGCGATCCCGAGTCGGCGGTGTCGTGCCACTACTTCGTCTTCGAGGACGGGCGCGTCCTGCAGCTCGTGGACGAGGACCGCCGCGCTTGGCATGCCGGCAAGTCGTTCTGGGCAGGCGAGACCGACGTCAACTCGCACTCGATCGGGATCGAGATCGCCAATCCGGGACATGAGTTCGGCTACACCCCCTTTCCGGACGTTCAGATCGATGCGGTCATCGATCTCTGCCGCGACATCCTCCGCCGCTACCCGGTTCCGCCGCAGCGCGTTCTTGCCCATTCGGACGTGGCGCCGCTCAGGAAGGCGGATCCGGGCGAGCTTTTCCCGTGGGATCGGCTCCATGACGCCGGCATTGGTGCGTGGGTTCCGCCGGAGCCCATCGGCAGCGGGCCGGTCCTTCAGGCCGGTGACCGCGGTGAGGCGGTTGAGGAACTGAAACGCCACCTGTCCGTTTATGGCTACGGACTGGAGCGGGGTCCGGAGTTCGGGCACGAGACAGCGGCGGTGGTGACCGCTTTCCAGCGCCACTTCCGTCCGGCGCAGGTCGATGGCGCCGCGGATGCCTCCACGGTCGCGACATTGGACAGGCTGATTGCCGCCTACCGCTGACGGCACCGTCGCGAAATGCGGCGAGAATAATATCGCAACGCAACAATTCCTTCCGCAACGCGTCCAATTTTACTTGTCGCGCCCCATTTCCGGGCCATTGGGCCGCCATTGGCGCGGGCATCTTCAACAGCAGATGAGATGCCTGCAAAATGCGAACTGTACTTCGTAACGCTTTGATGTTGCTTGTTTTCCTCTCCACTCCCTCACTTGCCGACCAGCCTCCTTACGCCAATATTATCGCCAGTCACGCCAAGGCTAACGGCATTCCCCTCGATCTCGCCCATGCCGTTGTCCGGCACGAGTCCGGCTATCGCCCGAACGTCACCGGAAGGGCCGGGGAGATCGGCCTCATGCAAATCAAGCTCGCCACCGCCCGTGGCATCGGCTACCGCGGCTCCCGGCAGGCGCTCTACGACCCGGAAACCAACATCAAGTGGGGCATGAGGTACCTCGCCGAGGCGCAACGCCTGGCGGGCGGTTCGGAATGCGGCACGCTCTCCCGCTACAACGGCGGCCTTGGCCGCAAGGGGCTGATCAAGAGCTATTGCCGCAAGGTTCTGCGCCGGAGCTGACCTTGACCGTCCCGGCCAGCGATGCCATCTCGATGGCGTCAGCTGGCCGGACGGCCGCTCGCGCATACCGCCGAAAGGCAGCGCGAGAGGAAAGTCCGGGCTCCAGGAAGCAGCGGTGCCGGATAACGTCCGGCGGGGGCAACCCCAGGGAAAGTGCCACAGAGAGCAGACCGCCTGCGGGTTTCGGCCCGCAGGCAAGGGTGAAAGGGTGGGGTAAGAGCCCACCGCGGACCCGGCAACGGGGACGGCACGGCAAACCCCACCGGGAGCAATACCGAATAGGAGCGACGGAGGCTCATACCCTCAGGCCTGTTTCCGGCCGGTCGTTCGGGTAGGTAGCGTGAGGTGTCCGGCGACGGGCGCCCAAGACGAATGGCCGTCGCGCGGCCGGTTCCACCGGCCGCCGTACAGAACCCGGCTTACAGGCCAACTGGCGATTGTCGTGGCGCCGCCGTCCGGATAGGGCGGCGGCGCCGCCCGTTTCGGGACGGCCGATCCCACGCGTGGCGAACGATTCCTTAAGCATAACAATTGTTTGATGGACCGAATCGCCCCGTCGAGCGGCTGGTCTTCCGCGCGTGTGCGGGCGCAGGTTCCATTGCGGCCCGGCCTGTCCCATGCTATCCCATGAAATCCCGGAAGCTGACTTCCCACGGCGATGCCGATCGGGGTCCGGTCCGGGCGGCTGCGGGGGCGCTGCTGAGGGCTATGGACGCGTTCATCTCCACCTACACCAACCGGCTGGATGCGAAGGGTCGCGTGTCGATCCCGGCGCCGTTCCGTGCCGTGCTGGCTGTGGACGGGTTCGACGGCCTCTACTGCTGCCCGACCCTCGACCGCCGCGCGGTCGATGCTGGCGGCAACGCGCTCCGGCAGAAGATCCGGCAGATGCTCGCCAACTTCGAGCCGCTGTCGGAGGACCACGAGCTCCTTTCGACCACGCTCATCGGCGAGAGCGAGGTGCTGAAGCTCGATCAGGACGGCCGTGTCATCCTCTCCGACACCATCCGGGAGCATGCCGGCATTGCCGACAGGGTCACCTTCGTCGGCCAGGACTACAAATTCCAGATTTGGGAGCCGGAACGTTTCATCGCTTACCGGGAAGAGGCCAAGAACCGGCTACGCGATATCAGGAAACAACTGGCTCCCGGCCACCGCGCGACGGGCGTGACTACGAGGGCGGGGGAATGACGGTGAGTCGCGGCACATCTAGCGGTAGTGCCGCTGGCGGACTGGCTCGCCATGTACCCGTCCTCATCGAGGAGGCACTCCGTTTCCTCGCGCCCGCCGCCGGTGGCACTTTCATCGACGGCACATTCGGCGCTGGCGGATACACCCGCGCGATCCTCGACACTGGCGCGTCGGTCATCGCCATCGACCGCGATCCCTCGGCAATCGCTGGTGGTTCAGCACTGGAACGGAGCGCCGGCGGCAGGCTCACGCTGGTAGAGGGCCGATTCTCCGAGCTCGACGAAATCGCGCGAGCGCACGGCAAAGAGCGCGTCGACGGCATCGTGCTCGATGTTGGCGTCTCGTCCATGCAGCTCGATACGCCGGAGCGCGGTTTCTCGTTCCGCTCCGACGGTCCGCTCGATATGCGCATGGGCTCGGACGGCCCGACTGCCGCCGACGTGGTCAACGGCATGGAGAAGGGCGCGCTGGCGCGCGTCATTGCGGTGCTCGGCGAAGAGCGAAAGGCGCGCCTTGTCGTTGCGGCCATTGCACGGGCGCGCGTTGCGGCTCCGATCACTACGACGCTGGAGCTTGCCGACATCGTGCGGAATGCCATCGGCCGTGGCGGCGCCGACCGCATTCATCCGGCTACGCGCACATTCCAGGCGCTTCGCATCTTCGTCAATCGCGAGCTCGAGGAGCTCGCCGAGGCATTGGCGGCGTCGGAACGGATATTGGGAGAGGGCGGGCGGCTGGTCGTCGTGTCCTTCCATTCGCTGGAGGACCGGATCGTCAAGCGCTTCCTCGCCGACCGTTCGGCAACGAAAGCCGGTGGCTCCCGTCATGCTCCGGAGGCGCAGGTCGCGCCGGCCACGTTCGAGTTGCTGACGCGCAATGCCGTCGAGCCGGGCGAGGCCGAGATTGCGCGCAATCCGCGCGCCCGCTCCGCACGCCTGCGGGCCGCCCGGCGGACCAGTGCGCCCCCGCGTCCGCTCGACCTTGCCGCGCTCGGCGTTCCGGCAATGCCGGCTTTTTCCGGGGGGAGGGGCTGAGGCATGGGCCGCGTGTTCAGTTTCCTACTCCTCGCGGCGATCCTCGTCGGTGCAGTCGTCACCTATGAGATGAAGCGGCGGGCCGAGGTCGCGGCGAACGCTGTCGCGCGGCTGGAGACGCAGATATCGCAGGAGCGCGATCGCATCGCGGCACTCCGCGCCGAGTGGAGCCTGCTGACGCAGCCCGGCCGCCTCCAGGCAGTGATCGACCAGCACGCTGACTACTTCCGGCTGGAAGCCTTCACACCCGAGCAGATCGCCACCATCGGCGAGATTCCGCTGCGTCCGCTCGGTGCCACTGACGACGTGAGGGAGCTCATCGCGCGCCTCGGCGCCGACGAGTTCGGGCCGGCCGAATAGGACAGAGACGATGACGGGGGCGATAGGAACGGTATCGGGTGCGGGCATCGAGGGCGCGAAGCCGCGCGATGCGATCCGCTCGCGCATCCGCTTCATGGCCGCTTTCGTCGCGGTCGTCGGGCGGCTGGTCATGTTCGGAATTGCGCCAGACACTGGCGGCAGTGGCGGAGTCGGTGCGGGCGCTTCGATCGCGTCGAGCCGTCCGGACATCGTCGATCGCAACGGCGAGATCCTTGCCACCGACATCAAGATGGCGTCGCTCTACGCCGAGCCGCGCCACATCCTCGATCCGGACGAGGCGGCCGAGCTGCTCACCGGCGTGCTTCCCGATCTCGATGCGGATGATCTCCGCAAGCGCCTGTCGACGAATGCGGGTTTCGCCTGGATCAAGCGCGAGATCACGCCTGCACAGCAGAAGCAGATTCCCGCCCTCGGCATTCCCGGCATCGGGTTCCTGACCGAAAACCGCCGCTTCTATCCGGGCGGGGCGACGGCCGCGCATATCCTGGGTCTGGTCAACGTCGACAACCAGGGCATTGCCGGCATGGAGAAGTACATCGACGATACCTGGCTGGCCGATCTTCATGCAGCCGGCTTCGCGCGCGACCGCGCGCTGGAGCCGGTGAAGCTGTCCGTCGATCTTCGCGTCCAGCACATCGTCCGCGACGAGCTGCTCGCGGCCATGGAGCGCTATCAGGCGATCGCGGCAAGCGGCATCGTGCTCGACGTCCACACCGGCGAGGTCGTTGCCATGGTATCGCTGCCGGACTTCGATCCCAACAGCCCGGCCGATGCGCTGAAGCCCGACCGCCTCAACCGCATGTCGGCGGGCGCCTACGAGCTGGGCTCGGTGTTCAAGAGCTTCACTTTCGCGATGGCGCTCGATTCCGGCGCCGTCACCATGCGCGACAACATCGACGCTACCAGCGCCATCCGCGTCGGCCGCTTCACTATCAACGACTTCCATGGCAAACACCGCGTGCTCACCGTGCCGGAGGTCTTCATTTATTCTTCCAACATCGGCTCGGCACGCATGGCGCTGAAGGTCGGTGGCGAGCGGCAGCAGGAATATCTCCGGCGCTTCGGATTGCTGAGCCGCTTGCAGACCGAACTGCCGGAGGTCGCAAGGCCGATCGTGCCCGCCAAGTGGTCTGAGCTCACGTCCATGACTGTTGCCTTCGGCCACGGGCTTGCTGTCACGCCGCTGGCGACCGCGGTTGCCGATGCAGCCCTGGTCAATGGTGGCCTTCTCATTCCGCCCACCTTCCAGCAGCGCACTCGCGCCGAAGCCGAGGCGATCTCTGCCCAGGTCATCCGGCCTGAGATCAGCGACCAGATGCGCTATCTCCTCCGCCTCAACGTCGAAAAAGGCTCCGGCCGGCAGGCGGCGGTGGCGGGCTACACGGTGGGCGGCAAGACGGGCACCGCCGAAAAGGTCGAAAATGGCCGTTATTCCGCCAACAAGCGGTTGAATTCATTCTTGGCCGCGTTCCCGATGGACGATCCGCAGTACGCCGTCTTGGTTCTCCTTGACGAGCCCAAAGCGGCCAAAGAGGGTGGCGGTACCACGGCCGGTTCGAATGCCGCGCCGACCGTGGGGGCGATCATTCGGCGCGCGGCGGCGCTGCTCGGGGTCGAGCCTCGGAATGACGACGAAGTGAGCGCTTTGCTGGTCTCCAACTGAGGCCGGCCGGGCGTTGTCCGGAGAAGTGCACGAGACAGGCCGCGCAGACGCCATGCACCTTGGGGATCTCGTACCCGCCGACGTGAGCCTCACCGCCGATGCCCGCACGATAGAGGTGAGGGGTGTGTCGGCGGACAGCCGTTCGGTTGCGCCGGGCTTCCTGTTCGCGGCCCTCAAGGGCACTGAGACGGACGGCACGCGGTTCGCCAGTGAGGCGGTCAAGCGCGGTGCCGTTGCGATCCTTGCCGCCTCCGATGCTGTCATCGATGCCGACGTCGCGGTCGTTCGCGCCGCCGATCCGCGTCGCGCGCTGGCGTTGATCGCCGCCCGCATCCATCCGCTCCAGCCGCAGCACCTCGTCGCGGTGACGGGTACCAGCGGCAAGACCTCGGTCGCTGATTTCACCCGCCAGATCTTCGCCGCGGCAGGCCATCCCGCCGCCAGCATCGGCACGCTCGGCATCGTCACCGCCAAAGGCAGCGAGTACGGCACTCATACGACACCCGATCCCGTTGCCTTCCACGAGACGCTCGACCGCCTCGCGCGCGAGGGCATCACCCATGCCGTCGTCGAGGCATCGAGTCAGGGCCTCGACCAGCGCCGCGTCGATGGGCTCCGCATCGAGGCGGCTGCGTTCACGAACCTCGGCCGCGATCACATGGACTACCACGCGACGGTCGAGGATTATCTCGCAGCGAAGCTGCGCCTGTTCGAGGTGGTCCTGCCCGCTTCAGGCACGGCAGTCATCGACATGGACGGCGCCCGTGCTGGCGACGTCCTCGCCATAGCGAAGGCGCGCGGTCAGAGGCTCATCCGCGTCGGCAAGGCGGGGCATGAAATCCGCCTGATCGAGATCAAGCCGGCCGGGTTTCGCCAGGTGCTGGCCGTCGATGCCTTCGGCAAGCGCCGCGAGGTCACGCTCCCGCTCGCCGGCGCCTTCCAGGCTTCCAACGCTCTGGTTGCGGCGGGCCTCGCCATCGCCACTGGCATCGGCGAGGACATTGCTTTCGGCGCCTTGGGAAAACTCGCCGGCGCGCGCGGCCGGCTAGAGTTCATCGGTCGCAAGGACAATGGCGCGCTCGCTTTCGTCGACTATGCGCACAAGCCCGATGCCATCGTCGGCGTCTTGCAGGCGCTTCGTCCGATGACGCGCGGGCGGCTGTTCGCCATTATCGGCGCCGGCGGCAACCGCGACCGCGGCAAGCGGCCGCTCATGGGCAAGGCCGCTGCCGATAACGCCGATGTGGTGATCGTCACCGACGACAATCCGCGGTTCGAGAATCCCGCTGCGATCCGCCGTGCCATCATTTCGGCCGCGCCCGAGGCGATCGAGATCGGCGACCGGCGCGAGGCGATCGCGCATGCGGTGTCGATGCTCGGCTCTGATGATGTGCTGGTGGTCGCCGGCAAGGGCCACGAGAGCGGGCAGATCGTCGGCGAGACGACCATTCCCTTCTCGGATCAGGAAGCGGTCGCCGCCGCACTCGGCACGGAGCGCGCCGCGTGACGGCTCCGCTGTGGACATACGACTCACTCGTTGCGGCAACGGGAGGGCGCCGCATCGGCGCGAGCCCCGAAGCCGTCACCGGCATATCGATTGACAGCCGTACGATCGCGCCCGGCGATGCGTTCTTCGCCATCAAGGGCGACACGCACGATGGGCACGACTTCGTCTCGACGGCGCTGGCGCGCGGTGCTGCAACCGCGGTGGTGGCGGAAAGCCGGCTCGCCGGCCTCGGGCGCAACCGTGGCTCGCTCACCATCGTGCCAGATGTGCTTGCAGCGCTGGGCGCGCTCGGCATCGCCTCGCGCGCCCGCAGCGACGCCAGGATCGTCGCCGTCACCGGTAGCGTCGGCAAGACAACCACCAAGGAGATGCTCGCGGCGGCACTTGGGGCCGACGGACTGACGCACTCAGCGCAGGCTTCGTTCAACAATCACTGGGGCGTGCCGCTGACATTGGCACGCATGCCGCACGATGCGCGCTACGGCGTCTTCGAGATCGGCATGAACCATGCCGGTGAGATCGAGCCGCTGGTGAAGATGGTCCGCCCGCACGTGGCGATCATCACCACGGTCGATCCAGTTCATCTCGAATACTTCAAGGACGTGAAGGCGATCGCGCGGGCGAAGGCCGAGATTTTCTTCGGGATCGAGAAGGGAGGTGCGGCGCTCCTCAATCGCGATAACCCGCACTACGCGCTTCTCGCCAGGCTCGCGCAGGAAGCCGGCGTCGAACGCATCGTTGGGTTTGGCGAGCATAAGAAAGCTGAGATCTGCCTGCAGGCGGTGAAGCTCAAGGAAGACTGCTCGTGCGTGTCGGCCACCATCCTTGGTGAGGCGGTGTCCTACAAGCTCGGCGCGCCGGGGCGGCATCTCGTCCAGAACAGCCTCGCCGTCCTCGGCGCCGTGTCGCTTCTGGGTGGTGATCTCGCCCGCGCTATGCTGGCACTTGCCGCGTTCGGCGCCGGCAAGGGCAGAGGCGAGCGGCAGGCGCTGCGGCTCCGCAGCGGCACGGCCACGTTGATCGACGAAAGCTACAACGCCAATCCGGCGTCGATGCGCGCGGCAATCGCCCTTCTCGGCCAGACGCAGTCCGGCAGGGCAGGCAGGCGGATCGCCGTCCTCGGCGACATGCGCGAGCTCGGCAAGGGTTCCGCGAAGCTGCACGCTGCACTCGCCGGCCCGCTTGCGGAAGCCGGCGTCGATACCGTGTTCCTGGCCGGTCCGCTCATGGCTTCCCTCTGGGAGAAGTTGCCGGCTGACATGCGTGGCGGCTATGCCGCGTCGGCCGCGGAACTGGAGCCGGTCCTGCTCAAATCGCTGGCGGCGGGCGATGTGGTCATGGTCAAAGGCTCCAACGCCAGCCGCATGGGGCCGCTGGTCGAGTCGCTCAAGGCGCGCTTCGCGCCGCAGAAGGCGGCGTTGGAGGAACAGGAAACCGCCTAGATGCTCTACTTCCTCGGCCAGTTCGGCGACCAGATCCCGGCCCTCAACGTCTTCCGGTACATCACCTTCCGCACGGCCGGTGCGTCGATGACGGCGATCGTTTTCGTCTTTCTGTTCGGCCCCAACATCATCGCGGCGCTGCGTCTGCGGCAGGGCAAGGGCCAGCCGATCCGCGAGGACGGTCCGCAGAACCATCTCATCACCAAGAAGGGTACGCCCACGATGGGCGGCCTGATGATCCTGTCAGGGCTGGTCGTCACCACGCTGGTCTGGGCCAATCTCGCGAGCCCGTACGTGTGGATCGTCCTGTTCGTCACCGTCGGCTTCGGTGCGGTCGGCTTCTACGACGACTATCTCAAGGTTTCGAAGTCTGCCGCCTATAACGGCTTCTCCGGCCGGGTGCGTCTCGGCGTCGAGGCCGCGATTGCCGTCGTCGCCTGCATCGCGCTGGCCTCGGTCGGAACGCCGCCCCTGTCGACCGGGCTCACGTTCCCGTTCGTGAAGGATATCGTCCTCAACCTCGGTTGGTTCTTCGTGCCGGTCGCCGCTTTCGTGATCGTTGGCGCGGGCAATGCGGTGAACCTCACGGATGGACTCGACGGCCTCGCCATCGTCCCAGTGATGATCGCGGCGGCAAGCTTTGCGCTTATCGCGTATCTCTCGGGTAACGCCGTCTTCGCTGACTACCTCCAGATTCATTTCGTGCCGGGTACGGGCGAGCTTGCCGTCGTTCTCGGCGCGGTCGTCGGCGCGGGCTTAGGTTTCCTCTGGTTCAATGCTCCACCCGCCGCGATCTTCATGGGTGATACCGGCTCGCTCGCGCTCGGCGGACTGCTCGGCGCAGTCGCCGTTGCGACCAAGCATGAGATCGTGCTTGCCATCGTCGGCGGCCTGTTCGTGCTTGAGGCGGTCTCGGTCATCATCCAGGTCGCCTCGTTCAAGCTCACCGGCAAGCGCGTCTTCCGCATGGCGCCGATCCACCATCATTTCGAGGCCCTCGGCTGGACGGAGGCTCAGGTCGTCATCCGTTTCTGGATCGTCGCGGTGCTCTTGGCGCTGATCGGCCTTTCGAGTCTCAAGCTCAGATGATTCCGATTACCTCCTTCGCCGGAAAGAACGTCGCAGTCTTCGGCCTCGGCGAGAGTGGCCGCGCGGCCGCGCTCGCGCTCTCCGCCGGCGGTGCCGAGGTTTCGGCCTGGGACGACAGCCCGGATTCGGTCGCGGCGGCACGGGCGGCCGGCGTGGCCATTGGCGATCTCAGGATCGCCGATTGGCAGAGCTTCGCCGCACTGGTGCTGGCGCCCGGCGTTCCGCTCACTCATCCGGAGCCGGCCTGGCCAGTGGTCAGCGCGCGTGCGGCCGGCATCGAGATCATCGGCGACATCGAATTGTTCTGCCGCGAGCGTCGCCGCACCGTGCCGACCGCGCCGTTCATCGCCATCACCGGCACCAACGGCAAGTCCACTACGACGGCTCTAATCGCGCATCTGCTGGTGGTGAGCGGCCGCGAGGTGGCGCTCGGCGGGAACATCGGCA
>CAZXKZ010000085.1:0-6237 GCA_964641825.1 uncultured Bauldia sp.
AGCCCGGAGCCTTCACGGCCGCGACCTTGAGGCCGCCGCGCAGCTTGTTGACGACCAGCGTGGCAAGCGCCTCGCCCTCGACGTCCTCAGCCACGATGAGCAGCGGCTTGCCCGACTGGACGACCGACTCCAGCACCGGGAGCATCGCCTGCAGGTTGGACAGCTTCTTCTCGTGCAGGAGGATGAAGGGATCCTCGAGCTCGGTGACCATCTTCTCGGCGTTGGTGATGAAGTACGGCGAGAGGTAGCCGCGGTCGAACTGCATGCCTTCGACGACCTCAAGTTCGGTATCGGCCGTCTTGGCTTCCTCGACCGTGATGACGCCCTCGTTGCCGACCTTCTGCATGGCGTTGGCGATCATGTCGCCAATCTCGCGCTGGCCGTTGGAGGAAATCGTGCCGACCTGCGCGATCTCCTCGGAGGTCTTGATCTTCTTCGAGCGCTTCTGGAGGTCAACAATGGCCTCGGCGACGGCCATGTCGATGCCGCGCTTCAGGTCCATCGGGTTCATGCCGGCGGCGACCGACTTGGCGCCTTCCCTCACGATGGTCTGGGCGAGCACGGTTGCGGTGGTCGTGCCGTCTCCGGCGACGTCGTTGGTCTTCGAGGCGACCTCGCGGACCATCTGGGCGCCCATGTTCTCGAACTTGTCCTCAAGCTCGATCTCCTTGGCGACGGTGACGCCGTCCTTGGTGATGCGCGGGGCGCCGAACGACTTGTCGAGGACGACGTTGCGGCCCTTCGGGCCGAGCGTGACCTTGACGGCGTTGGCAAGGATGTCGACGCCGCGGAGCATCTTGTCGCGCGCGTCGGTTGAGAATTTTACGTCTTTGGCTGCCATTTCTCTGGTTCCTTCTGGAGCTTTTCCGGGGACTTACGCGCCGATCGGGCTATGCGGCCTTCCGCGAGGAAGCCTTGCCTTCGACGATCCCCATGACGTCGGACTCCTTCATGATGAGGAGCTCTTCGCCGTCGATCTTGACCTCGGTGCCGGACCACTTGCCGAACAGGATGCGGTCGCCGGCCTTGACGTCGAGCGGCACGAGCTTGCCCGACTCATCGCGGGCACCTGGGCCCACGGCAACGATTTCACCTTCCTGCGGCTTCTCCTTGGCCGTATCGGGAATGATGATGCCACCGGCGGTCTTCTCTTCGGACTCGACCCGGCGGACGACCACGCGGTCGTGGAGAGGGCGGAATTTCATGGGTTTCTACCTCTTGGACAGTGTTTGCTAGCACTCTGCTGCAGCGAGTGCCAAAGGCGGCCGGGATTTAGGAACGGGGCCGTTTGGAGTCAAGAGGCCATATGCAGCTTCGGGCTTTTTCCTAGCCGCATGCGGTAACGCGCGGCGTTCGCCAGCAGAAAGATTCAAATCGGCCGATCCTGTTAACCCGGGCAGGGCCGGTTCCACTGCAAATCCAAGGTTTCGTTCACTGCCATGCTTACCGCGACCCCCCGTTTTTAGGGGACGGGATTAAGCCGGCAGCAAGAGCGCGCGGACTAGCTTCCGCCAGGATTGTCCGGACTCGAGGCATCGCCCCATGCTCCTGAAGTTTCTTCGCGACCGTCGCGGCAACATCCTGCCGACGTTCGCGCTCCTCATCGTGCCGCTGCTCGTCTCGACTGGCGCGGTCGTCGACTACACCAACGCCTACGATCAGCGGAGCCTCGTCCAGGACGCGCTCGACTCGGCCGCGCTCGCCGCCGGCAAGCAGGTCGGCCTGATGTCGACGGAGCAGCTCAAGGCCGAAGCCGAGGCCTTCTACCTTGCCAACGTCGGCACCGGAAAGATCTCGAACGTTCCGAGCATCACGACGGAGATCCAGGGTTCCACCGTGGACGTGAACACCACGCTCCACGTGCCAACGTACTTCCTCGGGCTCATCGGACTGAACGAGTTCGTCTTCGACCTCCACACCCAGGTGACGGTCGCCATGGGCACGCTCGAAATCGCCATGGTCCTCGACAACTCGACCTCGATGGTGACGCCGGATGCGACGAAGATCGCCACGCTGAAAACTGCCGCGAGCAGCCTCGTCAACACGATCTACGGGCTGGGCGCGACCAGCACCAAGCCAGATCCGGTCAAGATCGGGCTCGTTCCATTTGCCGGCGCAGTCAATATCGGCCCGAGCGCCGACTGGGTCGACAAGCTCGGCAAGGGCACGTACGCGGGCCAGGCGCAGAAGGACGAAGGTGCCGCGGCATCGCTCAACCCCTACGCTCTGTTCGACGGCCTGAAGGACGCCAGTGGCAACGCCATCGCCTGGGGCGGCTGCGTCGAAGAGCGCCCCGGCGACTACGCCGTCAACGATGAGCCACCTTCGGCAGCGGCTAACCCGAGCACGGAAGAGAAGAAGACTTTGTTCGTGCCGATGTTCGCGCCGGACGAATCCGATGGCTGGAACTGCTCGACGAGCACCTGCAACTTCATCGGCAGCGGCTCCAACCGTCGCTTCAACGGCGTGCCGACCTCCGGCAACCAGGCCTACAACAACTATCTGCCCGACGTCGGAGCGTCCGGTGGCGCATGCGGCACCGAGATCATCAGCAGCGGCGTGTCCATCAGCAGGGCGAGCCCGGCCGTGGTCACGAAAAACGGCCATGCGCTCACGGCCGGAACTGCGATCGTGTTCAACACCACGGGGTCGCTATACAGCGGGTTGACCGCGGGTACGGCGTACTACGTCGCCCCCGTCACGACCTCCAACACATTCACTCTCACCACGATGAGCAGCGGCACTACGGTCACCGTCACGCCGGGCAGCGCCGTCAACTTCATCGTGACCAAGGCAAATCCGGCGGTCTTCACGTCCTCCAGCCACGGGCTTACGGCAGGCACCGCGATCAAGCTGCAAACGACCGGCAGCATGTACAGCCCGCTCAGCAGCGGGTCGACCTACTACGTCCGCTCGCAGTCGTTGCAGACGAGCTCCTTCACCGTGTCGACGTCCAGCGGCGGCAGCGCCGTCAATACGAGCAACGGCGGTAGCCAGTCCGGCACGCACAGCTACGTCCGCGAGACGGTGTTCACCAAGAACAGCCACGGCCTGGCGGTCAATGACCCGATCGTGTTCACGACGACCGGCTCTTTGCCCACCGGCATCTCGGCCAATACGGTCTACTATGTCCGTACGGTGCCGACCAACAACACCTTCACTATTTCGGCAACCTCCGGCGGTACGCCGATCTTCGCGAGTGGCAGCCAATCAGGCACGCATAGTTTCTTCGAACTGCTGACCACGACAGGCAGCCAGTCCGGCACACACAGCTATTTCCCGGCCGCCCAGACCGCCAACTGGACCTGCGAAAACGGCAACGACAACTGCGGCAGCAATCCCTCCGGCGGCCGCAGCCAGCAGAAGGCGCTTGCCGGCATCAACATTTCGGGGAACCAGCAGTGCAAGTACGGCACCTCGGCCAACAAGGCGACCGTGCCTAACCTGACCGTGGGCAACATCAAGGGCGGGCCGAACTTCATGTGCACGACCACGCCGGTGACGCCGCTGACTACCAGTCAGCAGACCGTCCTCAATGCGATCACTGCGCAGGAAGCCAACGGTTACACCAACATCACGTCGGGCATCATGTGGGGCTGGCGGCTGCTGTCGCCCGGCGCGCCCTTCACCGAAGGCCGGAGCTACGAGGACAACGAGAACCAGAAGATTCTCATCGTCATGACTGACGGCGAGAACACCTACAACCCGTACCTGCAGGCAAACCAGAACCCGTCGACCAGCTCGACGCCCTCCGGCAAGTTCGTGAAATCGTCCTACGGCGCCTGGGGCTATGTCTACAAAGGCCGCTTCGGGACGACGTCGACGACGTCCTCGACGATCTTCACCAACCTCAACGCCCAAACCGCGGCGGCTTGTGTCAATGCCAAGGCGGCCAACATCAGGATCTACACCATCGCGTTCAAGGTCACCGATGCAGCGACGGTCAGCATGTTGAGGGACTGCGCCAGCGATCCCACCATGGCGTTCAAGTCGGACGACAATTCCGCGCTGATTGCCGCCTTCAACGCGATCGGCGACGACCTCTCGCTCCTGCGGATCGCGATGTAGCTACTCGGCGACGGCGAACGACAGGATCCCGGTGGCGACGTCACCGGAGGCATCGTCGGTGAGGCGCAGCGCCAGCTCGTAGGGTCCGGGGCGAAGGTCCGGCAGCGTGACGCTGACGATAAGCGGCACCTCGCGGCTCTTCGCCCGGCCGGTCCACACGAGCTTCCCGAAATCCTCGCTCTCGGCGAGCACCAGCCCGCCGGGGGTCGAGATCGTCAGGGCAGTCGAAAAGGCGACACGCTGGAGATCGCCTTCGGCGACGAATCCGTAACCTACCGGCTCGATGTAGACGGTGACGGTCTCGCCGGCGCTGAAGGTGGCATCGCGCGGCTCGTACTGGCCGAAGGCCTTGGCCGAACTGACGAAGAGCGTGTTGCGGAGATGGAGCGGCAGCTCCTCCCAGAATGCGTCGGTGGCGCCGTCGAAAATCACCATCGCATCGTCGGAGTCGCCCGAGACGATCAGCGCCTCAGCCTCTGCCACCTGATCGGCCACCGGGCCTGCCGAAGCGGCAAAGGGCTGCGCCACCGCCAGAACGAATGCCAACGTGCCAAGGGCGCCAGCGCGGCCAGTCGTGAAGCTCATGCGTATTCCCCCAAAAGCCCGAGAGGGCCAGCCGCGGCCATGATCCGATTTGCCAAGGATTCCCGCAAGTACCGGCTTAGGCGTCGTGGTGCCGCAAGGATCAGGCCAAGGGAGCCTGTCGCTCGAGCCAGGCCTGCCGCTTGCGATAGACGGTCGAGGGGCTGAGGCAGAGCGCGGCCGCGGCCTGCGCGATATTGCCGTCGAAGGCGGCAATCGCCTGCTCGATGATCGTCCGCTCCGCCTCGTGGAACGGCCGAACCGTGGCTTCGGGCGCGGCATGGGCTTCGACAGCCGGTGCCGGGACTACGTCGCGCCCGAGGGAATCGGGGAGCATGGCCGCCGTCAGGGCGTCGCCGTCATGGAGGACCACCGCGCGGCGGATGACGTTGGCAAGCTCGCGCACGTTGCCCGGCCATGGGTGGCCGGCAAGCCGCTGCAGGGCGTCGTCGGCGAGCCCGGCGAAGCGGCGCCCTTCTTCGGTCGAGATTCTGGCAAGGAAGGACTGCGCAAGCCGGGCGATATCACCACCGCGTGCGCGGAGCGGCGGCAGGTGGATGGGGAGGACATGCAGCCGGTAGTAGAGGTCGGGGCGCAGCCGCCCAGCACCGATCTCGGCTTCGGGGTCGCGATTGGTGGCGCAGACGATCCGCACGTCGACCCGCTTCGTCTCGCTGCCGCCAACGCGACGGACGGTTCCGCTCTGGAGGAAGCGGAGGAGTTTCGCTTGCAGGCCGAGGTCCATTTCGGCGATCTCGTCGAGGAACAGGGTGCCGCCGTCGGCGAGCTCCGCCGCACCAGCGCGGTTCTCCGTGGCGCCGGTGAAGGCGCCGCGCACATGGCCGAAAATCTCGCTCTCCATGAGATCTTTCGGGATCGCGCTGCAATTGATGGCGATGAATGGACGCGCGGTGCTGGCGGGATCGGCCAGGGCGTGGATGGCCTCGGCGCAGAGTTCCTTCCCGGTGCCGCTTTCGCCGGTGACGAAGACAGGCGCGCGTGACGGGGCCATGCGCGTGATCTGCTCGTAGACCGCGAGCATGGCCGGAGAAGTGCCCACGAAACTGCAGAAGTCCGCAGCCGGAACGGCAGTGGCAGGCGCAGGTGCCGGGGCGGGTGTAGGCTCGGTGTCGAACGCGGACTCCAGCCGGTCGAGCAATGCCTTGGCGCCAATCGGCTTGACGAGGAAGTCGGCGGCGCCGGCCTTGAGCGCGGCGACAGCCGCGTTGATCGAGCCGCCGCTGCTGATAGCGATGAGGGAGTTGCCGTCGCCGAAATCCCGAAGCGACGCGGGGCCGCCGACTGTTTCGATATCGGCGATCACGATGCCGCTGGACCCGACCGCCTGCCGCGCCTCCGCCGGCGTGGCGAAAGCCCGCGGGACGAAACGCCCGGCGCTTCGTTGGGAGATCATCGCGGCGATGGCGCGCCGCTGGCCCGGATCGGCGTCGACGATGACAACGCCGACGGGCGCGGCTGCGGGCGGCCGCAAGCTCGACCGGAAAGCAGACATGATCTTCTGAACGACCCCGGAGCCGTCTGGCAACTGACCTCGACCATCTCCGAGTTGAGTAAACAAACAATGTC
>CAZXKZ010000085.1:6247-10262 GCA_964641825.1 uncultured Bauldia sp.
CACCTGTACCGAAGTGGGCCGGATCGTCTTCCCCTTGACCGGCAACGCGCGAGTCCATAGGCCGGGCGAACGTCATGGCGAATACACTGAATCCCCCCTTCGTTTCCGGCCTTGCCGACCTCGCTCCGGTCTACCGTGCGCTGCTCTGCGATGTGTGGGGTGTGCTGCATGATGGCGTCAGCGCGCACCTGCGGACGTCCGAGGCGCTGACCCGCTACCGCGACGGCGGCGGGCGGGTGGTGCTGATCACCAATGCTCCGCGTCCGAAGGCTTCCGTGATCGACATGCTCGACCGCATGGGCGTGCCGCAATCGGCCTACGATGCCGTGGTGACCTCCGGCGACACCGCGCGCGCGGTCCTCGCCGCCCGGCCCGGTGTGCGCATCTACCACGTCGGACCGGAGCGCGACCTGCCGATCTATTTCGGGTTGAAGGTGGAGTTCGCCGACGAGGAGGAATGCGAGCTCGTCTCCTGCACCGGCCTCTTCGACGACGAGAAGGAGACGCCCGACGATTACGCCGACAGCTTCGACCGCTGGAAGGCGCGCGGAGTCCCCATGCTCTGCCTCAATCCCGATATCGTGGTCGAGCGTGGCGGCCGGCTGGTCTGGTGCGCAGGCGCTCTTGCCGAGCGCTATCGCGAGCGGAACGGCGAGACGATCATCGTCGGCAAGCCCTATGCGCCGATCTACGAGGCCGCGCTGGCCGAGCTTGCCGCAATTGCCGGCTCGGTCGTGGACAAGGAGACGGTGCTCGCCGTCGGCGACGGCATCGACACCGACATTCGTGGCGCCGTGGGGCAGGGGATCGACGCGCTGTTCATCACCGGAGGAATCCACGCGGAGGTCTTCGGCAGCCGGGATGAGCCGGACGTCGCCGCCGTCCATGCGTTCCTAGCGACGGCCGGCCTCGGCGCCCGCGCCCTTCTCACCCGGCTTGCGTGGGAGTGAACGAGCCCGCACCGCCCTTGACCGCGTGCCGCGTCAAGGCCAGCTTCCCTCCCTTTCGCGTGAGTTGGACGAGCCAGTGACTGCTTCCGGCGTGCGACACCCGGCCCTCAGGCCCTTCGACCTCGACGGAATACCGCCTGCGCTCACCGGCGGCGTTGTTGCGATCGGCAATTTCGATGGCGTTCACCGCGGGCACGCGGCGCTCCTCGAAACGGCGCGCCGGCTTGCCACGGAGGCCGGCACGGCGGCGCTCGTGCTGACCTTCGAGCCCCACCCGCGCACCGTCTTCCGTCCCGAGGCACCGATCTTCCGCCTGACGCCCCTGCCGGCGAAGGCGCGGCTGCTGACGGCGCTTGGCTTCGACGGCCTCGCTGTGGTGCGCTTCGACCGGACCTTCGCCGGGACGACGGCGGAGGAATTCGTGGAGCGAGTGCTTGTCGAGCGATTTCGGCTGAGGGCCGCGGTCGTCGGCTACAACTTCCACTTCGGCAAGGACCGGAGCGGCACGCCTGCCGTGCTCAGGGAACTCGGGCACCGGCATGGCTTTTCGGTCACAGTTTTCGACAAAGTGGTAGGTGAGGGCGGCGAGCCGATCTCCTCCAGCGAAATACGCGACAGCCTCGCCGCCGGCGAGATCGGCGACGCCAACCTGCGCCTCGGATACCGCTGGTTCGTCCTGGGCGAGGTCGTGCCGGGCGACAGGCGCGGCCGCGAACTGGGCTTCCCAACCGCGAACCTACGGCTCGGCGAGGATTGCCGCCTGCGCCACGGCATCTACGCGGTCAGGCTGCAACGGCCCGACGGGACCATCCTCGACGGCGTGGCAAGCTACGGCCGCCGTCCCACTTTCGGCGGCGGTCCACCGCTTCTGGAGGTCTTCCTGTTCGATTTCTCGGGCGATCTCTATGGCGAGGAAGTCGCCGTATCGTTCATCCACTGGATCCGGCCGGAACTGACCTTTGCCGATGTCGACGAGCTGGTGGCAGAGATGGGCCGTGATTCGGTGAAGGCGCGGGAGGCGCTGGCGGCCGCCGGCCCCGGAACGCATCTCGACCGGAGCCTTGCGCAGGTAGGCTGAGGCCGGCCGCGGTTGTGGCTTTTGGCCGATTCGGCTACCACTGGCGGCGGGTCGGTCGGATTTTCGCCGCGTTGTTGGGGCGTCATGGGTGGGCTATGGCGCCAACCGGCGTCGGCTCGGGGAAGCAAGCGACAGGGCATGGTTAGATCGAAATACGCGCCGTTGCGGGCGGCTCTGGTGCTTGGCGGGCTCGCCATCGGCCTGGCCGGCTGCCAGTCGGGCATGACCTACGGTACGGGCAAGTCACCCGGGATGCAGACGGTCGAGGACATCGTCGGCATCTCGATGCTCAGCAACGCGAAGCAGGAGCCGATCGAGTACAAGCCGCGGCCGCCGGTCGTGGCCCCGCCGACCGTTGCCGCGCTGCCACCGCCGGCCGATCCGAACACTAGCAATACGATGGTTGCGGCGAACTGGCCGGTCGATCCCGATGTGCAGTCGCAGCAGATTCGCGACGAGATCGCGCGCCGCGAGGCGGCTGGCGAACCGCTCCCCGATTTCAGGCTTCCCCCCGGCTCGGCCCCGAAGCCGATCCAGGCGATCACCGACAGGCCGATGACGCGGGAAGAGATTGCGGAAGTCCGCCGCCGTTTTGCCGACGCGCGCGGGACGGTGGCCGTCGACGAGCAGGGCAATCCTGTCCGTCGCTACCTGACCGATCCGCCGGTGGAATACCGCGTCCCCGACGCCGAGGCGCCGACCCAGCTCGCGGACATGCCGAAGAAGAAGCGGAAATTCCTGTGGTGGACCTGGGAGCAGTAGCTCCCGGCACCTATCGGCGCGCGCGGAAGAAATCCATGAGCAGGGCCGCGCACTCGCTTTCCCTGAGCCCGCCATAGATTTCCGGCGCGTGGTGGCACGTCGGCTGCGAGAAGAATCGCGGTCCGTGCTCGACCGCTCCACCCTTTGGGTCGGCGGCGCCGAAATAGAGGCGCCGGATGCGCGCAAACGAGATGGCGCCCGCGCACATGGCACAGGGCTCCAGCGTCACATAGAGGTCCGCATTGACCAGCCGCTGCGAGCCGAGCGCGGCTGCCGCCATGCGGATGGCGAGAATCTCCGCGTGCGCGGTCGGGTCGTCGCCGGCGAGCGTGCGGTTGCCGGCGTGCGCCACGATCCGCCCGCCAACGGTGATCGCCGCACCGATAGGAACCTCGCCGCGCTCTCCGGCCGCGCGCGCTTCCGCAATGGCGACGGACATAGGGTCGGCCACTCGCCCGTCTTCCTGCTCTCTGCTAGTCACCGTATCCATGAAACCACCGGCTCCGCGCGAAGGCGACCGTATCGCAAAGGTGCTTGCCCGCGCCGGACTGTGCTCCCGCCGCGACGCCGAGCGCTGGATCGCCGACGGGCGCGTCACCGTCAACGGTCGGACGCTCGCCTCGCCGGCCTTCAACGTCGGCCCCCGCGACCGCATCGCCGTTGACGGCAAGCCGCTGCCTGAGCGCGAGCGGACGCGGCTGTGGCTCTACCACAAGCCGAAAGGGCTGGTCACGACCGCCCGCGATCCCGAGGGACGGAAGACCGTGTTCGAGGCGCTCCCCGCCGGGCTGCCGCGGGTTCAGGCGGTCGGCCGGCTCGACATCAACACGGAGGGGCTCCTGCTGCTCACCAACGATGGCGGCCTGAAACGCGTTCTCGAACTGCCGGCAACCGGCTGGCTGCGGCGCTACCGGGTGCGCGCGCATGGCACGGTGACGCAGGAAGCGCTCGACCGGCTGCGCGAGGGCGTGGCGATCGACGGCATCCTCTATGGCGCCGTGGAAGCCACCATCGATAAGGTGCAGGGCAGCAACGTCTGGCTTACGCTGGGGCTTCGCGAAGGCAAGAACCGCGAGGTGAAGCGGCTGCTCGCCCATATCGGCCTCGACACCAACCGCCTCATCCGCATCTCCTACGGGCCGTTCCAGATCGGCGATCTCGCTCCCGGCAAGGTGCGCGAGATCCGCGGCAAGGTGCTGCGCGACCAGCTCGGCGCGAAGCTCAC
>CAZXKZ010000086.1:0-8152 GCA_964641825.1 uncultured Bauldia sp.
GATTGCGGCCCCGCTGGCGGTCAGAAGGTGGACCGCCCAGACGCTCACATTGTTCATCGACAAGCCGCTCCGATGCCGTCAGGCGGCTGGGTCCCTGCCCGGCCGGCCCGATGCTTTGGCCGATCCGTCCGCCCTTGGCAAGACTGGAAGGCACGGCTTGGCGCGCGCAGCATCGATGTTGGGCATCCGTTCCTTGCCGAAGCCGCGCGCGCGACGATTATTGCATGGAACCGCTCCAGGGAGCCGACACACATGGAAAACTTCACGCCGCTTTCCGCAGCCATCGGCGGCATCCTCATCGGCCTGTCCGCGACGATTCTGTGGGTGGTGAACGGACGAACAGCCGGCATCTCCAACATCGCCGGCGGCATCTATCCCATGCGCCGCGGCGACGAACTATGGCGCATCCTGTTCCTCGTCGGGCTGCCGGTGGGGGGCTGGATCGGGTTCAAGATCGGGCCTGCCCTGCTCAGCGAAATCCCGGCGACGCTGCCGGTGATCGAGCTGCCCACGGTGTGGCTGGTAGTGGCCGGTCTCCTGGTCGGAGTCGGAACGCGCGTCGGACGCGGATGCACGTCAGGGCACGGCGTCTGCGGCCTTGCCCGTTTCTCGCAGCGCTCGATCGTCGCCGTGGTGACGTTCATGGCGACCGCCATGATCACGGTCTTCATCGTGAGGCACGTCGTCGGATGAACCGCTCGATCCTCGCTCTCGTCTCGGCCGCCGCGAGCGGCATCATCTTCGGCATCGGCCTGTCGATCGCGCGCATGACCGACCCGAACAAGATCTGGGATTTCCTCGACGTGGCCGCGATTCCCTCCAGAGGCTGGGACCCGAGCCTCGCTTTCGTCATGGGCGGCGGGATGCTGGTCGCCATCGTCGGACTGCGGCTCGACCGCTTCTTCGGCCTCTCCACTCCCTTGGCGTCCCCGGCGTTCATCAAGACGCACCGCACGAAGATCGACACACCCCTGGTGATCGGCGCCGCGGTCTTCGGTGTCGGCTGGGGCATCTCGGGCTTCTGCCCGGGCCCGTCGGTCGCCAACCTCGGGCTCGTCCCCGGCGACGTCTGGCCATTCGTGGCGGCCATGTTCCTGGGGTCATGGGTATCCGGCCAGTTCATGGAGTTTTCGCCGAGCCCGCCTACCGCTACAACGGCGGTGTGAACCGCGAACAGATCACCACGGATATCGCCGTCGTTGGCGGAGGGCCGGCGGGCCTTGCCGCGACGCTGGCGCTGGTCGATGCGGGCTACCGAACCGCGCTGATCGCGCCGTCGAGCCCGCCAGAGGATCACCGGACGGCGGCGTTACTCGCCGGCTCGGTGGCGTTCCTGGAACGGCTGGGAGTCTGGCGGTCGGTCGCCCGGGACGCGGCGCCACTCCGCACCATGCGCATCGTTGACGGGACGCGCCGGCTGATCCGCGCGCCCGAGGTCGCATTCGACGCCGGCGAGGTGGGCCTGCCGGCGTTTGGATACAACGTGGCGAACCGGGCGCTCACGGACGCGCTGGAACAGGCACTCAGCCGGCGCGCCATCGTACGGATCAATGCTCTGGCCGATATGGCAACGCCGGGGGCGGACGAGATCGTGGTCCGGGGGTCCGACGGCACCATGGTCTCGGCAAGGCTGGCGGTGGCGGCGGACGGGCGGCGTTCGCGCCTCCGCGACGCGGCAGGCATCAGCGTGGAGGCTTGGGCTTACGAACAGGCGGCGCTGGTCTGCAACCTGCGGCATACGCAACCGCACCATGACGCCTCGACCGAATTCCATACGGAGCACGGGCCGTTCACGCTGGTGCCGCTCGGCGCGTACCGATCGAGCCTCGTGTGGGTCGACCAGCCGGAGGAGACGCGGCGGCGCCAGCAACTCGACGCAGCGGAGCTGGCTCGGGAGATCGAGGAGCGCTCCGCGTCCATCCTGGGCGTGGTGTCCATCGACGGTCCGACGCAGGTGTTTCCGCTGAGCGGGCTCGTGGCGCGCAGATTTGCGGAGGCTCGCGTCATGCTGGCGGGCGAAGCGGCACACGTCTTCCCGCCGATCGGCGCGCAGGGGTTGAACCTCGGCCTGCGGGATGTGGCGGCGCTTGCGGACGTTCTGGCAGGGCCCCTCCCCGATCCCGGAGCGCCCGACCGCCTCAGTGCCTATGACGCGGCCCGCCGGCCGGATATCCTTTCGCGCACGGCTGCGGTCGATGCGCTGAACCGGACGCTTCTCAGCGACTTCCTGCCCGCACAGGCGCTTCGCGGGCTCGGCCTGTTCCTTGTCGACCGGGTGGCACCGCTCCGGCGCCTCGCGATGCGGCAGGGACTTGGCATCTGAACCACGGACGGCGTCAGCGGAACGGGTCGCTCGGCAGCATGCCGTTGACCAGAAGCACCAGCACCGCGGTCACCGACACGACCGAGGCCGCCATTGCCAGCAGGATCGTGGTCGACGTGCGCTCGCCGCGGACGCGGTAGCGCCGCGCCATCCCTAGAACGTCGAGGGCGGGCGGCAACGCCGCGAGGAGCACGGCCGTGCCCACCCAGACGCGCGCGAACCCGCCGACCCAGCTCAGCAGCAGGTAGGTGATGAAAGGATGCGCGACGAGCTTGACGATCACAAGCGCCGGAATCTCGCGTGACAAGCGCCCGAGCGGCCGGAACGAGATGGCAAGGCCGAGCGCAAACAATGCGGCCGGAGCGGCGGCATACTGCAGGGCCGCCCCAACCGCATGCAGCGGCCCGGGAAGGCGCAGGCCAAGGCCGAGAAACACAAGACCCAGCGCGGTGGCGATCACGATGGGATGGACGAAGACGTTCCACGCCATCTCGCGAGCCAGCCGGACGGGGTCGGTGCGCACTGTTCCGCCCAGCGCCATCATCAGGGGCGTCGCGACATACATGAGCGCGTGATCGAAGGCGAAGATGAGCGCCGCAGGAACCGCCGCAGCCGGCCCGAAGGCTGCGATCACCAGCGCCGGGGCGAGGTAGGCGGTGTTGGAATGGGAGCCGGCCAGGCCCTCGACGGTGGCATCGGGCACATTGCCACCGTTGACCAATGCGGCGATCGAAAAGGCGACCGCGAAGGCGCAGTAGCTGGCGAAGGTGGTGGTGAGCACGAAGGAAACAGCGCCCGCCGTGGAGCCCGGTGATTCGACGATCGACAGAAAGAAGAACGCCGGCAGCGCGAGGTAGAGGACGAAGAAATCGAGCGCGGCCGCGCCTTCAGTCGCAACCAAGCGCAACCGGCCGGTGGCATAGCCGGCGGCCAGCAGCCCGAAGAAGGGCAGCACAAGAGCGAGGATTTGGCTCATGGCCAAAGAATCATTGACGAATTTCCCCCGACGCCCGGCAACCCGACTCAGAGCCCGTATCCCGCAGCGCATCATGGCGTGCCTGGCGGGCGGAAGCATCAGCGCAGGCTGCGAACCGGCCGATAGCTTCAATTTACCGCTGTCCTAGCGTTAATTTGACTTCACTGCCTTGCCATGCCCTTAAGGGCCAAGGTCAGCGTTGGCCGGAGTCCTCCTGTCGTGATCAACAAGGCGCGCAACGCAAAATTCGCCATCGGGCAGGTCGTCCGCCACAGGATCCACCCGTTTCGGGGCGTGGTGTTCGACGTCGATCCCGTATTCGACAACACCGAGGAATGGTGGATGGCGATTCCGGAGGAACGGCGGCCCGCCAAGGACCAGCCCTACTACCATCTGCTCGCCGAGAACGCCGAAAGCGAATACATTGCCTATGTTTCGGAGCAGAACCTGCTGCCGGACGACTCCGGCGAGCCGATCCGCCACCCGCAACTGGCCGACTTCTTCGCCGGCCGCGAGGGCGACCTCTACGTGGCGCGGCACCGCGGGCTGAATTGAGCCCATAAACGAAAAGCACGGGCGCTGGCCCGTGCTCTCCCCGAAAAATTGATGCGTGACGGCGCCTAGTTGGGCGCGGCGCCCGACTCGGCCTGCTGGCGCTCGATCATGCGCTGGAATGCCGCGCGGGCGTCTTCCTGCAACTGCTTGCTCTGCTCGACTTCCATCGCGCGCGCTGCGACCGGATCGAGCCCCTCACCGTCGTAGGTCTTGGAAAACCCGATCAGCGTCATCTCGATCGGGATCGGCTTGCCCTGCGTGTTGGCAAGGACGATGGCGAGCTTGTTGCCTTTGCGGAGCGTATCCACGAACTCCTTGCCGACCTCGGCGCGCGCCGCGCAACCGGCAGGACCGGCCTGACTCGCGGGGACGCAAATGGTGAACTGCGCGGCCCCCTTCACCTCCCCATCGACGGCGAGCTGCACGCCGGCCGGAATGACGAAGCCGAGCGGGACGAAGGTGCCGATGCCGATCTTGTTCTCCGGCAGTTCCTGGATGCTGAACGACGCGATAAGCGAGCCGTTCTGCGACAGCAGGACATAGGTGGTGTTGCAGCGCGACGCGCCGGACTCATCTGGTGAGCAGACCTTGACCCAAGGCGACTCCGGCGCCGCGGGCGGAGCCGATTCAGCCTGACCTTCCTGGCCAAGCGCGGCCGCCGGGGCCGCCAAAACGGCCGCGAACAACAATCCGCGTAGCGCGCTCATGTTTCCTGAAAGCCTCATCCGGTGTTCCTCAAAAAGAGCAAATGGTGCGCCGCCACGACCGGCCGACCAAGATCGACCCGGAGGCGCCGAAGTGACCGTCAAATACGGCAAGACGGTGACTGGTCCGCGGGCATCAATACCCCGCCTCGCCTAGGTTTGCCAGTATTCGGCGCACGGTCGCATGACGCTACGTCGAAGGCGGCGATGTGCTACCCTTCGCTCCTACATCTCACCCGCACCCGCACGCTTCGCGAGATCCGGATCGCCGCCATGTCAGCAACCATCCTGTCGATCACCCTGCGTCGCCCTCTCGCGGCCGCTGTTGCCGCGGGCCTGGGTTTCGGCCTGATGCCGCAGCTTGCCGCGGCGGCACCCATGCACGGGATCGCCATCATCGGGGAACCGGCCCTGCCGGCGGACTTCGACCACCTCCCCTACGTCAACCCGGACGCGCCCAAGGGCGGGAAAGTGACCTACGGCGTGGTTGGCACTTTTGACAGCCTCAATTCGTACATCGTGCAAGGCGGCACAACCTCGGCGCGCGGGCTTTCCGATCCGGTGTTCGGCAACCTCGTGTTCGAATCGCTGATGATGCGCAGCGCCGACGAGCCGTTCACGCTCTACGGGCTGATCGCCGAAAGCATCGAGACGCCCCCCGACCGGAGCTGGGTGGAGTTCACGCTCAATCCGCTGGCCAAATTCTCGGATGGCGAGCCGGTGAAGGTGGAGGACGTCATCTTCACGGCCGAGATTCTCAGGGACAAGGGACGGCCGACCGCACTCACCGCCGTGCTCTCGAAGCTCGAAAGCATCGAGCCGGTGGGCGAGCGCGGGGTGCGTTTCAACATCACTCCCGGCGAGAGCGACCGCGAGATGCCGCTGATCCTCGGGCTGATGCCGGTGCTTCCCAAGCACACCATCGACCCGGAGACGTTCGACAAGTCGACCCTGACACCCATCATTGGGACAGGGCCGTATATTCTCGTCGACGTGAAGGCGCCGGACTACACCATCTACCGGAAGAACCCGGACTACTGGGCGGCGGACCTGCCGATCAAGCGCGGTTTCGACAACTACGACGAAATCCGCGTTGACTACTACCGCGACGCCAACACGCTTTTCGAAGCGTTCAAGAAGGGGCTCTACGACATCCAGCCGGAGGGCGATCCGGCGGCGTGGTACACGAACTACGACTTCCCGGCGGTGACGGACGGCCGTGTCGTCAAGGAAGTCTTCAAGACCGGCTCGCCCAAGGGCATGACCGGTTTCGCGTTCAACACGCGCCGCCCGCTTTTCTCCGACATGCGCGTTCGCAAGGCGCTTGCCAAGCTGCTCGACTTCGACTGGATCAACGCCAACCTCTATCACGGCGCATTCGTCAGGGCGGCCGGCTTCTACAATGACTCGGAGCTCTCCTCGATCGGTGTGCCGGCGAGCGAGGCGGAAAAGGCCCTGCTCGCTCCCTTCCCGGATGCAGTCGATCCCGTCGTCATGGCAGGTGAATACCGGCCGGTCAGCGCGAGCGACCGCACTGCCCTCCGTGATGTCGTGGAGGAACTGAAAGAGGCCGGCTACGAGCTGCGCGACGGCAAGATGGTGAATGTTGCCACCGGCGCTCCGTTCGCGTTCGAGATCGTGGTGACCACGCCCGAGGACGAACGGCTGGCGCTTGCCTACCAGCGCACGCTCGAGCGCATCGGCGTCGCGGTGACGATCCGAACCGTCGACGCCACGCAATTCCAGCAGCGCCGCCAGACGTTCGATTTCGACATGATACGGAACACCTGGGGCGCATCGCTCTCGCCGGGGAACGAGCAGATCAACCGCTGGAGCGCCACGGTGGCCGACGTGCAGGGCTCTTTCAACTATCCGGGGGCGCGGGAGCCGGCGATCGACACGCTGATCGAAGCGATGCTGACCGCGGAGACGCGTGAGGACTTCGTCGCCGCCGTCCGCGCCTACGACCGCGTGCTCATCTCCGGCTACTACACCGTGCCGTTCTTCTACCTGCCCGAGCAGTGGGTGGCGCGGTGGACGCGCATAGAACGGCCGGAGATGACCTCGCTGACAGGCTATTCCCTGCCGACGTGGTGGGCGCAGGCGGGCCAGTAGAGATGGCGCAGGTCACCGTCGACGTCGTCTCGGACGTCGCATGCCCGTGGTGCTACCTCGGCAAGCGGCGGCTGGAGAAGGCGATCACCCTCGTGCCGGACGTGCAGGTGGCGGTCCGCTGGCGGCCCTACCGGCTCGACCCGACGATCCCGCCCGAAGGCATCGACCGAGCAGAGTACATCATCCGCAAGTTCGGCAGCCTGGAGGCCCTCGACGCGGCGCACGCGCGGCTAGAGGAATACGGTCGCGCCGAGGGGATCGACTACCGCTTCGACCTCATCAAACGATCGGCTGACACGACAAACGCCCACCGGCTCGTCCGCTGGGCGGGAGCCGAGGACAAGGAAGATGCGATGGTCGAGCGCCTGTTCGCCGCCTACTTCAGCAAGGGACGCGATATCGGTGACGCGAGCGTCCTTGCCGAACTCGCGGCGGCGGTCGGGATGGATGCCGACGCCGTGAGAGCGCGGCTCGCCACCGACGAGGACCGCGCAGCGATCGCGGCGGAGATCGACGAGGCCTACCAGATCGGCGTGACCGGCGTGCCGACGTTCATCGTCGACAGGCGCTACGGCGTGGTGGGTGCGCATCCGGCAGAGGCGATCGCCAACGCCATACGCAAGGGTGTGGCGGAACAAGCCGCAACAGCCTGAACCTGTTGCGTGGGACTACGCGATCTGCCTGACGTCGCCTGCGTCGGGTCGCGGCTCACAGTAGATGGACACCTGGTTGCGACCGGCGGCCTTCGCGGCGTAGCAGGCCGTATCGGCTTGGCTCATCAGGCCGTCGAGGTCGGGCGAGCGGTTGGCGACGGCGGTGATGCCGATGCTGGCGCCGATCTGGTAGATCGAACCGCCCCAGGGGAAGCGGATCGCGGCGATCGACTCCACGATCTGCTCGGCGATCCGCCTAGCCGCGACGAGCGAGCAATCGCCGAGCATGACCGCGAACTCGTCGCCACCGATCCGCGCGGTGAAATCCTGTGACCGGCACGACTTGCGGATGATGTTGCCAACATGCTTCAGCAGCGCGTCGCCGGCGGCGTGACCGGCGGAATCGTTGACGATCTTGAAGCGGTCGAGATCGATGAAGCAAAGGGCATGCTCGCGCAGCTCGCGGCGCGCCTGCTCGATGGCGCCGGTCAACGCCCGCTCGAAGGCAGACCGGTTTGGAAGCCCGGTGAGGCTGTCGTGCATGGCCGAATGGGCGAGTTGCCGCTGCAGCGCCCGGCTCTGTGTGACATCCTGGAAGACGAGCACGGCACCGATCAGTTCGCCAGCCGGTGTGCGCACCGGCGCCGCTGAATCGCGCACGTCGCGATGGTCGCCGTTCCGGCTTACCAGCACCACGCTTTCCGTCGGCCGCAGGGGCTCCCCGCGGGCGAGGCATTCGGTCACCGGATTTGCCGCTAGCTCACCGGTCGTCTCGGTGACGATGTCGAACACGTCCTCGACACGCTGGCCGATGGCCTCGGCGGAC
>CAZXKZ010000086.1:8162-10233 GCA_964641825.1 uncultured Bauldia sp.
ATCTTCTCAGCGACGGGATTCATGAAGGTCACGCGTCCGTCGGCATCCGTGGAGATGACACCGTCGCCGATAGACTGGAGGGTGACGCGGAGCCGCTCCTTCTCCTCGGCCAGCATCATCTCGGTGGCCTTGAGCCGCGTGATGTCGGTGTCGGTCCCGACGGTGCGGATGGGGTTGCCGTCCTTGTCCCACTCCACCGGACGGCCGCGGCTCAGGATCCAAATGTAGTGGCCATCGCGGTGCCGCTCGCGGTATTCGATGATGTCGAAGCCGTCAACGCCGAGGTCCTGTTTCTTCACGACGGAAAGTACGCGGGCGCGGTCGTCCGGATGGACGCGAGCGAGCCATGACTCCTGGCTGCCGTCGACCTTCTCCTCAGGGCCGAAGCCGCGCATCAAGCGCCACATGCGGGAGTAATGGACGGCGTCCGTCCTGATGTCGTGGTCCCAGACGCCTTGCCGGGCAGCCTCCAAGGCATAGTTGAGGCGGCTCTCGCTCTCGGCTAGCGCAGCCTCGGCCTTCTTCTGCCGGTCGATGTCGGCGAGCTGCGCGATCATATAGAGCGGACGGCCAGTGCGCTCGTTGCGCAAGACGGAGGCCGACACGAGCACCCACGTCCGGTTGCCGCTCAGGCAGAGGAAGCAGCGCTCGGCACGGCATGTCGTCCTTTCGCCGGCGAACAGCGCCCGCATCGACTCGACGGCTTCGGCGAGTGACTCCGGATGGATGAGGTCGCCCAGCGGGCGACCGACGATCGCGTTGGGCTCGTAGCCCAGGATCTCGGTGACGGCGCCGTTGGCGTAGGCGATGTGGCCGTCCGGCGCGATGAGCAGCGTCCCCGCAGACCCGCACTCCAGCACGTTCTGGAGAAGCGCGTCGCTACGGGGGAACTTGAAAGCCGCAGGAGTCGTCGGTTTCTTCCGGCTTGCGCCCGTCATGCGTTAGGCATAACGCGCCGACCCTTAAGACGAATTTTCCGGATATCGGGGATTCCCGCCGATCGGTTAGGGATTCGTTCACGCTGCGGCCTTCTCGCCCTCCGCGGCAAGACGTGCCAGCAATGCGAGTATTCCCGCTACGCCCTTGAGGCGGCCACCGATTTCCGACCAGTCGCGGATGAGCACGACGCTCTGGTCCGGCCTGATCCGCGCTTCCGACCGCTGCTCGGCAATCCAGCGGATGAGGCCGGCCGGGTTGGCGAACGTGTTGTTGCGGAAGGTGATGACCGCGCCCTTCGGGCCGACGTCGATCTTCTCGACGTTGGCACGCCGGCACAGGCCCTTGATGGCAACGATCTCCAGCAGATGTCCGACTTCCTTCGGCAGCGACCCGAAACGATCGATGAGCTCGGCCGCGAACGCGTCGATCTCCTGCTGACCGTCGAGATCGGCGAGGCGCTTGTAGAGGCCCATGCGGAGCTGCAAGTCGGCGACGTAGGTTTCCGGGATCATGACCGCCATGCCGATCGTGATCTGTGGCGACCAGCGGCCCTCGTCCACAGTGGCGTCGCCACCCGCCTTCAGCGAAGCGACCGCCTCCTCCAGCATCTGCTGGTAGAGCTCGTAGCCGACTTCCTTGATGTGGTATCGAGCGACTGCAGCACCTTGAGCCGCCGCTCCGCCGTTCCCGTCAGCGTGCGGTCGGCAGGGACGGTGAACAGGGCATAGGCGCGCTGCTTCGATCGGCCGACGCGGCCGCGCAACTGGTAAAGCTGGGCGAGGCCGAACATTTCGGAGCGATGCACGATGAGGGTGTTGGCCGTCGGGATGTCAAGGCCGGACTCCACGATCGACGTTGACAGGAGGACATCGTAGCGGCCGTCGTAGAATGCGGTCATGATGTCTTCCAGCTCGCCGGCCGCCATCTGGCCGTGCGCGACCGCCGCTTTGACCTCCGGCACGTGTTCGGTGAGGAACGCATGCCGCTCGGCGAGATCGGCAATGCGAGGGCAAACATAGAAGCTCTGGCCGCCGCGGTAGCGTTCGCGCAACAGCGCCTCGCGGACGACCAGTCCATCAAACGGCGAGATGAACGTGCGGACCGCCAGACGGTCGATCGGCGGCGTCGTGAT
>CAZXKZ010000087.1:0-6967 GCA_964641825.1 uncultured Bauldia sp.
CGGCGACCCTGAACTCGACGAGAGCGTCGGTGTTATAGGACAGGAGCACGATGTCCCATGCCGCAAGCGCGGCAAGCGCCGGCGCGAGGATCGCGCTAGCGTCTGTCCGGATGAAGACGTCATCCTCGAAGACCAGGCGCGGGCGATCGTCGGCGATCGTCGCCTCCCACAGCCTGCGGTGCGACATGGCCACGCCGATGGTGGCCGGCGTCCGCCAACGCGTGCCGCGCCTGATGACGCTCTGGCGGATCGCCTCGTCCTCGTGGACGCTCGCCCCGTCCACCGCCTCGAAGCGATGGAAGGCGATGCCGGTGGCGGCGTTCTGCTTCAGGAAGGCGGCGAGGCGCTCGGGCGTGCGCGCGAGATTGATGACCCAGGCGTCCGGAAGAGCGCCCGATGCCGCGGTTTCCTGCGGGTCCGTCGTGGTCTTCGCGCCGCCGGATTCGTCGTTTGCGTCGTCTCGCATCCGGCCCTATATAGACGCTTATCCCCATACCTTCGATTGAGGATAACGCTCGTCGGCCGGAACCCGGCGAGCAGCCGGGAGAACCTTATGACGACCGCAGTGCCCCTGATGCCCAAAGCGACCGCCGTCTGGCTGGTCGAGAACACCGCGCTCTCCTTCGAGCAGATCGCCGATTTCTGCAAGCTGCACCCGCTCGAGGTGCAGGCGATCGCCGACGGCGAATCGGCGCAATCGATCAAGGGACTCGACCCGATCCTCACCGGACAGCTCACGCAGGAGAACATCAAGCGCGCTGAGGCCGACAAGAGCGTGCGCCTTGTGCTCGCCGACGCCAAGGTGCGCACGCCGACGGCATCCAAGCGCAAGGGGCCGCGCTACACTCCGGTGTCGCGGCGGCAGGACCGTCCGAACGCCATCCTCTGGCTCCTCCGCAACCACCCCGAGCTGAAGGACGCCGCGATCATGCGGCTGGTCGGCACCACCAAGCCAACTATCGAACAGATCCGCAACCGGACGCACTGGAACTCGAACAACCTCCAGCCGACCGACCCTGTCGCACTCGGCCTCTGCTCGCAGATCGACCTCGACTTCGAGGTGGAGAAGGCCGCCAAGTCCGCGCCCGCCCAGGTGGTGCCGGAAGGTTCGACGCTGCTTCCCGCTTCCGAGACCACGACGGTGGCGGCCGCCGCCCTTGCCGCCGCTGCTGCGCGCCCGGAGCGGAGCGCCGAGAAGGAAGCCGAGCTCGAGGCAGATGCCGTCTTCGCGAAGCTGAAATCGATGAAGGGCCCCGACGAGGGCGCCGACCAGGACGGCTGATTACTCCCGTACCGGCACCGTGTAGTTGAGCGGCAGGCGGCCGCCGTCCGCATAGATGGTCTGGCCGGTGATGTAGCTCGCCTCATCCGAGGCGAGGAACGCGGCGATGGCCGCGATCTCCTTCGGGTCGCCGATCCGGCCGAGCGGCGTACGCGACAGCAGCCTGCGGCGCGCCTCGCTGTCGGCCATCGCGGCGGTCAGCATGTCGGTTGCGATCGAGCCCGGCCCGATGGCGTTCACGCGGATGCCGTGCTCGGCGAGCGACAGCGCCATCACCTTGGTGAGCTGGTTGATGCCGCCCTTCGACACCGAGTACGGCACTTGGTTGGCGATCACGAAAACCGCGTTGACCGACGACAGGTTGACGATCGTGCCGGCGCTGCCGCCGGCCTTCACGCGCTCCACCATCCGGCGCGCCACCGCCTGGCCGCACAGAAACGAGCCCTTGAGATTGGTGCGGATGACACGATCGAACTCCGCCTCGCCGATATCGAGAAACTCGGCGCGCACCAAGATCGCCGCGTTGTTGACCAGGACGTCGATTTCGCCGAAGGCCGTCTCCGTCGATGCGACGAGATTGGCGACGGAAGCGGCATCTCCTACGTCGCAGGCGACGAAGCGGACGGCGCCGAGCGCGCCCAGCTCCTGAACCGCCGCCGAGCCCGCATCCTCGTCGATGTCGGCGACAGCCACGCGGGCGCCTTCGGAGAGGAACCGGCGCGCGATGGCGTTGCCAATGCCGCGGGCGCCGCCGGTGACGATGGCAACTTTGTTGTCGAGGAGCAAAGGCGGAACTCCGGTTTCGGGGTATGGATCGCGACGAAAAGCGTTATCCAACGCCGCCGCGGGTGTCCATTGAACCGGAAGGTTGCGTGGCTAAGGGGCGGAGCCTAGGGTTCGGGTTGTCTCCCCCATGCGGACAAACTGCTTCCCCCGCCTGTCGCCTCCCTACGCATGATCACCGATCCATGGTTCTACGTCGTCGCTGTCCCGGCGATGATCGTCCTCGGCCTGTCCAAAGGCGGATTCGCCTCGATCGGCGTGCTCACCGTCCCCATCCTCGCACTGACCATCTCGCCGGTGCAGGCCGCAGGCATAGTGCTGCCCATCCTCATCCTTTCCGACGTCATCGCGATCGTTTCCTACCGTCGCGATTTCGATCTGACGACGATCAAGATCATGCTTCCGGGCGCGATGATCGGCGTCGGGATAGGCTGGGCCACGGCGGCCTGGGTGACGGCAGACCACATCCGGCTGATCGTGGGCCTGATCGCGGTGCTGTTCGCGTTAAACTACTGGTTCCGGCACCGCCTGAAACCCAAGCCACGCGGCCAGAGCGTCGCAAGGGGCGGCTTCTGGGGCGCCATCACCGGCTTCACGTCGTTCGTAAGCCATGCCGGCGGTCCGCCGTACCAGCTCTACACTGTCCCGCTCAGACTGGATCCACGCGTGTTCGCGGGGACCACCGTGATCCTCTTCGCCACGATCAACGCGATCAAGGTGGTGCCCTATTTCTTCCTCGGGCAGTTCGACACCGCCAACCTGGCGGCGTCGGCGGTGCTGCTGCCGCTGTCGATCCCGGCGACTCTGCTCGGCGTCTGGCTGGTGAAGCGCTTCGAGAGGGAGGCTTTCTACAAGTGGATCTACGCGACGATCTTCATCGTCGGCGTGTACCTCACCGTCGACAGCGCCCTCACCCTCCTCTAGCCGGCGGCAGGATCCGCAGGACGATCCACCCGACCAGCGCCGAGAGCAGCGATCCCGCAAGCACGCCGATCTTGGTGGCGTCGTGGAACTCGTCGCTGGTGAAGGCGAGAAGCCCGATGAACAGGCTCATCGTGAAGCCGATGCCGCAGAGGATCGCGACGCCGTAGACCTGCGGCCAGGTGGCCGCCCTGGGGCGCGCCGCCCATCCTGCCTTGACGGTGAGCCACGCGCCGGCGAACACGCCCACCTGCTTGCCGACGAACAGCCCGAGGGCCGAGCCAAGCGTGACCGGGTGGGTGAGCGCATGCAGGCCGAGACCGCCGAGCGACACGCCGGCGTTGGCGAAGCCGAAGATCGGCAGGATGCAGAAGGCGACCCATGGCAAGAGCGCATGCTCGATCTGACGCAAAGGCGAGCTGGCGTCGTCCTTCCCTTTCACCGGAATGGTCGCCGCCAGCAACACGCCAGCGATGGTGGCATGGACGCCCGACTGGAGGACGAAGAACCAGAGCAACAGGCCGAGGAGCACATAGGGCCAGAGCGCGGTCACCCGCGACGCATTGATCACCGCAAGCGCCGCCACGGTGAGCGCGGCAAGACCGATCATCACCGGATGGAGCTCGGCCGTGTAGAAGACCGCGATGATGACGACCGGCCCGAGATCGTCGAGGATAGCAAGCGCGGTCAGGAACACCTTCAGCGACAGGGGCACGCGGGTGCCGAGCAGCGACAGCACGCCGAGGGAAAAGGCGATGTCGGTGGCCGAGGGCACCGCCCAGCCGCGCACCGCCGCCGGATTGTCGTAGTTGAACGCGACGTAGATCAGCGCCGGGACGATCATGCCGCCGAGCGCGGCAAACCCCGGCAGCGCCCGGTCGCGCCAGCCGGCGAGCTGGCCCACCACCAGCTCGCGCTTGATCTCCAGCCCGACGAGCAGGAAGAACAGCGCCATCAGGGCGTCGTTCACCCAGTGCAGGATGCTGAGGCCGAGGACGTGCGCTTCGAGGCCGGCGAAGTAGGCCTCGGCCAGCGGCGAGTTCGCCACCGCCAGCGCGAGCGCGGCACTGCCCATGAGAACGAGGCCGCCGGCGGCCTCGTTCTGGATGAACTCACGCAGGAATTGAGTCGGTCGCCGCGCCATGGATGCTCGTGTGCGGCGGACCTTACCCCATAGCGGCGGGTGCGCGTCCAGCCCCGCCGCTCGAAAACGGCTGGGGCAGACCGACGCGGCTAGTCGTCTTCGTTGGCGGGCTCGGCGTTCAATGCGCCGTACTTCTGCTCGCCGATGTCCTCGTAGAGGCGCAATTGCGTCTCGAGGAAGTTGATGTGGCCCTCCTCGTCGGCGAGCAGGTCCTCGAACAGCTTCATCGAGACGTAGTCGGCGGCCACCCGGCACACCTCCCGCGCCTCCGAATAGTGCGCCTTGGCGGCGTACTCGCCTTCAAGGTCGGACTCCAGGACCTCCTTGATGGTCTGGCCGATCTTCAGCGGGTTGAGTTGCTGCATGTTGGGGAAGCCGTCGAGGAAGATGATGCGATCGACGAGCTTGTCGGCGTGGTGCATCTCCTCGATCGATTCGGCGCGTTCCTTCTTGGCGAGCTTGGCGAAGCCCCAGTCCTCGACCAGCCGGTAGTGCAGCCAGTACTGGCTCACCGCGGTCAGCTCCAGGCGAAGCGCCTGATTGAGATACTCGATGACCTTGGGATCGCCTTTCATGACCGCTGCTCCTGTATTTTGAATAGTTCTAATCTAGAACCATCCAAGCAGCGCGTCAAACCTTGAGAAGGACGAAGATGTCGATTTCCGTGGTTTCTTCCACCGCTTCGGCTTCGGTGGCAAGCGGCTCGGGGCAGGTGAAGGTCAGCCCGGCATCGGCGACGATGGTGCGGATAACAGAGAAGCAGGTGCCGCACTGCGGCCGCGCGCCAAGCGAACGAAACAGGCGCCCGGGCGTGATGGGGCGCAAGGGGTCCTCCGCGGCCAGTGCCTCGGCGGTCGCGCGGATGCGCGCCTTGGTGAGGACGTTGCAGGAGCAGACGATCATGGCCGATCAGATGGCACCGCAACCCGCCCGAGGCAATGGTTGGCCCCGTGCGGCGAGCGGCCGCTAGCCGGCCGCGGCCACGGCCCGTTTGGCCATCACCTTCACAAGATTCGCGCGATAGGCGGCGCTGCCGTGGATGTCGGAGAGCATGCCGGCGGAATCAATGCTGACAGCATCGACGGCCGACGGCGACCACGACGCCGCCAGCGCATCCTCGATTGCGGTCGCCCTGAAGACGCCGTCGTTGCCGGCGCCCGTGACGGCCACGCGGACCGCGCCGTCATTCATCCGGGCGACGAAGACGCCGGCCATGGCGTAGCGCGAGGCGGGATTGCGGAACTTCTCGTAAGCCGCCTTGGCGGGAACGGGGAACGCCACGCGCACGATGATCTCGCCGTCCTCGAGCGCGGTGGTGAACAGCCCGGCGAAATAATCCTCCGCCGCGATGGCGCGCTTGCTGGTGTGGATGGTGGCGCCGAGCGCCAATACCGCCGCCGGATAGTCGGCGGCGGGATCGTTGGCGGCGAGCGAGCCGCCGATCGTGCCCATGTGGCGCACCGCCGGGTCGCCGATCGTGGCGGCCAGCGCGGAGAGCGCCGATATCGCCTTCCTGACGGCCTCGGAGGCGGCGACCTCGGCATGGGTCATCGCCGCCCCGATCGTCACCGTGTCGGCGGCGACGGCGATCTCGCGGAGCTCAGCAAGGCGGCTCACGTCGATGAGGTCGGTGGGCGCGGCCAGCCGCTGCTTCATCGCCGGCAGCAGCGTCTGGCCACCGGAGATGTAGCGGGCGTCGCCCGCGAACAGTTTTGCCGCCTCGTCGAGTGACTGCGGGCGGTGGTAGCGCGTCTCGTACATCGCCGGCGCCCTGCCCTACCGCGCCATCGCCGCGGCACCTGCCGCGATCGCCTTGACGATGTTGTGGTAGCCGGTGCACCGGCAGATGTTGCCCTCGAGCTCGTGGCGGATCGTCGTCTCGTCAAGCGAATTGCCGAGGCGGCGCACCATGTCGACTGCGGTGATGATCATCCCCGGCGTGCAGAAGCCGCACTGCAGACCGTGGTGCTCGTGGAACGCCTGCTGCATGGGATGGAGCTGCGTCCCGATCGCCAAGCCCTCGATGGTCGTGACACGCGTGCCGGAAGCACGCCGCGCCAGCACGGTGCACGACTTCACGGCAATGCCGTCCATGAGAACGAGGCAGGCGCCGCACTGGGAGGTATCGCAGCCGACGTGCGTACCGGTCAGCCCGAGCTTCTCGCGCAGCAGCTCGACAAGCAGCGTGCGGTCCTCGACGTCGGCCGAAGCAGTCTTGCCATTCACGGTCAGTTCGACGGTCGACAAGGCTCGATGCTCCAGGGATCAGCGGAAAAAGATGATGATGAGGATGATGACGATGATGAGGGCGAGCAGACCCCACATCTGCGGCCCGCCGAGAAAGTTCGTCACCGCCGCCTTCTCGACCTCCTCCTCGGCCTCCTGCGCGACTTCCGCGACCGCGTGCGCGGCATCTTCCACGGCGTGCTCGACCGCGTGCTCCGCCCGCACGAGCGCGCTTTCCTCGGCCGCTGGCGCCACGGGCTCGGCCGGGACCGAAGCCCCGACGATCTCGGCGAACTTCGCGAAAAACTGGTCGGCCATCTGCTTGGCAGTGGCGTCGATCAGGCGCGCGCCCACCTGGGCGATCTTCCCGCCCACCTGGCCCTTGGCGGTGTATCGGAGGAGCGTGGCGTTGGCGCCGTCTTCCTCCAGTGAGACATCGGCGCCGCCGCTGGCGAAGCCCGCTACGCCACCCTTGCCCTCGCCGCTGATGGTATAGCTCTGGGGCGGGTTGAGGTTGGAAAGCGTGACCGCGCCGTTGAAGGTCGCCCGCACCAGCCCGACCTTCGCCTGCACGACCGCCGTCATCTCCGTGTCGGAGACCTTCGTGAGAT
>CAZXKZ010000087.1:6977-10213 GCA_964641825.1 uncultured Bauldia sp.
CCGGGATCGCCTGCTTGAGGACGGCGGGATCGTTGAGCGCCTGCCAGACCTGCGCGCGTGGCGCCGGAATCCGGTATTCGCCAGACATTTCCATAGTCGGACCGTCCCTTAAAAAGGCTGCGGCAGGCTTATCCGCTGTTTCTGATCGTCAGTCGATGCCGCCGGACCACCCCGCCGGCGGCGTCCACACGCAGGACGCGCTCAATCTGGACCAGGCAATCGTTGCACGGCAAGGGCTTGAACGGCAAGCCTCGTTGGCATTCCGCGGCGCCAAGGCTAAACCAGCGCGCGTGACCGCAGGAACCACCAGGACCGCCGGCCGGATTTCAGGCGCGCTGACGCGCCGGACGCCGGTGATGCTCGAAACGGAGGGCTGGCGCGACTACGCGCTCCTCGATTCGGGCAACGGCGAGAAGCTCGAGCGATTCGGCTCCTTCCGCATCGTGCGGCCCGAGGAGCAGGCGATGTGGACGCCGCGCCGTCCCGCGAAGGAGTGGGAGTCGGCCGACGCCCGCTTCGTGGGGATCGGCGACGAGGACGCCGAATCGGGCGGCCGCTGGCGCTACCGCAAGCCGCTCGGCGAAACCTGGCCGCTGGCCTGGGACGGCATACCGTTCCTCGGCCGGTTCACCAGCTTCCGGCACGTCGGCGTCTTTCCCGAGCAGGCGACGCACTGGACATGGATGAAGGACGAAATTGCGCGCGCGCGCCGCCCGCTGAAGGTGCTGAATCTTTTCGCCTACACCGGCGTTGCCTCTCTGGTGGCCGCCGCAGCCGGCGCCGAGGTCACCCATATCGACGCATCGAAGAAGGCGATCGGCTGGGCGCGCGAGAATCAGGCAGCTGGCAAGCTCGACCATCTCAGGATCCGCTGGATCTGCGAGGACGCCGTGCGCTTCGTCGAGCGCGAGGGCCGGCGCGGCAACCGCTACGACGGCATCATCCTCGACCCGCCCAAGTTCGGGCGCGGCCCCAAGGGCGAGGTCTGGAACATCTTCACCGACCTGCGGCCGCTGCTCTCCGCCTGCGCGGCGCTTCTCGCCGACGACGCGGTGTTCCTGATCCTCACCGCCTACTCGATCCGCTCGTCGTTCTATTCGATCGACGAACTGGCCGCCGAGGCGCTTTCAGGACACGCGGGCCTCCTCGAATCGGGGGAACTGATCCTGCGCGAGGAAGGCGGCGGGCGGCGCCTCTCCACCTCGCTGTTCAGCCGGTGGTCGCGCCATGCGTGACGGTCCCCCGCCACCGGGGGCGGTGAAGCACATCACCAGCCTCGCCAACCCGATCGTCAAGGACATCCGGGCGCTGGCGCTTCCGAAGAACCGCAAGGCGAGCGGCCTGTTCGTCGCCGAGGGTCTGAAACTGGTCGCCGACGCGGTCGAGGCGGGCTGGACGCTCCGCACCCTCGTCCACGCCGCCAGGGTCGCCGAGCAGCCGCTCGTCCGGCGGCTGGCGGCCGGCGCGCATGCCAAAGGCGGCAGCGTCATCTCGGTGAGCGAGGCGGTGCTCGCCAAGATCAGCCGCCGCGACAATCCGCAGACCGTCCTTGGCGTCTTCGAGCAGCGGATCATGCGTGCCGGCGAGATCAGGCCGCGGGATGGCGATGTCTGGATCGCGCTCGAAGCCGTCCGCGACCCCGGCAACCTCGGCACCATCGTGCGCACCGCCGACGCCGTCGGCGCCGCCGGCGTCATCCTCGTCGGCGACACCGTCGATCCGTTCTCGACCGAGGCCGTGCGCGCCACCATGGGCTCGATCTTCGCGGTGCCTCTGGCGCGCGCCACCGTCGCGGACTTTCTGGAGCTCGCACGCAAATGGAGCGGCGCGGTCATGGGCACGCATCTTGCGGCGACCGCCGACTACCGCAAGGCCGACTACCGGACACCGGTGCTGCTGGTGATGGGCGGCGAACAGGCCGGCCTCACCGCGGAGGTCGCCGCCGCCTGCACGACGCTGGTGAAGATTCCGATGGCCGGCAAGGCCGACTCGCTCAACCTCGCGGTCGCCACGGCGATCCTGCTGTTCGAGATCCGGCGCGGAGCGCTCCGCCTTGGCTAGCTGGCGCACCGGCAAGCCCGCCGGCCCCCTCTCCGCCTTCGGGCTCATCGTGGCGGTCGCCACCGTCGCCGTCGACCAGGTCTCCAAGCTCGTCGCCGATGCCCGGCTGGAGATCGGCGAGGCGATCGACCTCCTGCCGATCCTGACCCTCTACCGCGTCAACAACACCGGCATCGCGTTCTCCTTCCTGGCCGGCCTTGGCGCGACGCCGCTGATCGTCATCATGCTCGCCGTATCGGCCGTGATCGTCGTGGTGTGGGCGCGCTCCCATGACGGCGGCCTGATCGCGGCAGCCGGCTTCGCGCTCATCCTCGGAGGCGCCATTGGCAATCTCATCGACCGGGTACGCCTCGGCTACGTGATCGATTTCCTGCTCCTCCACATCGGCGACCGCACCCTGTTCGTCTTCAACCTCGCCGACGCCGCGCTGACACTGGGGCCTGCGCTGCTCCTGCTGGCCTACGTCTGGCCGGCCCGGCACGACTGACGGCCGCCCCAAGGAGATTCGGGAGACATGGGCCGCGATTCCGTATTATCTTCGGGGCAATCGCGGACCGGAGCGGATGCTGGTATGGATACCGCAATCCCAGGCCGGACGGGACAAGGGGCCGGCACGGCACCGTATCGAAGGGAGTTCGAGACGAGATGAGTGAAGTCGAGCTGCGGGGTGTAAAGAAGCTTTACGGGACGGTCGAAGCGATCAAGATGCTCGACCTGAATGTCGAGAAGGGCCAGTTCTGCGCCCTGCTCGGGCCGTCCGGCTGCGGCAAGTCGACGTTGCTGCGCATGATCGCCGGGCTTGAGGTGGTGACCGAGGGCCAGATCTTCATCGACGGGATCGACGTCACCAACGTGCCGCCCGCCAAGCGCCGCATCGCGATGGTCTTCCAGTCGTACGCCCTCTACCCGCACATGACGGTGCGCCAGAACATCTCGTTCTCGCTGCGGGTGGCCAAGGCGCCCAAGGAGGTCATCGAGAAGCGCACCAACGAGGTGGCGCGCATGCTCCAGCTCACCGAGCTGCTCGACCGCCGGCCGGCGCAGCTCTCCGGCGGCCAGCGCCAGCGCGTCGCCATCGGCCGGGCTCTGGTGCGCGAGCCGCAGGTGTTCCTGTTCGACGAGCCGCTCTCCAACCTCGACGCCATGCTCCGCGTCCAGATGCGGGTCGAGATCGC
>CAZXKZ010000088.1:0-6802 GCA_964641825.1 uncultured Bauldia sp.
CCGGCCCCCACTGTTGTCATCCCCGCGAAAGCGGGGACGCAGTAAACGACGCCGGCTGTTTGTTTACTGGATCCTCGCGGGAGCCTGCCCTCGGGCGGGCCTGCGGCCCGACCCGGGGCCGAGGATGACAGTGAGGGGATGCGTTGGCGCCTCAACAAGCTGCGCCCGAAGACATCCTCAACACCTCACTCGAAGAATCCCTTCGGCGTCTCGCCCTGCAGGAACGGCTCGATGAAACCGTGCAGCAGGTCCACCTGGGCGATGACGGCCGTGTGCGACGAACCCGGCAGGATGGCGAGGCGCGATTCCGGCAGCGGCTCGCCCATGTCGCCCATCACCCCGCCGCCGAGCAGCCGGAAGAAGGCGACGTTGTGCTCCACCGTGGAAACGTCGGAGTCGCCGGCGATGATCAGCACGGGTGTCTGGAGCGCCTTCACGTCCTCTTCCCACGCCATCGGCTCGTGCTCGAGCGCGATCAGCTTTTCGACCAGCGCGGGGAAGCCGTCCGGATCGGCGGCAAGCTCGCGGTACTCTTCCGCGAACGGCAGTTCGACCATCATCTCCACAGTCATCTGCGGGATGAACTCCTGGTACGCCGGCTGCCAGCCTTTCAGGTCGTAGGCGACGCCGGCTACGACGAGCTTGTCAACCTTCTCCGGATGGCGGAAGGCGAGCTGCAACCCGGCCTGCCCGCCCATCGAATAGCCGAATACGTCGGCCTTCTCGATGCCGACCGCGTCCATGAAGGCGGCGACGTCGTCGGCGAGTGCCGGATAGGTGATCGGCCGGTCGATGTCGGTGGTGCGGCCGTGCCCCTGGAACTCCAGGGCATAGACCCGGTGCGTCTCGGCGAGCTTCGGGATGATCGCGCCCATGGTCGGAATGTTCATGTAGGCGCCGTGGAGCACGATCAGCGGATCGCCCTCGCCCGAGACCTCGTAATACATCTGCATGCCGTTGACCTCGACACGGTCGCCGGCCGGCTCGGACTGGGCGAAGGCCGGACCGGCAACGAGCAGGCCCGCGACGATCAGGGTAGTGCGGAACATGGCTTTTCTCCTTGTGTCTCGCGCGCCTTTCTCTTCAGCGCTACCGACACGACGAACGGCCCTCCACCCTATCGACATGGAACAGATCGAAATTTTCCAACCCCCGCCGCAACCCCCACTATTGTCATCCCCCGCGAAGGCGGGGACCCAGTAAACGACGCCCGTCCGGTGTGTACTGGATCCTCGCGTGCGCGAGGACGACAGCGAGCGGATGCGCTGGCGCTTCAACCCCTACCGCTGCCATCCCCGCCCCCTCACGGCGCCCTCTGCCGCGGATATTCCAGTTGCATGGCGACCACATCCGCGGTGGGCGTTCCGTAGCGGGCCGCGATGGCGGCAAGGGTCTCGTCCAGCGCTTCCGCCGGGCGTCTCTGTCCGATCTCCGGCAGCCGCGCATCGGCAGGCCAGTCCGCCGCGACCGCGTCGGGCACGATGCGGATGCCGTTGCGGCTCTCGACCGCGCCGGCCGTGCCGGCGAACGTCACCGCGCGCGAGCGATAGGTCCGCGACCATGCGTCGGCGACGAGGGCGAGCGACACTTCGTCGATGCCCGGCGTCACCTCCACGCCGAACCGTTCCCGGTTCCAGAAGGCGAGCACGTTGCCGAGCACTGTCGTGGCGAACGGACGGTTGAAGCGGAAGGCATCACTGTCGTGGCGGGCGTCCCAGCCGGGGAGGCCGATATCCTGCGCGACCGCCTCCGCCTTGTCCCGCCCGGCGATGGCTTCGATCAGCGTGAGCATCATCGGCATCGACGCGGTGATGCCCGTCGTCGTGGCGAGGCCGTTGTCGACCACCAGCCGCCGGTCCTCGACATACCGGGCCGTGGGGCTCTCCGCGCGCAACTGCTTGAGGTAGTACCAGTGGGTCGTCGCCCGCTTCCCGTCGAGCAGTCCGGCCGCGCCGACCACCGTGGCGCCCGCGCACACGCCGATGACGGTCGCGCCCTTCTCCGCCTGGCTCCTGATCCAGGCGAGTGCCGCGGGGTCGTTGTGGGGATCCATCGCCGGCACGACGACATAGTCGGCGCCCTCCGGGTGTTCGGCGTCGAAGGCCGCGATCGTCGCGTCGGGCTCGACGGTCAGCGCCGGATAGAGCTTCACCGGCCCCGGACCGGTCGCCAGCGCCACCACGTCGGCGACATCGGCGCGCTTCAGGATGCCGTAGGGCGTCAGGTAGTCCGTGACCTCGGTGGCATCGTTGATCCCGATGATTGCGACGAGCGGCCGCGCGCGCTTCGGCGGCGCCAGCGCCGCCAGGGTGGCATCGACCTCTTCCGCTGCGATCGGTGGCGGCACGGAGGCAGCCGTCGCCGGCGGCAAGGTGAACAGCCAGACGCCGAACCCGGCGAGCGACAGGACCGCGATCCCGAGAACGCCCCACAAGGCAAGTCGAAGTATCAAACCGCGAGCCCTCCAGTGAACTCTGTCTCCGGAAGCACCCCCGCCTGACGTTCAGCAAGGCTGCAATGTCGCCCGGATTTGTGTCATCGCGGGGATGATGTCGTGGCGATACCGAGGCCGGAAACGGGGGCATGGCCGGCGGGACCGCCGGGTACCGAACAACGCTGTCGGCTGTTGAAAAGCCGCCCTTTCCCCGCTCCGCCGAATCCGCCAGACTCAGGGCCATCATGCCCATCCGCCGCCTCAGCGAAGACACGGTCAACCGCATTGCCGCGGGCGAGGTGGTCGAGCGCCCGGCGAGCGTGGTCAAGGAGCTCGTCGAGAACGCCATCGACGCGGGCGCGCGTCACGTCGAGGTGGTGATCGCGGCAGGCGGCGTCGCGCTCACGCGCGTCACCGACGACGGCCGCGGCATCCCCAAGGACGAGCTTGCGCTCGCCGTCGAGCGCCACTGTACCTCCAAGCTCGATGCCGCAGGCGGCGGGCTCGACGCCATCCGCTCGCTCGGCTTCCGCGGCGAGGCGCTGGCGGCGATCGGCGCCGCGGCGCGGCTCACGCTCGCCTCACGCGCCGAGGGCGCGGCCGATGCCTGGGAGATCGGCGTCGACGGCGGCGCGACCGGCGCGGTCCGGCCGGCGGCGATCGTGCGCGGCACCCGCGTCGAGGTCCGCGACCTGTTCTTCGCCACGCCCGCCCGCCTCAAGTTCCTGAAGTCGGAGCGCGCCGAGACTGCGGCGGTGGTCGATGTGGTCCGGCGGCTGGCGCTCGCTCACCCCGAGGTCCGCTTCACCCTTGCCGCCGAGGACCGCGCGCCGGTCGACTGGCAGGCATCGCTGGGAGACGACGCGCGCGCGGCGCGGATCGGGCAGGCGATCGGGGCGGAGTTCGCGAAGGACTCGGTTCCCGTCGATGCGGAGCGCGAGGGCGTCGCCCTCTCCGGCCATGTCGGCCTGCCGACCCACAGCCGGGCCAATTCGCTGCAGCAGTATTTCTTCGTCAACGGGCGGCCGGTCCGCGACAAGCAGCTCCTCGGCGCGCTCCGCGCCGCCTATGCGGACGTGATGAAGCGCGACCGCCATCCGGTCGCCGCGCTGTTCATCGCCATCGACCCTGCCGAGGTCGACGTCAACGTCCACCCGACCAAGGCCGAGGTGCGCTTCCGCGATCCGGGGCTGGTGCGTGGACTGGTCGTCGGGGCCGTGCGCTCGGCGTTGGGGCTCGCCGGTGTGCGCGCATCGAATTTTGACACGACGGCGACCATTTCCGCCTTCCGGACCCCGTCACGGCCCGCCTTTCGACCCAGTCGGGGTCCCGGCATGGTCACGGTCGGCAATACCGCGCTCGCGGCGGGCTTCGCGGAGGCCATCCAGTCGGCTTTCAACGGGGTCACGGAGGCCTCGGCACCGCCTGACGACGGGGCCGCCGATCCGGTCGCCCTCGCCCGCCCGCTCGGCGTACCGCGCGCGCAAGTCCATGAAACCTATATCATTTCCCAGACGGCCGACGGCATCGTCATCGTCGACCAGCACGCGGCGCATGAGCGGCTGGTCTACGAACGGCTGAAGAAATCGCTTATCGATCAAGGTGTTAGCCGGCAACTCCTGCTCATTCCGGAGGTCGTCGACCTGCCCCGCGAGGACGTCGAGCGCCTCGCCGCCCGCGCGCCGGAACTCGCCCAAGTCGGTCTGATCATTGAGGAATTCGGCCCGGGCGCGGTCGCTGTCCGCGAAACGCCGGCGATGCTGGGGCTCGCCGACGCTGCGGCGCTCGTCCGCGACCTCGCCGACGAGATTGCCGAATGGGGCCAAGGCGTTAGTGTACGCGAACGGCTTGGCCGCGTCGCCTCCACGATGGCCTGCCACGGGTCGGTGCGCGCCGGCCGGCGGCTGAAACCGGCCGAAATGGACGCCCTCCTCCGCGAGATGGAAGCCACTCCCAACTCCGCCACGTGCAATCACGGCCGCCCGACTTACATTGAGCTGAAACTGGCAGATATCCAGCGGTTGTTCGGCCGCTCGTGACCGGCTTCTGATCGCCGCGCATCCGCTGTAAGGTCTTCGGAAATGAACCGCATTGACAGGCACGGACGCGGCGGGGAAGCCCGGATCCGCTACCTCGACGGTGATTTCCAGGTGCTCACGCCAGGCACGTTCGTGCGTTGCGCGGTAACGGGCATCGAGATTCCGCTCGACGATGTGAAGTACTGGAGCGTCAAGCGGCAGGAGGCCTACGCAGACGCTGCCGCGGCGCTGAAGCGCTACCGGGAGACAGGCGCCATCTGACGCTGCCCGTGCTGGGCGAAGGCCGATTTCCGCACCGCCTCGTCGATCATCTCGCCGATCGCCGCGGGATTTTCGAACTCCAGGAACACGTGGAAGGCTTCCGAGCGCTCGCGGAGCTTCGCCAGCGTGCCCGTCGCGCCGGCGAGCCTGACCAAGTCCTTCTCGGTCGTCACCAGACGGAGTTTCTCGTTATCGGCGATGGCGAGGAGCTTCTCCGCATCGATTTCCTGGAAGGCATAGTGGTCAGGGAAGCTCAGCGTCCTGACGACCGGCGCGTGGGTCTCAGCGAGCGTGGCGAAGAACTTCTCCGGATGCGCAATCCCTGCGTAGGCGAGGATCGGGTCCTTCCGCCAGTCGCGCACGCGCGTCGGCTTGATGCGCGCGCGCAGCGTCTGGCGACCGGCGCGGGCAGCGGCGCGCACGAGCGGGTCGGCCGCGGCCCCATCCCCGATCACCAGCAGCGCGTTCGCCCGGCGGAGTTGCGGCGTCAGCGGCGCCCGCAACGGGCCGGCCGGAACGATCCTGCCGTTTCCGATGCCGACCGAGGCATCGACGGCAACCAGCGACAGGTCGACGGCAAGCGACGGGTTCTGGAAACCATCATCCATGATGATGAGATCAACGTCGGACTCGACCAGCCGGCGCGCACCCTCGACCCGGTCGCGGGCAACGACAGTCGGCGCCACGGCACCCAGCAGCAGCGCCTCGTCGCCGACCTTGGTCGCGTCATGGGTTGCGGGATCGACCAGCACCGGCGACGATATCTTCGCGCCGTAGCCGGTTCCGAGGATGCCCGGCTTCAGGCCGCGGCCGCGCGCCATCCTGGCGAGCGCGATCGCGGCCGGCGTCTTGCCGGCGCCACCGACCGTGAAGTTGCCGACACAGATCACCGGCACCGGTGCGCGGTAGCGCGGCGGCTTGGCCATCCGCCACGCCGCGACCGCGCCCCACACGCGCGCTACGGGCCACAGCGCCAGCGACGCGGCGCGGTCTTCCTGCTTCCACCAGAAGTCGGGAGCGCGGCGGGTCACGGCGAATAGTACTTGCCGGAAAGGTAAGGCCTGAGGGCGAGCATCGTGGCATCAAGCGCGCCCGAAAGAGGCGAGAGCGCGGCGGCGGCGGCAGCAGACAGCTTCGACGCCCTGTCCGGTTCGGCAAGCAGGGCGCCGACGATCTCCGCAAGACTCGAAGCGTCAGTCGCCGGACCCGTTGGAGCGGCACGGTCGACGACCGCGTAGAGCTCCGCAAAGTTGTGGACATGCGGACCGTGGACGGCGGCAGCGCCAAGGCGCACCGCTTCGATCGGGTTGTGCCCGCCATGCGGCACGATCGACCCGCCGAGGAAGGCGACCGGCGCCAGTCGGAAGATCAGCCCCATCTCGCCAAGCGTGTCGGTGAGATAGACATCCGTCTCCGCATTCGGCATCTCGCCGCGGCTGCGCTGCGCCACCGAAAGGCCACGCGCCGTGAGGACTTCGCGCACGGCATCCCCGCGTTCGGGATGTCGCGGCGCGATGATCGTCAGCACATTCGGGGCGCGGGTCTGCAGCATCGTGTGCGCGGCCGCCGCTGCCTCCTCCTCGCCCTCGTGGGTCGAGGCGGCGACCCACACCGGCCGCCCTGCAACGGCGTCACGCAAGCGGCCAAGCTCGACTTCATCAGCGGCAGGCAGCGGCGAATCGAACTTCAGGTCGCCCACCACTTCGACCTTGTCGGCGCCCAGCGTCCTGAAGCGCCGTCCGTCCTCCTCCGACCGCGCGAGCACCAGCCCGATCCGTGACAGGATCGATTTCGCGATCGGTCTGATGCGCTGCCAGCGCTGGAAGGAGCGGTCCGACATGCGGCCGTTGACGAGGACCAGCGGCACCACCGCTTCCTCGAGGCGTACGATGACGTTGGGCCAAAGTTCCGACTCGACGAACATCACGATGTTCGGCCGCCAGTGATCGAGGAAACGGTTCACATATGCCGGGACGTCCAGAGGACCGAACTGGTGGATGGCCCCCTTCGGGAGTCGCGCCTTCGCGATCGCGGCCGATGTGACGGTGGTCGTGGTGAACAGCACCGG
>CAZXKZ010000088.1:6812-10203 GCA_964641825.1 uncultured Bauldia sp.
CACCGGAAATCCCGCCGCGGTCAGGCGCTCGATCAGGGGCAGCACCGCGTTCGTCTCGCCGACGCTCGCGGCATGGACCCAGACCAGCCGCCCCTCCGGCCGTTTGAGCGACGGTCGGCCGTAGCGCTCGCCGGCGCGCTGCCGGTCTTCCTTGCCGCGCGACGCGCGGGCAGAGATGAGCATCGGAACGACCGGCTGCAGCAGCCGCGTCGTCAGACGGTAGCCACCCAGCACCGCTTCGGCGAGGCGATCAACCACGCGCACCGTCCGCAATGGCATGCGCCTGGTCGGTGACCATGTTCAGCGAGGTCTCCACCGAAGCGCGAGCGATGTCGAGCTCATCCTCTCCGGCATCGGCCGCGATCCAGACAGGATCGCCGATCACGCAGGCGGCGCGACCGAACGGCAGGCTGATGGTCGTGCGATCCCACGACGACCCGATCTCCCGCCGGCGGGAGGAAACAAAGGCGACCGGCACGATGGGGCGGCCGCTCATCTTGGCGAGCGCGATGACGCCCGGCCCGACCCTGCGCCGCGCGTTCTTGAGGAAGTCCGCTGTCAGTGCCACCGATCGCCCATCCGCCAGCGCAGCGACCATGCCGCGAAATCCCGCCACCGCCCCCTTCTTGTGCATCTGCGCGGCGTCGGGTGCGCCGGAACCGCGGATCACGCCGCAACCCAGCCTGACGAGCGTGCGCGCAATCAGCTCACCATCGGCGTGGCGCGAAGCGAGCACATCGACCGCAAACCCGGATGGCCGCACGAAGGGCAGCATGAACGCCTGCCCGTGCCAGGCCGTCACGATCATCGGTGCCAGTTCGGCAAACACCGCCTCCGAGGCGCGCGGCTCATAGGTGACGCGCGTCGTCGCGTTGACGAAACGCAGCGTCGCGGCAAGAGCGACGGAGGTCGCGTTCAGGAATGCCGGCGAGCGTGCGGCGCGTGCGATCTGCGATCGCCCGCTGCGTCGCTGCCGGCTGGCGACGTGCTCAGGCATCGCTCCGCGCCCGGTCGGTATCGGGCTGGAGGAGACGGTGGAGGTGAACGATGAAATAGCGAACCCGCGCGTTGTCGACGGTCGCCTGCGCCTTTGCCTTCCATGCGTCGTAGGCGGTGCGGTAGTTGGGATAGATGCCGACGATGTCGAGTTGCGCGAGATCGGCGAAGTGAAGACGGTCGACGTTCTCCAGTTCGCCGCCGAAAACCAGATGGAGGAGCTGCTCCTGCCTGTCGTTGCTCGGCTCACGCATGATCGGGCACGCCTGTATGAAATCTGCGCCGGGTCCGGCGCAGGGAAGATCGCATGCGGGCTTGGTGCATCAAAAGAACCGGGCGCGCAAGCACCCTAGCGCCCGGCGATCGTCATCCCGGGAATGGCGACGGTGGGCGCATTCGTGGCGCGACGATAGACGAGATCGTTCGCAGCGATCAGTTCGCGGAACATGTCGCCCATCTGGCCAGCGATGGTAATTTCGCTCACCGGGTATCCGATCGCACCGTTCTCGATGACGAAGCCGGCCGCACCCCGGCTGTAGTCACCGGTGATGATATTGGCGCCGTGGCCGATCAGCTCCGTCACATAGATGCCCGAGCCGATGTCGCGGATGAGCTCTTCCGGCGTCTTCTCGCCGGGAAGCAGCGTCAGGTTGGTCGAGCCAGGCGACGGATTGCCGCCGCCGCGCGAGGCGCGGCCGTTGGTTTCCAGCCCGAGCTCGCGGGCGGTCGCCGAGTCGAGGAACCAGGTCTGCAGCACGCCGTCCTTGATGACATCGAGCGGCACGGGCGCAACGCCTTCGCCGTCGAACGGGCGTGAGCCCTGCCCGCGCCGGCGCAGCGGATCGTCGGTGATCCGGATCGCCGGCGAGAAGATCTGCTGGCCCATCTTCTCGCGGAGAAAACTTGTCTTGCGCGCGATCGCGGCGCCGTTGATCGCGCCCGACAGGTGCCCAAGGATACCCGACGCGATCCGTGGATCGTAGACGACGGTCGTGCGGCCGGACGGGAGCTTGCGCGGATTGAGCCGGCGCACTGCCCGCTCGCCGGCGTTCCTGCCTATGATCTCGGGGGAATCGAGGTCGGCGAGATGAAGCTTGCCGTCGTGATCGTAGTCGCGCTCCATCGCCGTGCCCTCGCCGGCAATCGCCGAGGCGGAAACACCGAAGCCGGACGACAATGCGGAGCCGGCGAAACCGTGCGAGGTCGCCAGCACAAGGCCACCCAGCGACCAGCCCGCAGACGCGCCGCCGGAGTTGGTGACGCCGGGGACGGCGCGCATGGAATCCTCCGCCGCGTGTGCCATCTCGGTGAGCTGCGCAGCGGTGGGGATCGTCTGGTCGAGGAGGTCGAGGTCGGGGAAGGTCTTCGTCAGGCGGTCCTGGTCGGCGAGGCCCGCATATTTGTCCTCCGGCGCGACCTTGGCCATCGCGATGGCCCGGTCGGCGATCTCCTTCGGATCGGTTAGGACGTTGGCGGAGACGTTCGCCGTCCGCTTGCCGACGAAGACGCGGAGCGTGAAGTCGTCGCCCTCCGAGCGACGCGTCTCCTCCACCTTGCCGAGCCGCACCTCGATGCCGAGCGAGACGGCGCGCACGCAGACCGCGTCGGCAGCATCGGCGCCCGCCTGCCGGGCCGCCGCCACCAGGCGCTCGGCGCGTGCCATGAGGTCGCTCTGGTCGAGGATTTCCTTCATCTTGGGAATGTCCTTGGGTCGGGAGGAACCGGAGACTTAAGGTCGAACGGCGGTCACGGCAAGGCGCGGAAGAAGGTCACCTGCGAGTCGCCCACGTTCCGCGTTTCAAGCTCATCGAGCCCGGCAACGGGAGCCAACGCCACGCCCGCCCCCTCCTCCAGCACCGCGATGGCCCCGGGCGCCAGCCACCCGCCGGCGACGGCGCTCGCCAGCGCCTTCTCGCCCAGCCCGCGACGGTACGCCGGGTCGGCGAAGACGAGGCCGAAGGGCGCGACGTTGCCGATCGGCCCCAGCGTCGTGGCGTCGCGGCGGAAGACCCGGCTCCGCCCGGTCAGCCCGAGGGCCTCCACATTCGCGCGGATGAGTCCACGCGCCTCCAGCCCCTCCTCCACGAACAGCACGAAGTCGCCGCCCCGCGACATCGCCTCGATTCCGAGTGCCCCTGTGCCGGCGAAAAGATCGAGGATGCGCCCGCCGCGCGCCGGATCGCCGTAGGCATGGGCGAGGATGTCGAAGACCGTCTGGCGCAAACGATCAGACGTTGGCCGGATCGTATCCCCTTTGGGCGAGGCCAGCGGACGCCCGCGGAACTCACCGCCGACGACGCGCACGGCCTCGCTCCCGTTCCGTCCCCGGATGCCGCGTCCGCTGGCGGTCTGGCCGCGGCTGCTTCTCGGTGGCCGCCGGCGCCTGCCGGATCGG
>CAZXKZ010000089.1:0-10165 GCA_964641825.1 uncultured Bauldia sp.
GCCGGGGCGCTTGCGCACGGCGTCGAGGCCCTTCAGGACCTTGATGGATTCTGCGCCGTAATCGCCGCCGCGCTTGGCGACCGGTTTCATTTCATTCATTCGGATTCCGTGGGTGACTGGACGCTTTTGCGAGGGCTCAAAATGGGACTCGGGGAGCCTGCCGGATGAGCCTCAGAATCATGACTTGATATATAGCATCGCCGACCCGAAATTTCGCCCCCTTTCCAAGAATTTAGGTCCGATTCGGCATATGCGGAAAGCTAGGAAAATCGCGGGTTTCGGCGGTGCTCGTACCGAGCCGCCGCGCCACGCCGGAATCGGATCGGCGAGATGAGCTTTCTCGAGGGTCTGATCGCCCAGTACGGGGCCTTCGTGGTCCTCGTCGGAGCCGCCATCGAGGGCGAGACTCTGGTCATCCTCGGCGGCTTTCTCGCCCATCAGGGCGTCATCGATGTGCGCGTGGTCGCCGCCGCCGCGTTCGTCGGTTCGTTCCTCGCCGACCAGATATGGTTCTGGGCAGGGAGGGCCTTCGCCGATGGCCCGTTCATCGCGCGCCAACGCCAGCGGCCGCTGTTCGCCACCGCTCTGGCCGAGGTGGAGAAGCACCCGGTCGCGTTCATTCTTGGTTTCCGCTTCGTGTACGGCCTGCGCGCCGTGAGCCCGATGGCCGTGGGCGTCTCGCGCGTGCCGGCGGGTCGGTTCCTCGTTCTCAACCTCATCGCTGCGGTCGTCTGGGCGCTGCTCATCACGTCCATCGGGTGGGTTTTCGGCCAGACGGCCGAGCTGTTCCTGGGGCGCCTCGGCGCCATCGAGCACAAGTTGATGCTGGGGCTTGCGATCGCCGCAGTCGCGTCCGCGGTGATCTGGTTCGTCGCGCGGCGCTGGAGGAGGGGCACGGCCGCCCCGGCGCCTGCCGAACCCGGCGCCGGACCGTAGAGCCGTTGCGCGCCGTGCGTTTTGCGACCGGTGGCTAGGTTGGACTGACCGTCCCGTCGCTGACCGAAAGGAACTGGGCGCCGACCCCGAGCGGCGCGAACATCGACACGTCCGTTCCGGTCATGAGCGTCTGGCACCCAAGGTCACCGAGGAGCGAGAACAGCGCGGCGCGCCGCGTCTCGTCTAGGTGGGCGGCGATCTCGTCGAGGAGCACGATCGGTGTCTCGCCGGTGAGGCGGGTGGCGAGCCGCGCCTCCGCGAGCGTGATGCCGATCAGGAGCGCCTTCTGCTCGCCGGTAGAGCAGGTTTCGGCGGCGGCCTGCTTCGGCCCGTGGCGCACGCGGAGGTCGGAGAGATGCGGGCCGAGCAGCGTGCGCCCGGCGTGGGCATCGCGCGGCCGCTCGCCCTCGAGGTCGGCGCGGTAGAGGTCCTCGGTGGCACTTGCCGAGTGCCCGTCGAGCCAGTGCTCCAGCGTCCCCTCCAGCGCGATCTCCGCCCACGGGAACGGCGCCACCACGTCGCCTGCGCCGACCAGCGCCGCGATCTGGCTCGCCCACCCGCGCCGCGCCGCCCCCATGGCGACCGCAAGCTCGGCCATCTCCGTCTCGATTGCGACCAGCCAGCGCGCGTCGTGGTGCGGCTCCGACAGCAGCTTGTTCCGCCCGCGCATCGCCTTCTCGAACGCGTTGACCCGCGATCCGTGGCTCTTGTCGATGGCGAGCACCGCGCGATCGAGGAACCTCCGGCGCTCCGCCGCTGGGCCGGTGAACAGGCCATCCATGGACGGCGTCAGCCAGATGACGCGGAGATGTTCCAGAAGCGCATCGGCGGAGCGGCCGGGGGCGCGGTTGACACGGACCGAGCGCCGGCTTTCCGGCCCCTCCGGTGTCATGGCGATGCCGGTGCCGAGTTCAACCTCGCCGGAGGCGTTCTCGATCCGCGCCGCGACCGCCCATGTGCCGTCGCCGGGGTGCATGGCGACGTCGTCGAGCTGAGCGCGGCGCAGGCCCCGGCCGGGCGACAGGAACGAGACCGCCTCCAGCAGGTTGGTCTTGCCGGCGCCGTTCGGCCCGGTGAGCACGACCGGCCGGCCGTCGAAGGCCAGCGCCAGCGCGGCATAGTTGCGGAAGCGGTCGAGTTTCAGCGAACGGAGAGCGGTGCGGGCGGAATCGGACATATCGCGGGTTTATAGACGATCGCATCCACGTTTAGGCCGCATTCGGCCGCTTGTTTCCATCTCAGGAGGGGGTTCGGGTGCCGATCGTTCCGGAGCCGTCGGTCCAGGCTGCGGCCGCCTTGCCCGGAGAACAGGTGCCGCGCGACGATCTGGTGACGTGGGCCGCGGCGGCCTCGCTCATCGTCCACGCCCTGATCCTGATTGCCGCATCGATGTGGCCGTCGATCCCTTCTCCGGCGCCCGAGATCGACATCTCCGTAGAGCTGCTGTCACCCGAGCAATACGAGGCGGAGATCCGCGGCAGCGAAGCCCGGGTGCGCCCGGAGATACCGGCGGAAGTGCCGACCGATGAAGGCGCGGATGATATGATCCACCCCAGCCGGATGCTGTCCGCGGCCGCGCTCGCGGGCCCAAAGAGTGCGCAGGCCCGCGAGATGCTCCCCACCTTCGAGCCGACCGAGCGCGACATCCAGCTCTGCAACATCGAGGCGATGGAACAGGTCCATGCCTGGCAGCCTGCGTTCCGCCCCGAGCGTATCGTGGCATACGCAATGGCCGAGCTCGCCATCGCAGGCGATATGATCCGCGCCGATGGCGCCGCATTTTTCTCCGGCGGCAAGTGGTATGCCATGCGCTTCGACTGCGGCCTATCGGCCGACCACGCGAGCATAGTCTCCTTCGGTTTCAGGGTTGAACAGCCGATCCCGCGCGCCGTGTGGGAAGCGCACAACCTTCCGGTAGGAGACGACCTCGATTGAGAAGCGGGCACCTTGGCGGCGCCGTTGGAGCAGCCGCGGGGCCTATGGCCAAGCAGTCCCGGGTGTGTGTATTCTCGCGACAATAAGACGACCGTCTCACCGGCTCTTGTAGGGAGGAAACATGCCCGGAAAGAAAATCCTGATGCTCGTCGGTGACTTCACCGAGGAGTACGAAATCTTCGTCTTCCACCAGGGCATGGAGGCCGTCGGCCATACGGTCGACATCGTCTGCCCTGACAAGAAGGCGGGCGAGCTGCTGCACACCTCGCTGCACGATTTCGAGGGCCACCAGACCTACACCGAGAAGATCGGCCACAACCATCACGTCACCAAGACCTTCTCCAAGGTCGATCCGGCGGATTACGACGCGGTCTATATCGCCGGCGGCCGTGGCCCCGAGTACATCCGCATCGACAAGCGCGTGCAGAAGATCATCAACCACTTCCACGATGCCGATAAGCCGATCTTCACCATCTGCCACGGCGTCCAGGTGCTGATGGCCGTGCCGCACACCATCCGCGGCAAGCGCGTGGCCGCGCTCCAGTATTGCGAGCCCGAAGTCACCGTCGCCGGCGGAACCTACGTCGATGTGCCGCCCACCGGCGCCCATGTCGACGGCAAGCTGGTCTCCGCCAAGGGCTGGACCGGCCTGTCGGCCTTCATGCGCGAGTGCCTGAAGGTGCTCGGCACCGAGATCCGCCACGCGCCGAGCTCGCCCGCCAAGCTCGCGGCCAAGAACGGCAAGAACGGCAAGCGCGTGAAGGAGAAGGTCGCGGCCTGACGGCAGATTGCCGGCATAGGCGGTCCTGCGATCGCCACATGGAGGCAGCCCGCGCCGCTACGGCGGCGCGTGCGCCTTGATGAAGGCGAGCATCCGCTCAAGAGCTTCCTGCCCGGCCGCGATATCGAGGTTGAACTGGTACTCGTGCGGGAGCGGCGGTTCGTAGTCGGACGGGAAGAACAGGCTGTCCACTGGAACACCCAGCCCTTCGAGCTTCTCGACCAGCGCCACCGCCTGCGGCGCCAGCGGGTCGCCATTGCCGCTTGAGATGAAGCTCGGCGGAAACGTGCCGGTAACGTGTTCGGTCACGGAGGCCAGTCTGAACCGGCCGTCGTTCATGAAATCGCGGCTGCCCGAATAGGCCCACAGCACGGTCCTGATGAACCAGCCGTAGTCGCCGTCGAGGTTCGCCTGACTGATGTCGAAGGCGCCCGAAACCAGCACGACGGCGGCAAGCTGATCGGCCGCCAGCGAGGGCGCGATGCCGATCTCCGCGGCGTAGGCGGGATCGGTGGTGATGATTGCGGTCTGCGCGGTGAGCTGCGCTCCGGCCGAGTCGCCGGCCATGATGATGGCGCTGGGATCGATGCCGAGTTCGGCGGCGTTGCCGAGGAGGTAGCCAAGCGCCGCGTTCACCTGCTCCACCGGCTTCGGATAGGTCGCTCCGAAGCCCCTGGAATATTCGATTCCCACGGTCGTATAGCCATGGCCGGCGAGAACCTTCAGGAAGTTGGCGACGCCGTCCTTGCTGCCCGCCACCCATCCTCCGCCATGCACCCAGACGATCGTCGGCATTGGCCCGTTCGCACCTTCCGGGCGGTTGATGTCGAAGGTCTCGTCCGGTCCCTCGCCGTAGGCGAGATTGCGCTGCGTGACGATGCCGGGTGGGACGTGTTTTTCGAGCGCGGCTTCCGAGGCCTGGTCGCCGCGGGCGAACGCATGCTGGATGAGCGCGACCGACGGCCACGGGCTGAAGCGGAAGGCAAGGAAGATCGCCACGGCGAGAACCGCGACGATGCCGAGAAGCCAGATGAGGATGCGCTTAATCATCGCCCGTCCCCGGTCCCGCGTTTCCGGGCTGCCGCTGCATCGCCGGCGTTCGAGCCGGTCGCGCTTTTTTAGCACAGGCGGGAAATATCGTCACGGTTCTGTAACCGCCCCCGGCGGCGGACGGTTGCGCTCGCATGCGCGGCACGCCATATTGTGGGCTCCCATCAACGAACGAAAGGAGGTGATCCAGTGTCTCATTGTCTTACGCCGCGGACGCCGGCGACCTATGAGTGGATCATCGCGACCTGCGGAGTTTGCTCTGCGTAGGGTGATGGTACCGGTTTAGGTTCGCACGTTTCGCGGACTGACAATGGAAGGGCCGTTCCGGCTGATGCCGGAGCGGCCCTTCTCTTTTGGGCATACGCCTCAGCAGCGCGCGCGGATCGCGCCCCACCCGAAGGTCGCATCCCGGCCCGGCTCTCCGAGGTCCACCGATTGCCGGGCGAGCTCCGCGATGATGGCCGCACCATCGGCCTGCCCGTCCCTGGCGGCCGTGGCCGCGATGGCAGCGGTCACGAATGGAACCGCGTAGGACGTGCCCGACCGGAACCGGCCGCCCGAGATGGAGGCCGCCGTCCACAGCCGCACGCCCGGCGCGGCGAACGTTATGTGATCGCCCTGTCCGGCCTGGCGAAACACCCGGCCGCTCTTGTCGACCGCGGTGACCGCGATCACGCCGTCATAGCCGGCGGGGTAGGCCGGCGGCGCGCCGGGGCCTTCGTTGCCTGCGGCCGCAACCACGATCATGCCGGTGTCCGCCGCGCGCGTCACGGCCAGCTCTAGGAGCGGATTGGGAGGGCCGGCGAAGCTGAGGTTGGCGATGCGGATGTCGCGCTCGGCGAGCGCGTCGAGCGCGCGCACGATCTTGAACACATCGGCTGCATCGCCGGAGCCGTCGCGATGGAAGGCCTCGACCGCGACTAGCCGGGCCTGCGGCAGGAGGCCCGGCGTCCGGCTGCCGCCGTCGCCAACCAGGAGAGCGGCAATGGCGGTGCCATGCATGGCTCCCGACGGCGTCTCGTTCTCCCACACCATGGACAACGTCTCGATCGACTGCTCGGCGAGAGCTGCATGCGCCACGTTGATGCGTGTGTCGATCATCCCGATGGTCGGAGCCAGCGTGCAGCGTGCCGGCGGCACCGACCAGCCGATCATCTCGAAGGCGGGGCAGTTGTTGGCCGTGCACGGCATCTCGACCGGCCGATAGAGATGGTTGGGCTCGACCAGCGCCGCCGGCGTGATCGCGGTGATCGCGGCGCGCGCGGCCTCGAGGGTCACGCCGGGCGGAAGCTGAACACGGGCAATCGTTCCGCCGAACCCGGTCAGTGGCGCATCCGCGATGACGGTGAAGCCTGCCGTTGCGATGAGGGCGAGCTCTTCCACGGTGAGCGGCCCGACGACGATCTCGCCGGGGACCGCGCGGAGCGGAGGTGCGGGCGCCGCCGGCGGCGCAGCGAGACGCTGGCGCGGCCGGTCATCGTCATCATCATCATCGTCGTCGTCATCCCAGTCGTCATCGTCCCAATCGTCGTCATCCCAATCGTCATCATCGTCTGCGATTGCGGCTGACAGGATCGGAGATCCCGGCACGGCGGACAGCGCAGTCCCGGCAAGGGAGGCGATGAGGAGGGCGGCGAGAAGGCGCAACATCAGGGAGAAGCTCCGGTTTGGGGCGGCTTTTGTCCCGAAAACGGCCCGGCGGCCCATGTTATTCCGCTAATAGGCGCGGGAGGGAATAATCTCTCGGTCGGGCCGTTTTGAGATGGCAAGGCGACCGTACCGGAAGCCCAGGGTGACGATGGCGAGCGTCCAGTCGCAGATGATCCAGTTGCTGCCACGCCTGCGGCGGTTCGCGCGCGGCCTGTCTGGCTCGGCGGCGGCCGCCGACGATCTCGTGCAGGGCGCCTGCGAGCGGGCCCTCCGCGCCGCCGATACGTGGCAGGAGGGCACCCGTTTCGATAGCTGGATGTTCCGCATCCTGCACAACCTGTGGATCGACGACCGGCGCAAGGCGCGGCTGGAGGTCATCGACGGCAGGTCGCCCGACATCGCCGGCGACGACGGGCGGCGCGTGACCGGCGCGCGGCTGGAGATGGCGGACGTGCGCCGGCGGATCGCGATGCTGCCGGACGCACAGCGCGAGGTGCTGATGCTGGTCTGCGTGGAGGGCGTCAGCTATCGCGAAGCCGCCGCGATACTCGACGTGCCCATCGGCACGGTGATGAGCCGGCTGGCGCGCGCCCGCACCGCGCTGGCCGAGTCGCTCGGCGAGCAGGACGATGCCGCCCTGCGGGGAGTGTCATAGATGGCAAGGATCACCGACGAGATGCTGATGGCCTATGCGGACGGCGAACTGGAGCCGGCGGCCGCCGCCGATCTTCGCCGCGCGATCGACGCCGATCCGGAACTCGCGCGGCGCCTCGACCTGTTCTCCCGTACGCGGAGCGCGGCGAAGGCAGCCTTCGATCCGGTGCTGGAGGAGGACGTTCCGCCGGAACTCGTTGCCTCCGTCCGCGGAAGCGCGCCGGTGCGCCGGCGGCTTGGCCGTCTCTGGATTCCGGTGGGCGCGGCTATCGCCGCCGCGCTGGTGGGATATGCCGGCGGCGCGCGCCTCGGCAGTGCGCCGACCGTGCCCGGAGCATTTCCGGGCGCGGAGATCGCGGCGGCGGTGAGCGGCCTGCCGACAGGCGCGACAGCGGAGGTGGCTGGCGCCTCGGTGGAGGTCGCCGGCTCGTATGCCACCGCCGACGGCTATTGCCGCGTGCTTGCGGTGGCCTTGGACGCCGCAGGCTGGCGCGCCGTCGCCTGCGGCAGCGGCGGCCGGTGGACTATGGAGATGGTCGTCAGCGATTCAAGCGTCGCGTCCGGGGGGTACGTTCCCGCGTCGGGCGGGGCCACGGCGAGCATCGACGCATTCCTCGACGCCGTGGGTGCCGGCGCAGGCCTCGACGCCGCGGCAGAGCAGGGCGCCATCGCCGGCGGATGGAAGCCCGGAGCTGCGGAGTAGGGGTTGCGCGGTCAGGAAAGCCTGGGCAGCGAGATCGGCCCCGCGCCGTCCGCGAACAGGCGCGGCCACACGATCGTGAAGCGCTCGAACACCGTGGCGATGTCGTCGCTCATGGCGAAGCCCTCGCGGGCAGCCTGGCGCGCGAAATAGTCCCGGTGCGACGCCAGCCAGTCCGCGCGCGAGCGGTCGCCTTCACCCTCGTCCCACGCGAAGTCCTCGTCGACGGCGGAAAGCGGCCCGACCGTCACCTCCGTGGTCCGCCAGACGCAGCGCGGCTTGCCGCGCCCGTCGACCACCACGACGTGGTCGCCGGTGGCCGGCATGGGCTCGCGTCCCCGGCCGTAGTCGCGGGCGAGCGACGCCGTCGCGCGCTTGATGCCGGCGAGCACGAGCTCCAGCAGCTCGTCGGCCATCGCCTCGCTGTCGCCGAAGGCGACTACCGCGTAGTCGTCCGCGTCGGTGCCGGTGTCCGTCTTGAAGGCGCGAAAGAAGGAATCCGTCGCGTCGGTCTTGGCGGGAGCGCTCACACCCGCATCGGCATGAGGACGTAGAGCGCGTCGGTGGCGCCGTCGTCCAGGATGAGCGTCGGCGAGCCGGGATCGGCGAAGCGGAACTCCGCGGTCCCCGTCTCGAGCTGCCCGGCCACGTCGAGGAGATAGCGCGCGTTGAAGCCGATCTCGATGTCGTCCGCCGGATAGTCCACGCCGAGCTCCTCGGTGGCGCTGCCCGAATCCGGATTGTTCACCGACAGCGTCATCTTGCCTTCGGTCAGGCCGATCTTCACGGCCCGTCCGCGCTCCGACGAGATGGTGGAGACGCGGTCGACGGCATCGGCGAACTCGCCGCGGTCCACCTTCAGCACCTTCTCGTTGTTCTGCGGGATCACGCGGACATAGTCCGGGAACGTTCCGTCGATCAGCTTCGAGGTCAATACCACGTCGCCGCCCGCCGAGGACGCGGGGATTGTCACGCGGATCTTGGTGTCCGAGATTTCGACGCCGATGTCGCTCTCGCCGCCTTCTACGAGCTTCTGGATTTCGCCGACCGCCTTCCGCGGCACGATGACGCCGGCCATCTTTTCCGAGCCCGCCGGCGCATCGACCTGCGCCTGGGCGAGCCGGTGGCCGTCGGTGGCGACCGCCCGCAGCATCGGCGTCTTCCCGACAGTCACAACGTGTAGATAGATGCCGTTGAGGTAGTAGCGCGTCTCCTCGGTCGAGATGGCGAACTGCGTGCGGTCGATCAGCTTCTTGATCGTCGCCGCCGGCAGCGAGAACTGCGTCGGGAACTCGCCCGTCGTCAGGTCCGGGAAGTCGGATTCCGGCAGCACCTGGAGCGTGAACCGCGAGCGGCCGGATTTCAGCGCGAGCTGCGACCCGTCGCCGGTGTCGAGCGAGACCTCGGCGCCGTCGGGCAGCTTGCGGACGATGTCGTGGAGGATGTGCGCGGGCACCGTTGTGGCGCCGGGCTGGCTCACCTCCGCTGCCACCGTCTCGGTCACCTCGAGGTCGAGGTCGGTCGCCTTGAGGGTCAGTTTGCCGCTTTCGGCGCGCACCAGCACGTTGGAGAGGATCGGTATGGTGTTGCGCCGCTCGACCACGCGGTGAACGTGGCTCAGCGACCTCAACAGGTGCGAACGCTCGACTGTCGTGCGCATCGGGTACCCCTTACGCTACTGGATATGTTGTCCTCGGCAGGCAAATTGCCCGCCGAGGCATCTATTGGCAAGGGCGATGCCTACTCGTCGATCATGCGCTTGAGGAGCTCGATCTCCTCCGCCAGCGAACGGTCACCCTCGATCATGCCCTCGATCTTGCGCACTGCGTGCAAAACCGTGGTGTGGTCGCGCCCGCCGAACCGCCGTCCGATCTCCGGCAGCGACCGCGGCGTCAGCATCTTGGCGAGATACATGGCGATTTGCCGCGGCCTGACGATGGTGCGCGTCCGCCGGCTCGACAGGAGGTCGGCCTTCGAGACGTTGTAGTGCCGCGCGACGACCCGCTGGATGTCCTCTATCCGCACGCGCCTCGGCTCGCGCGCGCCGACGAGGTCGCGGAGCGTGATCTCGGCGGAGGCGAGCGTCACCGGCTGGCGGGTGAACTGCCATTGCGCGACCAGCCGGTTGAGCGCCCCTTCGAGATCGCGGCCGTTCGACATCACCGACTGCGCCACGTACTCCATGATCGTTTCGGGAATATCGAGGCCGGGATTCTGCGATTCCGCGATCAGGTAACGGATGCGCAGGATATCGCGCCGGAGCTGCAGGTCCGGTGCGCCGATCTCGAAGGCGACGCCGCCCCGAAGCCGCGAGCGCACGCGCTCGTCGAGCGTTTCCAGCTCCGCCGGCGGCCGGTCGGCGGCCACCACCACCTGCCGCGCGCCGTCGATGAGCTGGTTCAGCATGTGGCAGAATTCCTGCTGCACCGACTTGCCCTGCAGGAACTGCATGTCGTCGA
>CAZXKZ010000090.1:0-1198 GCA_964641825.1 uncultured Bauldia sp.
ATGGTCGCCGCCGTCTTCTCGCGCAGCTTGCGGACGGCATCGAGCGGCGTATCGGCGCCGCTCGCGATCATCAGCTCCTCTTCGGTGCCGACGACGAGGTCGCAGTCGGCGACGACCGATTGCAGCCTTTGCGTGACGGCGTCGGAGCGCATGTAGCGTGTCTCGCCTTCCGCGTGTCCGGCGAGGCCCCAGAGGTTCGGCCGGTAGTCCACGTCGAAGGCGATCCTACGTCCGGCTGCCTTTGCCGCCCGCATCGCTTTCCGGCTCGCGGCTTCCACGGTCGGCGTCGAAAAGTGGGTACCGGTGACGACGATGGCGCTCGCGGATGCGACGTAGGCCGGGTCGATGTCGTCCTCGCTCAGCGCCATGTCGGCGCAGTCGGAGCGGAAGAAGATATGCGGGAAGGTCCGATCATCGCGGACGCCGAGGATGACGAGCGCGGTAAGGCGCTTTTCGTCGGTGACGACGCCGGTGGTCGCGACGCCTTCGCGTTCGAGCTGCTCACGGATGAAGCGGCCCATCTGCTCGTCGCCGACGCGCGTGATGAGTCCCGCCTTCAGTCCAAGTCGCGCCGCGCCGATCGCGATGTTGCTCGGGCTGCCGCCGACCGACTTGGCGAACGAGCCCATGTCCTCGAGGCGGCCACCGATCTGCTGGCCGTAAAGGTCGACGGACGAGCGCCCGATGGTGATGACGTCGAGAGCGGCGGGGGAATCGTTCACGGTCGGGCTTGCCTATGGGTCACAGTCGGCTCGCACTCGGACGGGGTGCTCTCGCGGTCGCCTCGCGGTTGGCTGACAGCCGGCTAACCATCGCGAGGCGATCGATAAAACAAATCTTCCAATCGCCGGTCAACCTGAAACGGAAATTCTGCAAGTGTTAACGCCTTGCAGCCGTGGCGACGGCAAGCGCCATGGCCACGCAGAGGGTCGCCGCAAGCGAGCGGAAGCCCGAGAAATCGGCCTCCGGAATCTCGAACTTCACCGCGGCGTTGGGGGAGAGCGGCGAGAACGGGCTGTCGGTGAGGGCGACCACCGGGACGCCGCGCTTGTGCAGCCGTTCGGTCAGTTCCACCGTCATGGGCGTGTACGGCGTGAAGCTGATGGCGACCAGCGCGTCGCGCTCCGTGGCGTCGGTTACCTGTTCGGGGCCGAGGCCGGCGACGTGGTCGACGACCACCGCGCGGATGCCGAGCTTG
>CAZXKZ010000090.1:1208-10106 GCA_964641825.1 uncultured Bauldia sp.
CCTCGGCGTTGGCGAGGATCTCCGCGGCGCGGTCGATATCTGCCTCGGAACCTTGGGAAATCAGGCGTTCCAGCGACATCATCGCGCTTTCGGCGAAGCCCGACAGGAGGGGGTGCGCACCGCCGGTGGCGCGCGCCACCTTCAGCCGCGCCAGCCGCTCGCGATAGTCCGACGAGCCCGACTTGAGCTCGGAGCGGAAGACGTCCTGGAGGTCGGAGAAGCCGGCGTAGCCGAAGCGCTTGGCGAAACGGATCAGCGTCGACGGCTGCACCGAGGCCTGCGCGGCGATGCTGGCGGCGGTGCCGAGCGCGATCTCGTCCGGGTTCTCCAGCGCGAACGCGGCCACCTGGATCAGCCGCGGCGGCAAGTCGTCGCGGCTCGCCAGCATCATCGCTTTCAAAGCCTGAAAGTCGCGGGGCGGTGCCGATGCAACGTTCATGGAAGCCTCATAGCATCGCGTCGCTGCTTGACAGGATGGAACATAAATTCCACAATATGATAGAAAGGCTCAATCATTCCGTCCAGTGCGGAGTGCGATCTTGGGGAGGAAGAGCCCGAAAGCCCAATCGACTGCCTGCTGACGGCCGACTGTAGTCCCGATAAGGCGGGTGTTTCGCCCGACCGCGAGGGACCGGAAAGCCGACCGCGAGCGGGCTTGAATGACTGTCCACGACAACGGACGACAAAGGGAGGACTCCATGCTTCGAAAACTGCTTCTGGCCGGCGCCTTTGCGCTGGCATCGGCACCCGCCTTCGCCGACTTCACGATCCTGGTTCCATCGGGAAGCGAGGGCGACGGGCTCCGCGCCGCGGCCGCCGACTATTCGGCTGAGAAGGGCATCAACGTCGAGATCGTGCAGGCGCCGTACGCCAACGTCTTCGAGCAGGGCGCCAATGCCGGCGCCACCAAGTCGGGCGTGTTCGACATCATCCTCATGGACGATCCGTGGATTCCCTTCTTCGCGGAGAACGGCCACCTCGAAGACCTGACCTCATATTTCACGGCGATCGGCACGGCCGGCCCGGACAACGACTTCCTCGGGAAATCGCTGGCCGTCTGCCGCAACCCATACAACACCGGACCGTTCGTCTGCATCCCCTACGTCGGCAATGCCCAGATGTTCTTCTATGACGGCGAGAAGTTCGCCGAACAGGGCATCCCGAACGGGCCGAAGACGTGGGAGGAAGTCGTCACGGCGGCGGGCGCCATGACCGAAGCGGGCGGCGGACGCTACTTCGGCTACGTCTTCCGCGGCGGGCAGGGCAACCCGGTCGTCGCCGACTTCATGCCGATCTTCTGGTCCTACGGCGCCGATCTGTTCAACGCCGACCGCTCGGCCGTCACCATCGACACGCCAGAAGGCGCGGCGGCGATGAAGACGTTCATGGCGCTCCGCGACATCTCGCCGAAGGGCGTGGAGAGCTACAACGCCAACGAGGTCGGGACCGCGCTCGCGGCCGGTACCGCGGCCTCGTCCATCAACTGGCCGAACTGGGTCGCCACGTTCGAGGATCCGAGCCAGTCCAAGATGGTCGGCAAGATCTCGTACTCGGCGATCCCGTCGGGCACGCATGCCGGCTCGTCCGAGATCGGCCACTGGACCATGGGCATCATGTCGGCGTCCAACAACAAGCAGGAAGCCTTCGACTTCATGGTGTGGGCGACCTCGCCGGAGCAGATCAAGATATCCGCGACGCGCGGCAACCCGCCGGTCCGCTTCTCGGTGTTCACCGATCCCGAGCTGACGTCGCAGCCGCAGTTCCGTCACTTCCCGACGCTGATGGAGGCGATCAACTTCTCGACGCCACGTCCGCGCCATCCGAAGTGGCCGGAGATCGAGAACGCGTTCGGCATCGAGCTGTCCAAGGCCGTCGCCGGCACGATCACGCCGGAAGAAGCGCTGAAGAACGCGCAGGCCGCCGTGCAGCAGATCACCGGAATCCAGTAAGCACCTGTCCTCCGACGACGCGGGAGCGGGGTCTTCGGACCCCGCTCTCATGACAAGCACCTGCTCTTCGTCGATAATGGCTGAGGCGCCGCACGACAGAGCGCGAACGGGGCGAATTGCCCCACGGGGATGACGCCCGATGGCAGTATCCGCGAACACCGCGATGGCTGCACCGGTGCAGACCGGCGGCGGGTTCGAGCGCTGGGTGGACCGCCACCTCCGCTACATCATGCTGGCGCCGGCGGTCCTCATCCTGCTGGCGCTGACGATCTTTCCGTCGATCTACATGTTCTATGCGGCGGTCCACAAGATCAGCCCGAACCCGGACCTGCCGTGGGAGTTCGTCGGCGCGGGCAACTTCATGCGCCTCCTGTCGGACTCGCAGTTCCACATCGGCCTGTGGAACACGGCCGTCTTCACCGTCTGCGCGGTGACGGCGGAGTTCCTGCTCGGCCTCGGACTGGCGCTGCTCCTCGACAAGTACATCCGGCGCCTGACCTTCCTGAAGACGCTGCTCATGCTGCCGATGATGCTGCCGCCGATCGCAGTCGCCATCACCTGGAAGCTTATCTACGAGCCGCAGTTCGGCGTGCTGAACGAGATCATGTTCCAGCTCGGCCTGCCGCTCCAGGCGTGGGCGGGCGACGCCAACCTCGCCATGTTCTCCATCATAGTGGCCGACGTCTGGCAGTGGACGCCGTTCATCTTCCTGCTGATGCTCGCCGGGCTCGCCAGCCTGCCGCAGGAACCCTACGAAGCGGCGGCGATCGACGGCGCGTCTGCCTGGCGCCAGTTCTGGGATCTGACGGTGCCGTTCCTGACGCCGGTGATCGCGATCGCGCTGCTGCTCCGCGTCATGGACGCGATCCGGCTGTTCGACCTGGTCTTCATCCTCACCGGTGGCGGCCCCGCCGACCGGACGAAGGTGCTCAGCCTCTACATCTACCAGGTCGCCTACCGCTTCGTTGATCCGGGCTATGCGGCGGCGATCTCGCTTTTTGTCCTGTTCGTCACCGTGGCGCTGGCCACCTGGTTCATCAAGCGCATGCGGCTTGCCAACTGATGTCGTCCGCGGCCACCACCATGACAGCGATGCCGAAGCGCAGCCGGATGCGGGAAACGCTCCTGCGCATCGTGGCGTACATCACGATCGTGATCGCGCTGATCGTGACACTGTTCCCGATCTACTGGATCGCCGCCAACTCGTTCAAGTTCGACATCGACATCTTCGCGGTACCGCCGGAGTGGTATCCGCACAACCCGACCCTGAAGCACTACGTCGAGACGTTCATCGAGCGCCCGTTCCTCCAGTATGCGCTGAACAGCTTCCTCGTCGCCGTCGGTACCACGATCGTGTCGCTGACGTTCGGCACGATGGCCGGATACGCGCTGGCGCGGTTCCAGTATCCTGGCGACTGGCGCTACCAGACCTCGTTCTGGATCCTGTCGACGCGCATGATGCCGCCGATCGTCACCATCATCCCGCTCTATCTCTTCTTCCTGTTCTTCGACCTGCTCAACACCAAGACGGCGCTGGTCATCGCCTACACGGCGTTCAACCTGCCGTTCGCCACCTGGATGATGAAAAGCTACTTCCAGGACCTGCCGGTGGAGCTCGAGGAGGCGGCGATGGTGGACGGCGATACGCGCTGGGGCGCGTTCCTGCGCGTCGCCCTGCCGCTGGCGCGGCCGGGACTGGCGGCTACCGCGATCTTCTGCCTGATCATCTCGTGGAACGAGTTCCTGCTGGCGCTCATCATCACTCTGACGGAGCAGTCGCAGACGCTGCCGATCGGCATCGCCGGGCGCGTCACCCAGTACAACACCTACTGGGGCGAGATCAGCGCCGCCGGCTTCATGGCGTGCGTTCCGATCATGATCTTCGCCTTCATCGTCCAGAAGCACCTCGTGCGCGGGCTGTCGTTCGGCGCGGTCAAGGGCTGAGACACATGGCATCGGTCAAGTTCAACAACGTCACCAAGAAGTTCGGCAGCTTCGTCGCCGTCGCCGACCTCAACCTCGACATCGTCGACAAGGAGTTCCTTGTCCTGCTCGGCCCGTCCGGATGCGGCAAGACGACGACCATGCGCATGGTCGCGGGCCTGGAGGAGGTGACATCGGGCGACATCTTCATCGACGCCGACCGCGTCAATGACGTGCTGCCCAAGTACCGCGACGTGGCGATGGTGTTCCAGTCGTACGCGCTCTATCCGCACCTGACGGTCGCCGACAACATCGGCTACCCGCTGAAGATCAGGAAGGTGCCGGAGGCCGAACGCCGGCGGCAGGTGGAGGAGGTGGCGCGCCGCGTCGAGCTCGACGGCCTGCTGGGGCGCCTGCCGAAGGAGCTTTCCGGTGGGCAGCGCCAGCGCGTGGCTCTGGCTCGCGCCATCATCCGCACGCCGCGCGTCTTCCTCATGGACGAGCCGCTGTCGAACCTCGACGCCAAGCTCCGCGTCCAGATGCGCGCCGAGCTCAAGCACCTCCAGCACGAGCTTCAGGTGACGACGATCTATGTCACCCACGACCAGATCGAGGCGATGACGCTGGCTCACCGGGTGGCGGTGATGAACAACGGCGTGATCGAGCAACTCGATACACCGAAGGAGATCTACAACAACCCGCGCACGCTTTTCGTCGCCGGCTTCATCGGGTCGCCGCCGATGAACCTGATTGACGGGGAGGTGAGGGACGGCGTGTTCTCGGGCGCGGGTATCCGGGTCGCGGGTTTCGGCAACGCCAACGTGCCGCGGGCGGTGCTCGGCGTGCGCCCGGAGGACGTGCAGGTGGTAGGCACCAAGGACGCCGGCACCAACATGGTGGCGCCGATCTACTCGTCCGAACTCACCGGCGAGAGCACGCTGGTCAGCGTGCAATCCGGCGACCGGCTCGTCACCATGCGCGCCGACAAGAACTTCGCCGGCGGCATCGACCAGGAGATCGGCGTGAAGGTGGCGACCGAGCGGGCGTTTCTGTTCGACGGGGAGAGCAAAAATCGCGTCGATTTCCAGTAGGTTCGCGTCGGTCGTTGCGATTGTGATTCCGCTTTGCGCCACGGTCGCCGTGGTCGGCGACGACATCATCCCCGGCAATCCGCTGATCGAGATCGCGGCGGGCGCCTTCGTCTTCGGCAACGACGACGGGCTCGCCAACGAGCGGCCGCGCCGGACCGTTGATGGAGCGGCGTTCGCGATCAACCGGACGGAGATCACCAACGGCCAGTACCAGCACTTCATCGACACCACCGGCCACCGCTCGGCGTTCTATGGCGGACACCCGTTCCTCGGGCTGGCCGACCGGCCGGTGGTCGGCGTGTCGTGGGGCGATGCCGACGCCTTCTGCCGCCACTACGGACTCACGCTGCCCTCGGAGCAGGAATACGAGCGCGCGGCGCGCGGCACCGGCGGCGCGACCTACCCGTGGGGTGACGCGGAGCGCAGCACGATGCACGCCAACGGCGGCGCCGACACTTGCTGCGAAGGCGACGACGGCGACGGCTATTCCATGACGGCGCCGGCCGACTCGTTCGCCGAAGGCGCCAGCCCCGAAGGCGTGCTCAACCTGCTCGGCAACGTCTGGGAATGGACGCGCGACGAATACGCGCCCTACGAGGGCGAGCCGGAGGCGGCGGTCGCCGGCAAGTACCGCGTGCTCCGCGGTGGCGCCTGGAACAGCGACCCGGCGCATCTCACCACGACCTATCGCCTCGCCTACGACCCCGATTTCCGCTTCGCCGCCAACGGCGGTTTCCGATGCGTCCGCTCCTCGCCGCAATCGTAGCGCTGGCGGCGTGGCCCGGTGGCGCAGCGGCGGAGGCGGTGCCGGCGCCGGGGTATGCGCTGGAGACGCTCGCGGTGGCCGGCGCGATGTTCTCCGGGCTCGCGCGCGACGGCGACGACCTGCTGGTGACCGATCTCGCCTCCGGGCGGCTCCTGCGCCGGCAGGGCGACGCGAGCCTGCTGCCGTTCGGCCCGGTGCTGCCGCACGGGCCCGACGTCATCGGCGATCCGACCGGGCCGTACCGCGTGGCGCGGGCGGGCGACGGGCGCCTCATCGTGGCGCAGGGATGGACGCCGGTGGACGCCGATCCCGGCCCGCTCGACCACGCGCTGCTCGCGCTGGACGAGGCCGGCGAGGCGCGCGTGATCTCCGGCGATTTCTGGAACCCGTTCGATTTCGTCGCCGACGGGGACGCGATCCATGTTGTCGACTCGGCGGCGAATGCGATCAAGGTGCTCGGCGCGGCGGGCGATGTGACGACGCTCTACACCTTCGCGCGGCTTGCCGGCGCGGCGGGCGAGATGCAGGCCCTGTCGCCGACGGAGTTCGGTGCGGGGGAGGCCTACGAGGTCGATGCGGTGCCGACCGGCATCGCGCAGGACAGCGATGGCCGTCTCATCGTGACGCTGTTCGGCGGCTTCCCGTTCCTGGAAGGTGCGGGGCGGGTGGTGTCGCTGGCGGTGGCCGGCGGGGCCGCGCCGCGGACGGAGGCGGACGGGCTGAACGCGCCGGTCGCGGTCGCCTTCGATGCGGACGGGCGGATGCTCGTGGTCGAGCACGGGCTCTACGACCAGTCCGCGGGCTTCATCGAAGGCAGCGGCAGGCTCCTGTCCATCGACCGGGCGACGGCGGAGCGGCGCGTGCTGCTCGACGGGCTGACGCGGCCGACCTCCGTGCTGGTGTGGGGGCGGGGCGAAATCGTGGTCTCCGATCTCGGCGGCCACCTTCATTTTCTGACGGAGAGGGCGGAATGAAAATCGGGATGGTGACGGACAGCCTCGGCGCGCTGCCGTTCGAGCGGGTGCTCGATGCTGCGGCCGAGCTCGGCCTCGAGTGCGTCGAGTTCGCGACCGGCAACTGGTCGACGGCGCCGCACATCGACATCGACAAGCTGCTGCGCAGCAAGGCGGCGCGCGACAATTTCCTGGCCGCCGTCAAGGCGCACGGCCTCACCATCAGCGCGCTCACCTGCAACGGCAACCAGCTTCATCCGGGGAGGAGCGGCAGGGAGCACGACAAGGTCGTGCGCAAGACGATCGAGCTGGCGCCGATGCTGGGTGTCGACCGCGTCGTCCTCATGTCGGGGCTGCCCGGCGCGAAGGGCGACAAGTATCCGAACTGGATCACGGTCGCCTGGCCGCCGGAGCAGACCGAGATCCTGGAGTGGCAGTGGAACGCAGTGCTGATCCCCTACTGGCGCGAGCTGGTGGCGTTTGCGAAGAAGAAGGGCATCCGCAAGCTCTGCCTCGAACTGCACGGCGGCCAGAACGTCTACAACGTCGCGACGCTGATGCGCCTCCGCGACGCCTGCGGCGAGGCGGTCGGGGTGAACTTCGACCCGAGCCACCTCCTGTGGATGGGCGCCGAGCCGATCGCGGCGATCGAGGCGCTGGGGCCGGCGATCTTCCACGTCCACGCCAAGGACACCAAGATCGAGGCGCGCAACGCGGCGCTGAACAGCCGCCTCGAAACGCTGCGGAGCGTCAAGGCGCGCGAGCGCTCGTGGAACTATGTGACGCTTGGCTACGGGCAGGACGAGGCGTTCTGGCGCGCCTTCTGCCTGGCGCTCCGCCGGGCAGGATACGACGGCGTGCTGTCGATCGAGCACGAGGACATGGCGCTCTCGCCGATGGAAGGCATGCGCAAGTCCGTCGAGCTGTTGCGCCGCGTCGCCATCGTCGAGCCGGCGAGCTACGAGCTGCCGAAAATCTGAGTCCCGGGAGGAGCTTACGTGCGCGCGTTGAGAATCGGCCTGATCGGATCGGGCTTCATGGGTCAGGCCCACGCCGATGCCTACCGGCGGGCGGCGCTGCTCTATCCGCACCTGCCGCGGCCGGTGCTGTCGATGCTGGCCGACCGCGACGAGCCGACCGCGGAGCGGGCGGCGGCGCGCTTCGGCTTCGCGCGCTCGACCGGCGACTGGCGGCGGCTGGTGGAAGACCCGGACATCGATGTGGTCGACATCACCTCGCCGAACAGCTTCCACCACGAGATGGCGCTGGCGGCGCTGGCGGCGGGCAAGCACGTCTATTGCGAGAAGCCGCTGGCGGTGACGGTAGCAGAGGCCGAAGCGATGGCGGCCGCCGCGAAGGCGAGCGGCAAGGTGACGATGGTCGCCTTCAACAACGTCAAGACACCGGCTGCGATGTACGCCAAGCGGCTGATCGAGGAAGGCGCGATCGGGAAGCCGATCCGCTTCCGCGGCTGGTTCGACCAGGGCTTCTATTCCGATCCGGAGCTGCCGTGGTCGTGGCGCTGCTCGCGGCGGGAGGCGGGCTCCGGCGCGCTCGGCGATCTCGGCTCGCACACGATCTCGGTGGCGCAGTTCCTGGTCGGCGATCTTACGGAGGTTGTCGCCTCCGAACAGACGTTATTCGGGACGCGGCCGGTCGCCGGTGCTGGCGAGGGCTATTCGGCCAAGGCCGGCAAGGATGCCGAGCGGCGCACGGTGGAGAACGAAGACCAAATGCAGTCGCTGGTCCGCTTCGCCTCGGGCGCGGCGGGGACGATCGAGGCCTCGCGGGTCGCCGTCGGCAAGGTCCTCGGCATCCAGTGGGAGGTGAGCGGCACCGAGGGGACTCTCGTCAACGACGGTGACCGCTTCAACGAGCTCAAGGTCGCGCGGCTGTCGGAACCGAAGGACGACCGCGGCTTCAAGACGCTGCTCGTCGGCTCGCAAATACCGCAGTTCCGGGCGTTTCTCCCGTTCGACTACGGCGGTGGCGGGCTCGGCTATTTCGACGTGAAGGTGATCGAGGTGCACGACCTCATTGCCGGGATCGTCGCGGGCAAGTGCTATCCGGACTTCGGTTTCGGGCTGCACAATCAGCGCGTCGTGTCGGCGATGGTCGAGTCGGCCGCGTCGGGCCGCTGGACGAAGGTGGGAGGCGAGGGGCGGGGCTGACGTAGTCGGCTTCGCGCACGGCGTCGTTTTACCGGATCCCCGCTT
>CAZXKZ010000091.1:0-9914 GCA_964641825.1 uncultured Bauldia sp.
TGGTGATGTGGTGGTTCGGCATCATGGTGGAGTAGCCGCCGGTGAGGTTCGGCACCGAGATGCCAACGATGGCGTCGATGACGGCATCGGGATCGGTGGTGCCGGCCTTCTCAACCGCCTTTACCCACATGTTGAAGCCGATGACGTGGGCTTCCATCGGGTCGTTGGTGACGCGGTCGGGGTTACCGGTGAAGGTCTTCCACTTCTCGATGAACTCGGCATTGATCGGGTTGTCGACGCTCTGGAAGTAATTCCAGGCGGCGAGGTGGCCGACCAGCGGCGCCGTGTCGATGCCGGCGAGTTCTTCCTCACCGACCGAGAAGGCGACGACCGGGATGTCCTCGGCCGCGATGCCCTGGTTGCCGAGCTCGCGATAAAAGGGAACGTTGGCGTCGCCGTTGATGGTGGAAACCACCGCGGTCTTCTTGCCGGCCGAGCCGAACGCCTTGATGTCCGAGACGATCGTCTGCCAGTCGGAATGACCGAACGGCGTGTAGTTGATCATGATGTCCTCAGGCGCGACACCCTTCGATTCGAGATAGGCCTGCAGGATCTTGTTGGTGGTCTGCGGGTAGACGTAGTCGGTGCCGGCGAGAACCCAGCGCTCGACGCCTTCCTCGTTCATCAGGTAGTCGACGGCAGGAATGGCCTGCTGGTTGGGGGCGGCGCCGGTGTAGAAGATGTTGCGCTGGCTCTCCTCGCCCTCGTACTGGACGGGGTAGAAGAGAAGGCCGTTCAGTTCCTCGAAGACCGGCAGCACCGACTTCCGCGACACCGAGGTCCAGCAGCCGAAGACCGCCGCAACTTCATTGACGGTGAGAAGCTCGCGCGCCTTTTCGGCGAACAGCGGCCAGTCGGAAGCCGGGTCGACGACGACCGCTTCCAGTTGCTTGCCCAGAAGACCGCCCTTGGCATTCTGCTCCTCGATGAGCATGAGCATGACGTCTTTCAAGGTCGTCTCCGAGATCGCCATCGTTCCCGACAGCGAGTGCAGGATGCCGACCTTGATCGTATCGTCCTGCGCGAGCGCCGGTGCCGCAAACGGGCCCGCCAGCACGGCGGCCGCTAGGGCTGCGCCCGCGATCGTGGTGAGTGTCTTCATCAATACTTCCCCCTGTTGGATCGGACGTCGTTGGGAGGACGCCGTGGGAAGTAAGCGCAAGGGCCGTGCCAAAGCCGGCGCACGAAGAAATTGCGCTTTCGACGCGGCATCGCGCGACGCGTGCCACTTCTTTCGGCAGCGCAGCATGACCGCCTGACCAAGAAATCATCCGTGCTCATGATTTCATCGAATTGTCGGTGCAAACGGCAGGTTCCGGGGCGTCAGCGGGCGAGCGCTTGCCTTTACGCTGTCACGCGCGCTTCGTAGTATTTGCCAGAGCCGTCCAGTCGAAGCGGCAGCGGAGGCACCCCATGCGTAGCGGTTTTGACCTGATCGGCCGTGGCCTTGCCACGGCGGCCTTTGTTGCCGCCGGAATCCTCGCGGCGAGCGCAGCGCATGCCGCCGAGCGACGGCTGATCGTCACCAACGATGCCGACTACGCCGGGTTCGATTATTCGACGGTGAAGGACATCGACCTGTCGGCCTGTGAGACAGCCTGCCTGGCCGACGACACATGCCGCGCCTTCACGTTCAACACGCGGGCGGGCTGGTGCTTCCTGAAGTCGGATTTCTCGGTGCTGGCCGCAACGCCGGGTGCGGTGGCGGGACGTGTCGTCACTGCCGTCGACCTCACGCCAAACCTCGAACAGCAGCGGCTCCGCGAGCTCGACTTCCTGCAATCCAGCCTCGTCGACGAAGCGCGGATCCTGCGCGGCGACCTCGCTGGCCGCTACCCCTCGGAGGGGATGAGCTACGCGGACCTCCGCAGCGAAGGCGGCGTCGCCTACCGCAGCGGCAGCTACGACCGGGCCGCAGCCTATTTCGGACAGGCGCTCGCGCTGGCCGATGAGGACATCGCCGCGTGGCTCGACTATGCGACTGCCAGCCTCTCCCGTAATCCGGACGATTACTCCGACCGGATGGATGCGGCCACGGATGCCGGCGCCGGCGCACTCAACGCCTATCTCCGGGCCGAAACGGACGCCGACAGGGCCGAGGCACTCGCCATCGAGGGCGCGGCACTGGTCAAGCGCCAGTATTGGCGCGACGCGATCCGCGCCTACCGCGCGAGCCTTGCACTCAACGAAGTGGCGCGCGTGCGCGACACTTATGACCAGCTCGTCGCCGAACGCGGATTCCGCGTCACTTCGCACGAGGTGCAGGCCGACAGCGCGGTTCCACAGATCTGCGTCGTCTTCTCCGACCAGCTCGCGACCACGCGCACGGACCTCGCCGACTACGTGACGGTGGAAGGCGGGGACGGGCTCTCCATCGACCCGCAGTCGCAGCAGATCTGCATCAACGGCGTCCAGCACGGCAGCCGCTATACGGTGCGCCTGCGCTCAGGACTGCCGGCGGCGGACGGCGAGACGCTCCCCTACCCGGTCGAAATCTCGGTCTACGTGCGTGACCGGGCGCCCTGGGTCGGGTTTGCCGGCACGGCCTACGTGCTGCCCGCCGGCCCAGGTGCCTCCATCCCGATCTCCTCGGTCAACACTGACAGGGCGAAGGCCACGATCTACCGGATCGGCGACCGGAGCGTTGCCGAGGCCGTCCGCGACGGCAACTTCCTCAGCCAGCTCAGCTACTACTCCGCCGAGGAGATCGCCAACCGCAGCGGCGAGGAAGTCTGGACCGGCGAGATCGACCTCGCCATGGAACTCAACCAGACCATGACCACCGCGATCCCGATCGCGGATGCGGTGCCGACGATGCTGCCCGGCGCCTACGTCATCACCGCGGCTCCCGCGACCGGCAACGTCGAGGAATGGGGGCCGATCGCGACGCAGTGGTTCATCGTCTCCGATCTCGGACTGACAGTTCTATCCGGCACCGATGGCGTCCATGCGTTCGTCCGCTCGCTGTCGAGTGCGGAAACCGTTCCGGACGTGAAGCTGCAGCTCATCGCGACCAACAACGACATCCTCGGCGAGACAACGACGGACGCGAACGGCTATGGCCTGTTCACGCCGGGCCTTGCGCGCGGCACCGGCGGCAACGCACCGCAGCTCGTGGTGGCGCAGACCGGCAACGACTACGCCTTCATCGACCTGACACGCGCCGCCTTCGACCTAACCGACCGTGGCGTCGACGGGCGGCCGGCGCCTGGACAGCTCGACGTCTTCCTGACGCCGGAGCGCGGCATCTACCGGCCGGGCGAAACGATCCATCTGACGGCGCTCGTCCGCGACGCGCGTGCCGACGCGGTGAGCGACCTGCCCATGACGCTGGTGGTGGAGCGGCCGGACGGGGTCGAGTTCCTGCGACGCACGCTCTCCGACCAGGGCCTCGGCGGCTATTCCGACGACGTGACGCTGCAGGCAACCGCGATGCGCGGCTCGTGGCGGATCAGGCTCTACGCCGATCCGGAGGGAAGCCCGCTCGCCGAGACCTCGGTGCTGGTCGAGGACTTCGAGCCGGAGCGGCTCGCGCTCACCGTCAGCACGCCGGCGACCGTGCTCCAGCGCGATGTGCCGTTCACGATCGATCTCGAGGCCCGCTACCTCTACGGCGCACCGGCGATCGGGCTCGGGGCGGAAGGCGAAGCCATCCTCCGCCCGACGACCACCATGCCGGCCTTCCCGGGCTACAGTTTCGGGCTGACCGAGGAGCCGGCCAACACGGCGCGCGAGCCGCTCGATATCGGTGGTGTCACCGACGACGAGGGCAAGGCCGTGTTCGAGGCCACCCTCCCCGACCTGCCGCCATCGACCAAGCCATACGAGGCGACACTTATCATCCGCATCACCGACATCAACGGGCGCGCGATCGAACGCACGATCGTCAGGCCGGTGGCGCCGGAGGGCGAGATGATCGGCATCAGGCCGCTCGCGGACGGCGACGTGGCCGAAGGCTCGGTCGCGCAGTTCGACGCCGTGCTGGTCGACGCCGACGGCGCGCAGGTCGCGCGGCAGGGCGTGCCGTGGAAGCTCGAACGCATCAACACGGATTATCAGTGGTACCGCAGCTATGGCTCGTGGAACTACGAGCTGATCACCACGGCCTCGCAGGTGGACGGCGGCACGATCGATTTCACGGCCAACGCGCCGACGCGCATCTCGGCCCCTGTGGACTGGGGCCAGTACCGGCTCACCATCGAGGACACGAGCGGCACGGTGGCCGCTGCGACCAGCGTCGAGTTCTACGCCGGCTGGTATCGTGCCGTGGCTTCGTCCGAGACGCCGGATACGCTCCAGGTCGCACTCGACAAGCCCGAGTATGCGATCGGCGACACGGCAGTGCTCCGCCTCGATCCGCGTTTCGCCGGCATCGCGCTGGTGGCGGTGATCGACGACCGGCTGATCGAAATGCGCGCTGTCGACGTGCCGGAAGGCGGGACGACCGTCAGCCTGCCGGTGACGGAGGAATGGGGACCGGGGGCCTATGTGACGGCGGCTCTCTACCGGCCGATGGACATTGCAGCCAAGCGCATGCCCTCGCGCGCGCTCGGATTGACCTGGGCCAAGGTCGCGCCCGGCGACCGCGACCTCGACGTCGTGCTCGACCTGCCGGACGAGATGCGGCCGCGTGGCCCGATGACGATCCCGCTGTCGATCGCGAACCTCGCGGCGGACGAGGAAGCCTATGTGACGATCGCAGCGGTCGACGTCGGCATCCTCAACCTCACCAACTTCAAGGCACCAGCGCCCGATGACTGGTACTTCGGCCAGCGCCGGCTCGGCATGGAAATCCGCGACATCTACGGGCTGCTGATCGACCGCATGCAGGGCGTGCCGGGAACGGTGCGCTCGGGCGGCGACAGCGATGCCACGCGGCTGCAATCGCCGCCGCCGACGCAGAAGCTACTTGCCTTCTACTCGGGCATCGTCCGCGCAGACGCGGAGGGCAAGGCGACGGTGACCTTCGACCTGCCCGACTTCAACGGCACCGTGCGCGTGATGGCGATGGCGTGGTCGAAGACTGGAGTCGGCCACGCCGCCAAGGACGTGATCGTCCGCGATCCGGTCGTGGTGACGGCGAGCATCCCGCGCTTCCTCGCCATCGGTGATACCTCACGGCTGCTGGTCGAGATCAACAACGTTGCCGGGCCGGCGGGCGACTACCTGCTCAACATCGCCACCGGCGACGGCATCGGCGTGGCGGACGAGGATGCGGAACGCACCGTGACACTCGCCGAAGGCCAGCGCATTGCGTTCAACATTCCGATCGCGGCGGAAGGCGTCGGCGACTTCGACGTGCAGGTGTCGCTGCAGACGCCGGGCGGCGAAGCCTTCCCGACCAACCTGATGCTGGGCGTGAGGCCGCCCGGCGAGCCCGTGACGCGGCGCACACTGGTGGAGGTTGCCGGCGGCGGCAGCCTGACCGCATCGGTGGCGGTGTCGCTCGGCGGTGCAGGACCGCTCGACGTCGCCGGCATCATCGCCGCGCTCGACCGCTACCCCTACGGCTGCACCGAGCAACTCACCAGCCGCGCCATGCCGCTGGTCTATCTCGACGACGTGGCCGAATCGATCGGGATCGCCGCCGACGCGGCCGTGACCGAGCGGGTGCAGAAGGCGATCTACGGCGTGCTCGCCAACCAGTCGGCCAGCGGAAGCTTCGGCCTCTGGGGGCCGCAGGACGCCGGCGGCGACCTCTGGCTCGACGCGTACGTGACCGACTTCATCACGCGCGCGGCGGAGAATGCCTACGACGTGCCGGCGCTGGCGCGCGACCTCGCGCTCGACAACCTGTCGAACCGCATCGCCTACGCGTCGGACTTCACGGACGGCGGCGAGGACATCGCGTACGCGCTCTACGTTCTGGCGCGCACCGGGCGGGCCGCCATTGGCGACCTCCGCTACTATGCGGACTCCAAGCTCAATGCGTTCCGCACGCCGCTTGCCAAGGCGCAAATCGGCGCGGCGCTGGCGCTCTACGGCGACCAGCGCCGGGCGCAGGCCGCATTCGCGGCGGCCGTGGCGCAGCTCGATGCCGCCGAGGCGGTGACGGGCTGGCGGCGCGACTATGGCACACGGCTCCGCGACGAGGCGGCCGTGCTGACGCTGGCGGCGGAAAGCGGCGGCGAGGGCGTCGACCTCAAGTCGCTCGCCACCCGCATCGCGATCGCCGAACAGGCCAAGAGCTACACCAGCACGCAGGAGAACGCCTGGATGCTGATGGCTGCGGCGGCGCTCATCAACGATGCGGCGCAGACGGAGTTCTCGATCGACGGCGAAGTCGTCACTTCTCCACTCTTCCGGAGCTTCGACGGAGACGGGCTGGCGGTCTCGCCGGTGGTCATCCAGAACCTCGGCAGCAACGCGCTCGAAGCGGTGGTAGCCGCGACCGGCATCCCGCTGGTGCCAGAACCGGAAGGCGGCAACGGCTTCGCTATCGCCCGCGACTACTACACGCCGGACGGCGAGCCGGCCGACGTGTCCGTGGTCGGGCAGAACGACCGCTTCGTCGTCGTGCTGACGGTGACGGCGAACCACGGGTTCGGCGGACGGGTGCTCGTGGTCGATCCGATCCCGGCGGGTTTCGAGATCGAAAACCCGAACATCTCGGCATCGGGCGACACGTCGACCTACGGTTGGCTCGATACAGCCTACGCCGCGCACACCGAAGCGCGGACGGACCGCTTCGTGGCGGCGCTCGACCGGAGCGACGGCGACCCGACGCAGTACAGCGTCGCCTACACCGTGCGCGCGGTCTCGCCGGGCACGTTCGTCCATCCTTCAGCGACGGTCGAGGATATGTACCGGCCGGAACTGCAGGCGCGCTCGGCACACGGCACGGTCGAGGTGGTCGGGCCGACGCGGTAGCGATGCCCATGCCGGCGGCAAGGATGTTTGTGCGCCATCAGCGGCGGCGTCATTTACTAGGCCCTCGCTTTTGCGAGGGTGACAACGTGGGGATGCGGCGCCCGCGAGCCAGTGGGCACGATGAGCCATGAAACGCGGCCGCATCATCTCCGGTATCACCGTATTTGCCGCCGGCGTCGTCATGGTGCTTGGGCTTGCAGCGCTCCATGCGATCGACGACATGGAGGCTACGCTGCCGCCGTTCCGCCCGCCCGGCGACGTCGCGACGTCAACCATCGTGGTTGATCGGAACGGAACGTTGCTCCGCCCGTTCACGATCGCGGACGGACGCTGGCGGCTGCCCGTTTCCCTCGCCGATGTCGATCCGAAGTTCATTGACATGCTCGTGGCCTACGAGGACCGCCGCTTCGCCGAGCACGGCGGCGTCGATCCGTGGGCGGTGGCACGGGCGGCCGGGCAGTTCGTGCTCGCCGGCGGGCGGATCGTCTCCGGCGGCTCGACGCTGACCATGCAGGTGGCGCGGCTGATGGACGCCGGCGGGACGCGCAGCCTTTCCGGCAAGCTCCGGCAGATCGCCATAGCGCGGGCGCTGGAGAAGCAGTTCAGCAAGGACGAAATCCTGACGCTCTACCTGACGCTGGCGCCCTACGGCGGCAATATCGAAGGCATTCGCGCGGCAACACTCGCCTATTTCGGCAAGGAGCCGAAGCGGCTGACGACCGCGGAGGCGGCGCTGCTGGTCGCGCTGCCGCAATCGCCGGAGGCGCGGCGGCCTGACCGCGATTCCGATGCAGCACGGGCAGCGCGGGACCGGGTGCTGATGCGGCTCGCGGCAGCCGGCGCAATCGACGAGGACACGGCCGAGGCCGCTACAACGGAACGCGTGCCCAGGGCGCGGCGGCCGTTCCCGATGCTGGCGCCGCATCTCGGGTCGCAGGCGGTGGCGCTCAATGGGCGCGCGGAAGTGCACCGCCTCACGATCGACGCGGCGTTGCAGGCTTCGCTCGAGGCCCTCGCCCGCGACCGCATCGCCGCGATCGGCCCGAAGCTGTCCGCGGCGATCGTCGTTGCCGACCACCGCACCGGCGAGATCCTGGCGTCGGTTGGGTCGGCGGGGCTGTTCGCGGACGGGCGGAGCGGCTTCATCGACATGACGCGGGCGCTCCGCTCGCCGGGTTCGACGCTGAAGCCGCTGATCTACGGCCTCGCCTTCGAGGCCGGACTGGCACATCCCGAAAGCCTGATCGAGGACAGGCCGACCGGCTTCGGGGCCTACGTGCCCTCCAACTTCGACGGCACATATCGCGGCACCGTGACCGTGCGCGAGGCACTGACACAATCGCTGAACATTCCCGCGGTGGTGGCGCTCGACGCGGTCGGGCCGGTGCGCCTGATGGCGCGCCTGAAGCGGGCAGCGGTTTCAGCGAAGCTGCCTGACACCAGCGCACCGGGACTGGCGGTCGGGCTCGGCGGGCTCGGCATGAGCCTCCGCGACCTGGTGTCGCTGTACGCGGCGATCGCCAACGGCGGCGCGGCGGTGGCGCTGGAGGATGGTGTATTGGATGCTGGGTCCCCGCTTTCGCGGGGACGAGCGGATGAAGCCAACGGCCCGCCCGTGCTTTCGCCAGCGGCGGCCTGGTACGTCTCCGACATCCTCGCCGGCGTCCCGCCGCCGATCAACGGCTCGCCCGGCCGGGTGGCGTACAAGACCGGCACCTCCTACGGCTATCGCGACGCATGGGCGATCGGCTTCGATGGCGCCCACGTGATCGGCGTGTGGATCGGACGGCCGGACGGGACGCCGGTGGTGGGGCTTTCCGGTGTCACGGCGGCGGCGCCGATGCTGTTCGAGGCATTCGACCGCGTGGCGAACAAGCGCGTGCCGCTCGGGGGCCGGCCCGCCGACACGATCGCTGCCAGCTCGACGGCGGCGTTACCGCGCCCGCTCCGCCACTTCCGCGCGCCGGGCAAGGCGGTGTTCGACGAGACGAACCAGCTCGAAATCGCCTACCCGCAGGACGGCGTCTCCATAGACCTCGGCATCGGCGCAGGCGATCCCTCGCCGCTGGTCATCAAGGTGCGGAACGGCGCGCCCCCGTTCACCTATTTCGTCAACGGGACGCCGATTGCGCGGGCGCCCTTCTCCCGCTCGGAGACGTGGGAGCCCGACGGCGCCGGTTTCGTGACGCTGTCGGTGGTGGACAAGACCGGCAAGTCGGACCGGGTGACGGTGTTCGTGGAGTAGCCCCCTCCCGCTTCGCGGGCGGGACTACGCGGACGTCGACCAGGGACCGTGGAAGCCCTTGCCGTCGCGGTCGGTGCGCTCGAAGCCGTGGGCGCCGAAGAAATCGCGCTGGCCCTGGATGAGGTTGGCGGTGGTGCGCGGCGTGCGCGCCATGTCGAAGTAGGCAAGCGCCGACGACAGCGCGGGAACGGCGATGCCGTTCAAAGCGGCCACCGACACGACGCGACGGAGGTCCGCCTCGGTTTCCTTGAGGGCCGCGCCAAAAGGCTCGGCGAGCATCAGGTTGGCGATGCTGCCGCCGCTGGAATAGGCCCGGGCAATATCATCAAGGAACACCGAACGTATGATGCAGCCGGCGCGCCAGATCTTGGCGACGGTACCTAGCGGAAGGTTCCAGTCCCACGCCTCGGAGGCGCGCGCCATGACGGCGAAGCCCTGCGCGTACGCCGCGATCTTGCCAGCGAGGAGAGCACGCTCGAGCGTGCCGAGCGCAGTTGCGCCGTCGCCGAGTGCACCCGCCAGAGATATGCGCGGAGGCCCGAAGAAAGCCGCACCGGCCTCGCGGAGCTTGCGCTCAGCCGACATGGCCCGGGCCGCCACGGCCGCCTCGATGACCGTGGCGGGCACGCCGAGGTCCTGCGCCTCGATCGCCGACCAGCGGCCGGTCCCCTTCTGGCCAGCGGAATCGAGGATGACCTCGACCAGAGGCTTGCCGCTGTCGGCATCCTGCGCAGCGAGCACCTTGGCGGTGATCTCGATGAGATACGACTTCAGCCGGCCCTCATTCCAGCGCGCGAAG
>CAZXKZ010000092.1:0-3227 GCA_964641825.1 uncultured Bauldia sp.
CGCCGGCAAGCTGCGCGAGAAGACTGCGGCGACCATCGTCCTGAAGCAGGGACCGATGGGTTGCGTAGTATTCGCCGGCGTGATCCCGGCGAGACCGGATGACGGCATTCGGGGGCCCGGCTTTCCGGTCGACGTCTACAACACACTGGGCGCCGGCGACGCGTTCATGGCGGGCTTCCTGCGCGGCTGGCTCAAGGGCGAGCCGATGGAGCGAACCTGCGCCTGGGCCAATGCATGCGGCGCGCTCGCGGTGTCCCGGCTTCTCTGCTCGCCCGAGTATCCGACATTCGACGAGCTGCAATATTTCCTCGGACGCAAGGACCTGCCGCGCGCCGTCCGTCTCGACCGCGACCTTGCCCATATCCACTGGGCGGAGACCCGGCGGCCGCAGCCCGACCGGCTGATGGCGCTCGCCATAGACCATCGCGCGCAGTTCGAATCTCTTGCCGACCGGCTGGGCGTCAGCCGCGACCGCATCGGCCCTTTCAAGCAGCTCGCCGTCGAGGCGACGGCACGGGTCGCCGCCGGACGGCCCGGCTATGGCATGCTGATCGACGGCACCTACGGGAGGAAAGCGCTGTTCGCCGCCGCCGGTCATCCGTTCTGGATCGGCCGGCCGGTCGAGCTTCCCGGATCGCGCCCGCTCGATATCGAGGGCGGCGGCGATCTCGGGGCACATCTCATCGACTGGCCGGTGACACAGACGGTCAAGTGCCTCTGCTTCTACCATCCGGATGACGCCGGCGATCTCAAGGCCCGCCAAGAGCGCGAACTCCTCCGCGTCTTCGACGCCTGCCGCACGGTCGGCCGCGAGCTGATGATCGAGATCATCGGCGGCAAGAACGGCGCCATCGGCGACGATACGGTAGCAAGCGTGCTCCGCCGGCTCTATGGGCTCGACATCAGGCCGGACTGGTGGAAGCTCGAACCGCAGGCGACGGCTGCTGCCTGGCGGGCAATCGACGACGCCATTGCATCGGGCGATCCGCGCTGCCGCGGCGTCGCGCTGCTTGGCCTCGACGCGCCGGAAGAAGACCTTGTGCGCGGATTCGTGGTCGCGGCGAAGTCGCGCAATGTGCGTGGCTTCGCGGTCGGGCGTACCATTTTCGGCGAAGCGGCGACGGCGTGGCTTGCCGGCGATATTGACGACGAGACAGCCATCGCTGACATGGCGATGCGGTTTCGCCGCCTGACGGAAGCGTGGGAGGCTGCGGTGGAAGGCGAAGTGACTCCGAAGGCGATCCGTACTGCTGTCATGCCCGCGAAGGCGGGCATCCAGTAAACGACGCCGGCAATAGCGGTTACTGGGTCCCCGCCTGCGCGGGGATGACATTCGAGTGGATGCGCAGAACGGTGGGAGGAACGACGATGAAAACGGTTCGGCTGACGGCGGCGCAGGCGCTGATCCGGTTCCTTGCCAACCAGATGACCGAGATCGACGGCAGGAAGGTGCCGATCTTCGCCGGCGTCTGGGCAATCTTCGGCCACGGCAACGTCGCCGCGGTCGGCGAAGCGCTTTATGCGGAGCGCGAGCGCCTGCCGACCTATCGCGCCCATAACGAGCAGGCGATGGCGCTCTCGGCAGTCGCCTACGCCAAGGCGGCAGGCCGGCGGCGGATGATGATCTGCACATCCTCCATCGGCCCGGGCGCGACGAACATGGTTACGGCGGCGGCGGTCGCCCACGTCGACCGCCTGCCCGTCCTGTTCCTGCCAGGCGATGTCTTCGCCAACCGCATTCCCGATCCCGTGCTGCAGCAGGTCGAGGACTTCGGCGACGGCACGGCGTCGGTGAATGACTGTTTCCGCCCGGTGTCGCGCTATTTCGACCGCATCACGCGGCCCGAACAGATCATTCCTGCGGCGCAGCGGGCGATGGCCGTGCTGACCGACCCAGCCGAATGCGGGCCGGTGACACTGTCGCTCTGTCAGGACGTGCAGGCGGAAGCCTTCGACTATCCGGAATCGTTCTTCGCCGAGCGAGTCTGGACGATCCGCCGCATCAGGCCGGACGAGCACGAGCTCGCCGCTGCCGTGGCGGCGCTGCGCGCGGCCAAGAAGCCGCTCATCGTCGCCGGCGGCGGCGTTCTCTACAGCGGCGCGACGCGCACGCTCGCCGCCTTCGCCGAAACCCACGATGTTCCCGTCGCCGAAACGCAGGCGGGGAAATCGTCCATCGCCGCCTCGCACACGCTTGCCGTGGGCTCGATCGGCGTGACCGGCACCTCGGCCGCAAACGCGCTCGCCGAGGAAGCCGACGTGATCCTCGCTGTGGGAACACGGCTGCAGGATTTCACCACCGGCTCGTGGGCGCTGTTCAAGAATCCGGACCGGCGCTTCATCGGGCTCAACGTGCAGGTCTTCGACGCGCTCAAACATCGCGCGCTGCCGCTGGTGGCAGACGCCAAGGCCGGCCTCGAAGAACTGTCGGCCAATCTCGCGAGCTGGCGCGCGGGCAAGGCGTGGCGCGACGCAATCGACAGAGGCCGGGCAAGATGGGCGGAGGAATCGGCGCGCTTCACCGGCCGCACCAACACGGTGCCGCCCTCGGACGCGCAGGTGCTCGGCGCCGTGCAGCGACGAACTTCTGCCGACACGGTGCTGGTGAACGCATCGGGCGGACTGCCCGGCGAGCTCCATAAGCACTGGAGGGCGGAGATGCCGCACGGCTACCACCTCGAATACGGCTACTCGTGCATGGGCTACGAGATCGCCGGGGGCATCGGCGTTAAGATGGCGCTACCCGAGCGCGAGGTCGTGGTGATGGTCGGCGATGGTGCCTACCTGATGATGAACTCGGAGATCGCGACCTCGATCCTGCTCGGCCAGAAGCTCACTATCGTGGTGCTCGACAACCGGGGCTACGGCTGCATCACGCGGCTGCAGATGGCAACGGGCGGGGAGCGCTTCAACAACCTCTTCACCGACACGAAACACGTCACCATTCCGAACATCAACTTCCGCGCGCACGCCGAGAGCCTTGGCGCGATCGCCGAGCAGGTGACGACCATCGACGAGCTGGAAAGCGCCATTGACCGGGCGAAGGACAACGACCGCACGACGGTGATCGTCATCGAGACGGATCCCTTCGTGACGACCGATGCCGGCGGCCACTGGTGGGACGTGGCGGTGCCGGAGGTGTCGGAGCGGCGGCAGGTGGAGGCGGCGCGGAGCGCCTACGAGACCGCGCTGCCGGAAAGACGGCTGGGGGATTAGGGATTGGGAAT
>CAZXKZ010000092.1:3237-9903 GCA_964641825.1 uncultured Bauldia sp.
CGGCGCGCAAAGGGCTGTCATCCCCGGCGAGTCCGGCGCAAGCCGGGCTCGGGAAGGGGATCCAGTAGACACCGGCGGAGCGCAGATCGCACCGGCGTCGTTTACTGGGCCCCCGCTTTCGCGGGGGTGACAGCAAGGGCGCGGACGACAGCGAGGACGAGGCCAACATCATGACCATCCGTTTCGGCGCCAATCCCATCGGCTGGTCGAACGACGACGTGCGCGAGCTCGGCGGCGACACTCCGCTGGAGCAATGCCTCAACGAAGCGAAGGAAGCCGGCTTCGAGGGCATGGAGCTCGGCCACAAGTTCCCGCGCGAGGCTGGCGCGCTGCGCAAGGTGCTGTCGGCCCACGGGCTCGACCTCGTCTCGGGATGGTACTCGGGGGAGCTTCTCCGGCGTACGGCGAAGGAGGAGATGGAGCACATGCGCCCGCACCTCGATCTCCTCAAGGCGCTCGGTGCCAAGGTGCTGATCCTCGCTGAAACCACAGGCACCGATCACAGCCAGCCGCAATCCAGGCGGCCGACCGTGAGGGCGGACCAGTGGGAGGAGTTCGGGCGCCGGTTGACCGAACTCGCCGACCGGACGCTCGCCGAGGGCGTCCGCGTCGTCTTCCATCATCACATGGGAACGCCGGTGCAATCCGAGGCCGACATCGACGCCATGATGGCGGCGACGGGACCTTCGTTCCACCTGCTGCTCGACACCGGGCACGCGACATGGGGCGGGGCGGACCCCGCCAAGCTGGCGCGCCGCTACTACGACCGTATCAGCCACTTCCACGGCAAGGACGTCCGCAAGACGGTGATGGAACGCTCGATCGCCGAGGACTGGAGCTTCCTGCACTCGGTGGTCGAGGGCATCTACACGGTGCCCGGCGACGGTTCCGTCGATTTCGTCGGCGTGATGCGGGAGCTGCCCGGCTATTCCGGCTGGATGATCGTCGAGGCCGAACAGGACCCGAAAAAAGCGCACCCCCTCACCTACGCCAAAATGGGCTATGCAAACCTCCGCCGCTTCGCGACCGAGGCGGGATTGATGTGACCGGAGCCAACACATGCCCTCAGACCTTCTCGTAAAGCCCAAGCGCAGCGCCAGGGACGGGCGCATCATCCATGTGACCCCCCTGATCGCGGCGTGGAAGTACGTCGGCTTCGACGTCTGGAAACGCGCCGACGGCCAATCGGCCGGCGAGAAGACCGACGGGCGCGAGGTGGCCATCGTCTTCCTCTCCGGCAAGGGCGTGGTCGAGGCGGGCGGCGCGGCGCTCGGCACCATCGGCGACCGCGCCTCGCCCTTCGACGGCAAGCCGTGGGCGGTCTACATCCCCGCGAAATCGGACTGGAAGGTGACGGCCGATGGCGACGTTGAGTTCGCCGTCTGCTCGGCGCCGGCGAAGGGCGACCGCCCTGCCCGCGTGATCGCGCCCGATGCCATGCGCGCCTTCGACCGCGGCGCCGGCACCAACCTCCGCCATGTCGTGGACATCCTGCCGGAGACCGATCCGACTGCGGAAAGCCTCATCCTGATCGAGGTGATAACGCCGGGCGGACACTGGTCGAGCTATCCGCCGCACAAGCACGACCAGGATGCGCTGCCGGCGGAATCGCTGCTCGAGGAGACGTACTATCATCGGCTCAAGCCGGCGCAGGGCTTCGCCTTCCAGCGTATCTACACCGACGACCGCACCATCGACGAGACGATCACGGTCGAGGATGGCGACGTGACGCTGGTGCCGCGCGGCTATCACCCGTGCGCCGCGCCGCACGGCTACGACCTCTACTATCTCAACGTCATGGCCGGGCCGAAGCGCATCTGGAAGTTCCACAACGATCCCGCGCACGAGTGGATGCTGAAGACGTAAGGGGAGCGCATGCTGGACATCGGACTTCTGGGCGCCGGGCGCATCGGCGGCATCCACGGCGGTAATGCCGCGGCGCACCCCGCCGCGCGGCTTTCGGCGGTGGCCGACGCCGACGAAGGCGCGGCGCGGAAGCTTGCGGTGGCGACCGGTGCGCGGGTGGCGGACATCGACTCGATCATGGGCGACCCAGAGATCGGCGCAGTCCTCATCTGCACGCCGACGCCGACGCACGCCGACCTGATCGAGCGCGCGGTGAAGGCCGGCAAGGCGGTGTTCTGCGAGAAGCCGGTGTCGCTCGACGCCGCCCGCATCGAAACGTGCCTCACGGTCGTGCGCGAGGCCAAGGGCACACTGATGATCGGCTTCAACCGGCGCTTCGACCCGAGCTTCGCTGACGTGAAACGGAGGATCGACGCCGGCGAGGCCGGCAACGTCGAGCTGGTGACGATCCTATCGCGCGATCCCGCCCCGCCGCCGGTCTCCTACGTGAAGGGCTCAGGCGGGCTTTTCCGTGACATGATGATCCACGACCTCGACATGGCGCGCTTCCTGCTGGGCGAGGAGCCGATAGAGGTGCACGCAGTCGGCGCGTGCCTGGTCGACCCCGAGATCGGCAAGGCCGGCGACGTCGATACCGCGGCGGTGCTGCTCAAGACTGCATCAGGCAGGATCGCGCAGATCTCCAACTCGCGGCGCGCGAGCTACGGCTACGACCAGCGCATCGAGGTGCACGGCAGCCGCGGCATGATCGCCGCAGGCAACCGTCACGCCACCACGGTGACGCGCGCCACCGGCGACGGCTACGCCACCGACCCGGCGCTGCCGTTCTTCCTCGAGCGCTACGCCGAAGCCTATCGCCGCGAACTCGACGCATTCGTATCGGCGGTCGCCGCCGGCAAGGCGCCATCGCCCTCGGGCGAAGACGGCCTCAAGGCGCAGCGCCTCGCCGACGCTGCGACCGAGGCTGCAACAAGCGGCAAGCCGGTGCACGTCGGCTGACGGTCGTGGATGGCCGGGATAAGCCTGGCCATGACGGCGTGGCTGGCAGCTAGGCCTTCAGCTCGAAATACGCCTGATGCTCGCGCGACAGGCGGCAGGCGCGTTCGACATCGCCGGCGGCGAAGGCATCGACGATCGGCTTGTGGCTTTCCGCAACGGCGGCAAGGTCGATGTTCGGCTGCAGGATCGTCTTGCGTGAATGAATCTCGACGTGGAGCGACTCCCACATCTTGAGGAGCAGCTCGTTGCCGGCGGCAACGAGAATCGCGCGGTGGAAGCCGACGCTGTGATGGATTGCGGCCTCGATGTCGCCGGTGCGCGCCGCCTCGCGCATGCCTTCGAGATGCGCCGCAAGGGTTGTGACATCGCCCTTCATGCGAGGGACAGCGAGGCGCGCGGCGGCGGCTTCGAGCGCGCCGCGGACGTGATAGATCTCGTGCTGCGTGCGCGCATGGTAGTCGTTGACGAACGAGCCGCGGCGCGGACGGATGGTGACCAGGCCAGCCGTCTCGAGGTCACGCAGCGCCTCGCGCACCGGCGCCTGGCTCGATCCGAACTCCCGCGCGATCTGCAGCTCCACCAAGCGCTCGCCGGCGCGATAGTCGCCCCCGACGATGCGCTCGATGAGCGCATTGCGGATACGGACGCTGAGCGGCTCGTGGGTGACGCGATCGCGCGAGCGGATCGACAGATGGCTGGTGGCGGCTTCCACGAGAGTCCTTTCAACAGGTCAAAGCTTGGCTCTCTCTGTCATGCCCGCGCATGCGGGCATCCCGCAATACCGCGGCACCGGCGGCTACTGGATCCTCGCTTCCGCGAGGATGACAACGAGTTCACATGCCCACGCGTCTGCCCATCAATACAGGATTGACTCGCGATTATCGATAATCGATTGTTGAATGAGACTAATTGAAAGCTGCCGCGGGAAAACGGCGGTGCGACATCCCGGATGTCGCCGGGCACAAACAATCCTCCCGGAAGCGGAGGAGATCTGCCCGAGCGCGACCGGCGAAGGCCAACGGGAGGTGGCATGGCGCTCAGCATCGTGAAGGTGGATTCCGCCCGCAAGGCTGCCGAGATCGTGGCTGCCGAGCGCGGGGCACGCTTCATCGCTGGCGGAACGCTGATCATGCGCGCGGTCAACTATGGGGACGGAGCGATCGACAAGCTGGTGCTCTCTGACGGCCTCGGCATCGACCGCATCACCTTCGACGGCAAGCGCGCGACGCTTGGCGCCGCGGTGACCATGGCGAAGATCGCGGCCGAACCGCAGTTCGCCTCCCTGAAGCCGGTGGCGGAATCGATCGGCGGGCCGGCTGTGCGCGCCATGGCGACGGTGGGCGGCAATCTCTTCGCCCGCTACCCATACGGCGACTTCGCCGTGGCCCTACTCGCGCTCGGCGCGACGGCAACGGTCGAACGGAACGGCAGCACCGAAACCGTCGACATCGCTAACGTCATCGGCCAGACGAACCGCGCAGCGCGTGGCATTGTCCTCTCGGTGTCATTCGAGCTTCCAGCCGAAGGCGCCTTTCGCTTCGTCAAGGCAATCCGGCACAAGCCGCATGGTGCGTCGGTACTCGCGATCGCCGCGAACCTGCCGGTGACGAAAGGCAAGATCTCGAGTGCGCGGGTGGCCTATGGAGCGATGGCACCCGCCGCCATACGCGCTCCATCCGTGGAGCGCGCGCTGGAAGGCAAGGTTCTGGATGGCGAAACCATCGACGCGGCAGTGAAGGTCGCCACCGAAGGGTGCGCGCCGCTCTCCGATCCACAGGCCAGCGACTGGTACCGGCTGCAGGTCCTGCCCGTCTACCTGCGACGGCTTCTAAGCGGTGTAGGAGGCTAGGATGGCGCGTGTACCCCTCCAGTTCACCGTCAACGGCGCCGAGCAGGCCGAGTTCATCGAATCCGGCGCGATCCTCGCCGACGTGCTCCGCGACAAGCTCGGGCTGACAGCAACCAAGATCGGCTGCCAGCAGGGAACATGCGGCGCCTGCACCGTACTGATCGACCGCGAGCTGGCGCTCTCCTGCCTCGTGCCGGCAGAGCGCGTCGCCGGCCGAAGCGTGACAACGCTAGAAGGAATATCGACCGCCTCCGGATCGGGCTCGAGCGGCGCGCTCCATCCGGTACAGCGGGCATTCGCCGAGGGCTACGCGGCGCAATGCGGCTTCTGCACGTCGGGAATGATCATGGCGGCCAAAGCGCTGCTCGATGCCAATCCGAACCCGGACCGCGCCGAGGTGATCGATGCGATCTCCGGCAACATCTGTCGCTGCACCGGCTACGAGCCGATCATCAACGCCATCCTGTCGGCCGCCGCCGAGATGCGTAGACAGAAATCGGCGTAGGAGCCCGACATGGAACACGTGAGAGACTTCTTCGCGGACGAGCGCAAGGACGGGTTCAACACGATCGGCGTCAGCGAGCAGCGCGTCGACGTCACCGGCCACGTCACGGGCCGCACGCAGTTCTACGCCGACCGGCAGTTCAACAACCTGCTCCATCTCAAGATGGTGCGAAGCCCGCACCACCATGCCCGCATCCTGAAGGTCGACACCTCGGAAGCCGAGAAGGTGCCGGGTGTGGTGCGTATCCTGACCCACAAGGACGTGCCGAAGAACATCTACACGATCCTCTGCCTGATCCAGGTCGAGCCGGACGACGAGCCGGTGCTCGCCTTCGACAAGGTCCGCTTCAAGGGCGAACAGATCGTCGCCGTGCTCGCCGATTCTCCGGCCGCCGCGCGCGAGGCGGCGGCGAAGGTGAAGATCGATTACGAGGTGCTTCCGGCAGTCTTCGATGTCGAGGAGGCCCTGAAGCCGGACGCGCCGATCGTCAACGAGTATCACGGGCAGAACTACTTCAAGTACGAGGGCCACCACTGCCGGCGGGTCCGCCACGGCGACGTGGAAAAGGGATTCGCCGAAGCTGACCACGTCATCGAGGAGCGCTACCAGTCCTCGCCCATCGAGCACGCGCCGACCGAGACCACCGGCTGCATCGTGGTGCCGGAAGCGAACGGGCGCTTCACCTGCTACACCAACACGCAGGCGATGTACTTCACGCTCGACAACACCGCCCTCATCCTCAACATGCCGTTCCATCATCTCCGCATGATCGGCGGCACCGCGGGCGGCGGCTTCGGAGGCAAGGTCGATGTCATCGTCGAGCCGATCGCCATCCTCAGCGCCAAGCTGACCAACCGTCCGGTGAAGTATGAGTACTCCCGCGAAGAGGAAATGCAGGTTTCCTCGCCGCGCGCCGCTGAACGACTCTACATCAAGGACGGCGTGATGAACGACGGGCGGATCGTCGCCCGGCAGATCCGCCTCTATGTCGACGCCGGCGCCTACTCGCGCCACAGCCCCTACGGCACCACCAAGGCGGCGGCCCATATGCCGGGGCCGTACACGATCCCAAACGTGTCGGTGGACGCGCACTGCGTCTACACCAACCGCACGCCCTCCTCGGCCATGCGCGGCTTCGGTGTCACCATCGGGGACTTCGCACTGGAAGTTCAGATGGACAAGCTGGCGAAGCTTGTCGGCATGGACCCGATGGAGTTCCGTATCCTTAACGCCTACCGCGACGGCGACATGAAGGCGCACGGCAAGGAGACATCGGGCGCGGCGCTGGTAGAAACGATCCAGGCGGCGGCGCAGCTCGCTGGCTGGAAGCTCGGCGACAAGGCGATGCGGGCTTCATCGCGGAAGCGGGAGGGATGAGATGAGCGCCTGGCCAATATCGCAATGTCGTTCCGGGCGCAGTGCAGCACGAAGTGATGCGCTGCTGACC
>CAZXKZ010000093.1:0-9725 GCA_964641825.1 uncultured Bauldia sp.
CAGCTCGCGGCCTATCTGCTTCACGTCGACCGCGCGGCCCTTGTAGGCGAAGCTCGAATTGCGCGCGATGACGAACAGCCAGCCGATGCGCGACAGGGCGGTGATGATGTCCTCTACCACCCCGTCGGTGAAGTAGTCCTGCGCGGCGTCGCCGCTGAGATTGAGGAACGGCAGCGCCGCGATGGACGGCTTGTCGGGAAGGGCCAGCGCATACGACGCAAGCGGCGTGGTGCGTGGAGTGCCGTGCGCGGCGAGGCCGTTCGATGGTCCGCCTTCCCGCACGTCGCCGACGAACCGGAAGCCCTTGCGGGCGATCGTGCGGATGAGGCGCTGCTCCTGCCCGCTGTCGCCGATCGCCTTCCGTGCCGCGTTGATGTGGCTGGCGAGCGTAGATTCGGAAACGATCCGGCCGCCCCACACCACATCCAGCAGCTCGTCCTTGCTGACGACGCGCTCGCGATTGTGCACTAGGTGGAGCAGCAGGTCGAAGACTTGCGGGCCGAGCGCAACTGCCGTGGTCCCGTGCGTCAGCTCGCGCCGGTCGGGATCGAGCACATAGTCGCCGAACACGAATTGCATTTCGGCGCTCCCCGGGGTCGCAAGCGCAGGCAGGCTGAGCCATCGCCGAGGCCGATGAGGCGAATAGCGCGCCCGCCGATAATCGGCTTGCTGGAAGAATTTTCAAGACAAAGCCAAGCGCAATTCGAGGCCGCCGCAAAGTCTTTCCACGCGGCCTCAGACATCCTCCGGCCAGCACCGAGGCTCCTCTCGGGCAAACGGAGGTAAACATGATGACCCACTACCTGATGACCCTTGCTGCCGGTGTCGCCGCGGTTGCCGCGATGGTCGCGCAGCCTTCCTGGGGCGCCGAGACCGGCGTCAAGAACATCGTTCTTGTCCACGGCGCGTGGGCGGACGGCTCCGGCTGGCAGGGCGTGTATGCCATCCTGAAGGACCGCGGCTACAACGTCAGCATCGTTCAGAACCCGCTGACGACGCTTGCCGACGATGTTGCGGCGACCGACCGTGTCCTCGCCCGCCAGGACGGGCCGGTGATCCTCGTCGGCCATTCCTATGCCGGCATGGCGATAACCGAGGCCGGCGACGACCCCAAGGTCGCCGGGCTGGTCTACGTCTCCGCCTTTGCACCCGATGTCGGCGAGTCTGTGTTCAGCATCATCGAGGGCAGCCCGGCGCCGCCGGTGGAAACCTCGGCCGACGGGTTCCTGTTCTTCGACAAGGTTGCGTTCCTCGCCGCGTTCGCGCCCGACCTCGCACCGGAGGTCGCGGACTTCATGGCCGAAACGCAGATTCCGCCGTCGGTGGCAACGTACAGCGCACCGATCACGGTGGCTCCGTGGAAGACCAAGCCGAGCTGGTTCGTGGTGTCGGCGGACGACCAGATCATCCCCGGCGCCGCACAGCGGCAGATGGCGGAGCGGGCCGGATCGCAGGTCACCGAGTTCGCTGGCAGCCATGTGATGTTCATCGCGCACCCGGAGGTGGTTGCCGATGTCATCGAGACGGCGGCCAGGGGCGTGAAGGTCGCAACTAACTGAGGCACGCGCGGCGCGGGAAGCCGATCCGGTTTCCCACGCCTGCCCTCCTGCCTGGCCCCCGCCCGGGCAGGATCGTCCGGGCTCGTCATCGGCGGATCGGCAAGATTTCACAAAGGAGACCGAAAATGAAAATCGTCGTCATCGGAGGCAGCGGCCTCATCGGCACCAAGCTCGTGAAGCGTCTGCGCGACAACGGCCACGAGGTCGTGGCCGCTTCCCCCAACTCGGGCGTCAACACCATCACCGGCGACGGACTGGCCGAAGCGCTTGCCGGCGCCCGGGTCGTGGTGGACGTGGCGAACTCGCCGTCGTTCGAGGACAAGGCGGCCATGGAGTTCTTCGAGACCTCCGGGCGCAATCTTCTCGCCGCCGAGGCCGCCGCCGGCGTCGCGCATCATTTGGCGCTGTCGGTGGTCGGCACCGAACGTCTTCTCGAAAGCGGCTACTTCCGCGCCAAGATGGCTCAGGAGAACCTGATCCGGAAATCGGGGATTCCGTACACGATCCTCCATTCGACGCAGTTCTTCGAGTTCATCGGCAGCATCGTCAAGGCGGCCGCCGACGGGAACGTCATCCGCCTGTCGCCCGCGCTCATCCAGCCGATCGCGTCGGACGATGTCGCTGCCGCCCTGGCCGACCTCGCGCTCGGGCAGCCGGCCAACGGGACCATCGAGGTCGCCGGTCCTGAGGTGTTCCGCCTCGACCAGATCGCCCGCGACATGCTCGCCGCCAGCGGCGACGAGCGGGAGGTCGTCGCCGACGGGCGCGCCCGTTACTACGGCGCGGTGCTCGACGAGCGGACGCTGACACCGGGCGCGCACCCGCGGTTCGCCCCGACGCGGTTCGCGGACTGGTTCAGCCTCACGAACCCGGCGGCTGAGCCCGGCCGGCGGATCGGCAACGCTGCCGGCAGCTTCAACCCGACGCCCGGCTCGCCCGCGCTCGCGGTCTTCTTCCGGCAGAGCGACTAGCATCGCCGGCGCTGCCCGGCAGCCTCGACCCATCCAGTCCCGCCGCGTTTTTCCGGCCGGACTGGATGGATTGGCCACCTACCGCCGTAGCGCCTATAAGGGCGCGCGATGAATGCTCCCTCCCCGCCGCTCCTCGACCGCTTCGCCGCCATCGTCGGCCCGGCCTACGCGCTCCGCGAGCCGCTGGCGATCGCGCCCTACCTGATCGAGCCCCGCAACCGTTTCCACGGCGCCACCGCGCTGGTGCTGCGGCCGGGCACGGTGGCCGAGGTCTCCGCGATTCTCCGCCTCGCCAGCGAGACCCGAACGGCGATCGTGCCGCAGGGCGGCAACACCGGCCTCGTCGGCGGGCAGGTTCCCTCCCCGCGCGGCGACGAGGTGATCGTCTCCCTGTCGCGGCTGGACCGCATCCGCTCCGTCGACGCCGACTCCTACACGATGACGCTCGACGCCGGCGTGACGCTCGCGGCCGCACAGGCCGCCGCCGAGGCAGCCGGCCGCCTGCTCCCGCTGTCGCTCGCCTCCGAGGGCTCCTGCCAGATCGGCGGCAACATCTCCACCAACGCCGGCGGCACCGGCGTGCTTGCCTACGGCAATATGCGCGAGCTTGTCCTCGGACTGGAGGTCGTGCTGCCGTCGGGCGAGGTCTGGGATGGCCTCCGCACGCTCCGCAAGGACAACACCGGCTACGACCTCAAGGATCTGTTCATCGGCGCGGAGGGCACGCTCGGCATCGTCACCGGCGCGGTGCTGAAGCTGTTCGCGCAGCCGCGCGGCCTCAGCGTCGCTTTCTTCGGCGTCGCCGATCCCGCCGCGGCGCTGGCGCTGTTCCACGTCGCGCGCACGCACGCCGGCGGCGGCGTCACCGGCGCGGAGATCATGTCCCGGCTCGGCCTCGAGACCGTCACCGCGTTCACGCCGGGCACGCGCGATCCGCTCGCCGCCCCGCATCCCTGGTACCTGCTCCTGGAGATCGCCTCATCGCGCTCGCAGGACGACGCCGAGGCGCTGGTCGAGGCGATCTTCGCCGACGGCATGGAGAAGGGCCTGGTCGAGGATGGCGCGCGCTCGAGCTCGATCGAGGAGGCGCACCAGTTCTGGAAGCTCCGCCACGCCCTGTCGGAGGTGCAGAAGCATCTCGGCGGCTCGATCAAGCACGATGTCGCCGTCCCGGTCGGCAACGTGCCCGAGCTCATCGCGCGCTCCAGCGCCGCGATGACAGCGATGATCCCCGGCTCGCGCCCCTTCCCGTTCGGCCACATCGGCGACGGCAACATCCACCTCAACCTCACCCAGCCGGAGAACATGGACAAAGCCGCGTTCCTCGCCCGCTGGGAGGAGGTCAACGAGGCCGTGCACCGCATCGCGCTCGATCTCGGTGGCACCATCTCGGCCGAGCACGGCATTGGCGCGCTCAAGCGCCCGCTCCTGCCCGGCGTGAAGGGCGCCGTCGAGATGGACCTCATGCGGAAGATCAAGGCGACCCTCGACCCGCTCGGGATCATGAATCCGGGCAAGGTTCTGTAGGCGGCGGCCCGCTCACGTTCCGCTAACCCTCTCCAAAATCACTCAAATTTAACCGCGCCGCTTAAGCCGCCCTTGGTCTTGGGCTGCGATGCTCGGCCCAACGAGCGAGGTCCAACCAAGAACCGGACCCGCCAGGGAAGCGTTGGAGCGTCAAACAGTGGCCGGCGGAGCGACCGCCGGGTCGGGCCGGGCTTTCCGGCTCGACCCGCATACCTTGCCTGTACGCAGCTTCGCCGAGGCCGGTGCGGCAACGGCTGCCGCGTTCGTCATCGAGCACACCCACGCTGTCGTGCGCCGGGCCGCTGGCGATACCGTCACCGTTCCGGTGGCGGAGTATCGCGGCGTCGCCGTGCGCATGGAATCGACCGGCGACAACGGCGAGGTGCGCGCGTACGTCGAGCTGCTCCACGCCGACGCGTCGCTGACGCTGCCGCTCGCCGTCACCGACGACCCCTACGACATCTACGCCGACTGGCAGGCATGGGCGAAGGCGCTCGACCTGCCGCTCCTCGTCGTCGGTCAGGACGGCTCGGTCGGCGGGCCGCTCGCCGGCATGGGCGGCATCATCGCGGCAAGGCCGCAGCCACGGCGCCGCCACTCGTTCTTCGCCCAGCGCCGCCCGCGCTTCCTCGCCCGCCGCAAGGCCGGCCGTCCCGGCGCCGCCCCGCGCGTCGAGGGCCGCGAGATCATCGCGCGGGACTGAGTTCCTGTTGTCATCGCTGCGGCTCACCGCATCATCCCCACCACCGCATCCAGCACCAATCCCGCGAACACGATCCAGCCGTAGTCGCGGTTGGAGCGGAACAGCCGCAGGCAGGTGTCGGGATCGGCGATGTCGAGCTTGCGCGTCTGCCAGAGGAGATGCAGCGCGCCGAGCGTGAGCCCCGCGTACGAGAAGATGCCGGCGCCAGCGAACAGGTACGCCGCGGTGAACAGCGCCGTCGCGCCGGCGTAGAACAGCGCCAGCATCGGCCTGGTGCGCTCGCCGAACAGGCGCGCGGTCGAGCGCACGCCGATCAGCGCGTCGTCCTCCTTGTCCTGGTGGGCGTAGATCGTGTCGTAGCCGATCGTCCACAGGACGGCGCCGAGGTAGAGCAGGACCGGCGCGACATCGAGCCGGCCGAAGACCGCCGCCCAGCCCATCAGCGCGCCCCACGAGAACGCGAGGCCGAGGCCGAGCTGCGGCCAGTCGGTCACGCGCTTCAGGAACGGATAGGCCGCCACCACCGCCAGCGACAGCACGCCGAGCGCCACGGTGAACCAGTTGAACTGGAGCAGCACGGCGAGCCCGATCAGTGCCTGTACGGCGAGGAACACCTTCGCCTGCATCACCGTGACCTGGCCGCTCGGGATCGGGCGGGAGCGCGTGCGCGCCACCTGCGCGTCGAGGTCGCGGTCGACGATGTCGTTGTAGGTGCAGCCGGCGCCGCGCATGGCGATCGCGCCGATCAGGAACAGGACGAGGTGCCACAGGTCCGGCCATTGCCCCGCGGCGTTGGTCGCCAGCACCGACGACCACCAGCACGGCCAAAGGAGCAGCCACCAGCCGATAGGCCGCTCCAGACGCGCCATCCGCGCATAAGGGCGCCACGCCAGCGGCAGCACGCGGTCGGCCCAGTGGCCGCGCACGCGGTCGGCAACGGGAATGTCGCGTTTTGCGGGATCCATGCTAGCCCGGTTGGTAGCTCAACCCGGCACGGGTTTGAAGCCGGTCCCATGCCCGCAAACCCTCTGCGGTCTGCTAAACGTCGCCGGACGAATCGAGCCACGGAGGATGCGATGAACGACAAACGCGAAGATGCGACGGTCGCCGGCCGGCGCGACGATGCGCCACCCGGCGACACGACGAGCTGGCCCGCCGGCATCCGCAAGCTGGCCGTCGAGGAGCTGAGCGCGCTCGGCATCGACGTGAACCAGCGCCTCTACTGGCACGGCAAGCCGATCGCCCTCGGCCAGATGCTGGTGCTCACCTCGTCGCAGAAGGTGTGGGGAACGATCCTCGCCACCGGTGCCCTGCTGGCCTTCCTCGCAACCATCGCGCAGGGCTGGGTGGCGGCGGCCACCTGGATGTGCCAGGTCGGTATGATGCACACGTGGTGCCCGGTGAGCTGAAACGTGAACGTCCTTCTCATCGGCTCCGGCGGGCGCGAGCACGCACTGGCGTGGAAGATCGCACAGTCCCCACTTCTCACCGCCCTCCACGCCGCGCCCGGCAACCCCGGCATCGCACGCCACGCAGCGCTGACCTCCATCGACGTCACCGACCATGCCGCGGTCGTGGCGTGGTGCAAGGCGAACGCCATCGACTTCGTCGTGGTCGGCCCGGAGGCGCCTCTGGTCGCGGGGCTGGTTGACGATCTCGCGGCAGCGGGCATCCGCGCCTTCGGCCCATCGCGCGCCGCGGCCCAGCTCGAAGGCTCCAAGGCGTTCACCAAGGCGCTCTGCGACGAGGCCGGCATTCCCACCGCGCGCTACGCCGCCTTCACCGATGCCGATGCCGCAATCGCCTACGTCGAGGCGAACGGCGCGCCCATCGTCGTGAAGGCCGACGGGCTCGCCGCCGGCAAGGGCGTCACCGTCGCCGCCACCATCGCCGAAGCGGAGGCCGCGATCGTCGACTGCTTCGCCGGCGCGCACGGCGCCGCGGGCCGCGAGGTCGTCATCGAGGAATGCCTCGTCGGCGAGGAGGCGAGCTTCTTCGCCCTTTCCGACGGCGAGACGGTTCTGCCGCTCGGCGCCGCGCAGGACCACAAGCGCGCCTTCGACGGCGACACCGGCCCCAATACCGGCGGCATGGGTGCATTTTCGCCAACGCCGGCGATGACGCCGGCGCTCGTCGAGCGCACCCTGTCGGAGATCGTCCACCCCGCCATCACGACGATGCGGAAGCGCGGCACGCCGTTCCGCGGCGTCCTCTTCGCCGGCCTCATGCTGACGACTGAAGGCCCCAAGCTCATCGAGTTCAACGTGCGCTTCGGCGATCCGGAAACGCAGGCGCTGATGATGCGGCTCGATTCGGATCTCCTGCCCCTGCTGCTGGCCACCGCCAATGGCACGCTCGCGAATCATTCCCCGGCTTGGAGCGACGATGCTGCGCTCACCGTGGTCATGGCCGCCAACGGCTACCCCGGCGCGTACGAGAAAGGCAGCGTCATCGGCGGCGTCGCGCGCGCCGACGCGCTTCCCGGCGTCAAGGTGTTCCACGCCGGCACTGCGATTCGCGACGGCGCGCTCGTCGCCAGCGGCGGCCGCGTCCTCAACGTCAGCGCACGCGGACGCACCATCGCCGAAGCGCGCGAGCGCGCCTACGCGGCCATCGCCGCCATCGACTGGCCCGAAGGATTTTTCCGGAGCGACATCGGCGGCCGCTCCGCGATTCACTCCAATGTCATCCCCGCGAAAGCGGGGACCCAGTAACCACCAATGCCCGCATCGTTTACTGGATGCCCCCTCCTGCGGGCGTGACATTTTGGTTTCTAGCGGCAGGCCGGCATCGCCTGCCTTCGTCCTCTTCGTTCGCCGCGTGAACGGCGTATGAATGCCCGGTTCAGTATCGGTTCCAGGCAGCCCCACTACAACGCGTCTCCATCGACACCGCGGGCCCACCCCCGCACAACCCAAGGAGACGGACAATGACCCTCAAGCTTCTCGCGTCCAGCGCCCTCGCCATCGTCATCGGCTTCACCGCTGTCCCGGCCAACGCCGGCGGCGTCAGCATCACCCAGTGGGGCTGGGGCAACTCGGCCGGCGGCCAGCAGGCCGGCTGGAACAACACCATCGGCGTCCATCAGAACGGCTGGTGGAACGGCGCGGTCGCCCAGCAGTGGGGCCACGGCAACACCTCGGCCATTGGCCAGACCGGCGTCGGCAACTCCGGCACCACCTGGCAGAACGGCAACTTCAACGCGGCGGGCGTCGGCCAGTTCGGCTACGGCCACAATGCCATCATCACGCAGGACGGCAACGGCAACGTGGCGGCCGGCGTTCAGGTCGGCAACGGCTGCAACGCCAACGTCGTTCAGGCCGGCGGCGGCAACGTCGCGGCCTTCGTCCAGGCTTGCTGAGGCAGGAGGCCGAACGAGCAAAGCGGCCGGGAAGCGGGGCATATCCCCTCCCGGCCCTCGACCCGGCGATCCCAGAAGGAGATCAGACAATGACCAATCTCATCCGCCTCATGGTGCGCGCGGCGCCCGTCGCCTTCGGGCTGGGCGTCGCCGGACTGGCCGTAGCGGCAACCGGCGAGCACAAGAGCGAGCCCGTGCGCTGCGAGATCCAGACGAGCAGCGCCAACGGCATGGTGACGCTCCAGGGCGTCGTCCATTCCAACGTCGCCCTCAGCGGCACGTACCAGTTCCGCGTCACCGGTTCCGGCGGTGGCAACAGCTCGAACATCTCGCAGGGCGGCTATTTCACCGCCGGCCCGGAAGGCGCCGTCACGCTCGGCTCCGTCATGCTCGGCGGCTCCGCCGCCAACTACGACGCCACGCTCGAGCTCATGGCAAACGGCAAGACCATCGCCTGCGACAGCGAATCGATCTGAAAGCTGCACCTTGCTTCGATGCAAAGAGGCCCCGGACCAGCCGGGGCCTCTTTAGTTACGTCCGCAATGCCCGGTATTGCCCTAGCGCTCGGCTAAACGCTTCAAGGCGGCGTCGATGCGCGATTGCCATCCCGGTCCACTGGACTTGAAGTATTCAACCACCTCTGTCGAAAGGCGGATCGAGACTGCAACCTTTTTCGGAGCTTTTTGGGTGCCGCGCGTGCGTGGGAACGCCTTGAGGACATCCGATGGCAGCGAGGCGGCAGGCCTCGCGCGGCGGAAATCCGCCTTGGTCCATTCCGGATTGTCCTTGTCAGGACTGATCTTCTTGCGAGGCATAGCGTTCCATCTCTTTCCTGTGGGCCCTTCGGAGACTGATTGCGCGCACCCGACCATCACGAACTGTAAACGCGAGACAGTGTGGCTTGCCGTCGATCAAACCCCACGCCCGATAGCGTGTCTCGCGATAGTCACTCCGCCGATCTTCCAGAAAGGCAAGAATCTCAAAAATCGACTGCGCGGGATAGCGAAATCCCATGCTTGGCGACGTTGGTTTCGTCCTTCACCGGATCGAAGTCGATTTCCACTTGTGTATATACAATTTGCGGATGGCTGAGTCAAACAAATTGTATATACGCCCGGCTTGAAACTTTCGAGAGACCGAGCCCTCCCCGGATAAACGGCATCTGAACGGCGGGTTCCGATTGGGTTCAGCGCCGCGGCGGCAAACTCTCCACCATCGGATTTGAAACGGCCTCGGGCGACCCCCGAACCAACCCAAGGAGAGACCACCATGACCCGCACGATCCTCAAGACCCTCGCCGCCGGCCTCGTCGCAACCGTCGTCGGCTCCACGGCCCCGGCGCTCGCCGGCGGCTCGATCTCGTTCACCTACCTGCCGCAGAACACGCAGCAGGCGCAGGCGTTGCAGACCGGCCTCGCCTTCTACGGCCTCTACAACCACGTCCAGAACGGCGGCTCGATCCAGCAGTTCGGGCTGAACAACCTCGCCGGCATCGCCCAGGGCGGAAGCGGCAACCTCGGCATCATCCACCAGGAAGGCAACGGCCACCAGGCGACGCTGAACCAGTACGGCAACAACAACAGCTACGGCATCTTCCAGTTCGG
>CAZXKZ010000094.1:0-9582 GCA_964641825.1 uncultured Bauldia sp.
GTTGAACGAGGCGAACGGACCGTCCGCCACGCGCACCTGCTCGCCGATCTCGAAGCTCACCGACGGCTTCGGGCGCTCCACGCCTTCCTGCACCTGCTGCAGGATGCGGTTCGCCTCCGCCTCCGAGATCGCGACCGGCTTGTTGTCTGCGCCGAGGAAACCGGTCACCTTCGGCGTGTTCTTGATGAGGTGGTAGGCCTCATCGGTCATGTGCATCTTCACGAGCACGTAGCCCGGGAAGAACTTGCGCTCGGCGTCAACCTTGCGCCCGCGACGGACTTCGACGACCTTCTCGGTCGGGACCAGGATCTCGTCGAAGAGATCGGAAAGTCCTGCCGCCTGCGCCTTCTCCTTGATCGAATCGGCCACCTTCCGCTCGAAATTCGAGTAGGCGTGGACGATGTACCACTTCTTCTCCATCAGACCCCGACCTGCCCCTAGCTGCCAACGCCGAGCAAGAATCCAATGCCGTAGCGAATGACCTGATCGGCGATCAGGAAGAAGATCGACGCCGCTACCGCCATCGCGAACACCATGATGGTGGAAACCACGGTTTCCCTGCGGCTCGGCCAAACGACCTTCGCCGTTTCCGCCCGCACCTGCTGGAGGAACGTGAAAGGATTGAATCTTTCGGCCATTAACCGCTCATAACTCAGCGACGCGCGAACCATGAGCTCGCGCGCCGTGGCGCCTTGGGAACGGGTACATAAGGCCTTCGCCTTGGATTCTCAAGCCCGAATTGGCATAAAAAGAAGTCCGGCGCCCGGGAGCACCCGGGCCGGCTTTCCTAGCAAAAATGGCAGGGGCAGCAGGACTCGAACCTGCGACCTACGGTTTTGGAGACCGTCGCTCTACCAACTGAGCTATACCCCTCCACAACCCGGGACTGGCCGCAACCGGCCAATGCCAGGGTAGCAGACTGGAGCGGGTGAAGGGAATCGAACCCTCGTCATCAGCTTGGAAGGCTGTTGCTCTACCATTGAGCTACACCCGCATTTCGTACCAACAGAACCACAAGCACCCCGGAGCGCCAAGACGCCGGCCGCGACATGCCGAAGCCGCGCTCGCCTTCCAGGCCCATCAGTGGTGGGAGAGGTAGGACTCGAACCTACGAAGGCGTTAGCCAGCGGATTTACAGTCCGCCCCCTTTGCCGCTCGGGACACTCTCCCCCGATGGTGGCGCCTTATCGCCATGCGCGGATTTCCTGTCAACGCGCCGCCGGACGCCGATTGTCGCGCTGGCGGCATACATATAGGAGTGGCCCCGCACCGGCGTCAGCGATCGCGCCTTCGATGGGTGGCCGGACGGAAGAAGAGGAATATCCGGGGTGGCCCGCCGAAACACACCGCCCGAACGACACGCACGCCAGCGGGCGCGCGTGGAGGAGCGGAAGCGCCTCGCAATGCGCTCCCCGGCCGAGCGGCGCGCCGATTCGATCTGGATCTACGGCATCCACCCGGTGCTGGCGGCGCTTGCGAACCCGCGGCGGAAGATCCTGCGGCTGCTCGCGACTCCCAACGCCCTGTCGCGCCTGAAAGAAGCCGGTGCATCTCTATCGCTCCCCGTGGAAGAAACCACGCCGCGGGCGCTCGACACGGTGCTGGGTGACGATGCCGTGCATCAGGGCATCGCCATCGAGGCTATGCCCCTGCCCCCATTCGGTCTCGAAGCGATCACGGGTGCGCGCCTCATCGTCGTTCTCGACCAGATCACGGACCCGCACAATGTGGGCGCGATCCTGCGCTCGGCTGTCGCCTTCGGGGCCGAAGCCGTCGTGACGACCGGCCGGCACGCCGCGGCGGAAACCGGAACCCTGGCGAAGGCCGCCTCCGGAGCGCTTGACCGGATCGGCTGGGTCGAAGTCCAGAATCTCGCCCGCGCCCTCGAAGAGATCGGCGAGGCCGGGTTCAGGCGCATCGGCCTCGACAGCGACGCGGGTGACACAATCGAGGAGGCGATGGTCGGCGACCGGATCGCCCTCGTCCTCGGCGCCGAGGGAAAGGGACTACGCCGGCTGACCCGCGATACGTGCGATGTGGTGGCGCGGCTGTCCGTGCCCGGCGCCATTGCCAGCCTCAACGTCTCCAATGCGGCTGTGCTGGCGCTCTACCTCGCCCGCCGGCACCTGGGATGAGCAGCCGGCGGTCTCATTCGGCAGGCGGCAGACAATGAAGCCGAACATCATTGCCATCGCGACCGACGCTGCGTTCTTCCCTCCCGCCGCGTTCCTGGCCACGCGGCTGGCGGATCTCAATCCGCGCGATGACACGGAGATCGCGCTGTTCTCGGACGCCTTTCCGATGCTGGTCGCGGCGCAGCGTCATGGAGTACCGGCCGACCTTCGTCATGTGCAGGCGCCGCCGCTGCCGAACATACTCAGACGCATCAGCGGCGCGACGTTCTTCCGCACCCTGATACCCGACTCGCTGCCGCCGGATGTGCGGCGGATCCTCTATCTCGACGTCGACGTCTATCCGGAGGACGACCGGCTCTTCCGCCTTTTCGACGTCGACATGAAGGGCCTTCCCGTCGCTGCCGTGCGCGACGCGTTCATCTCATTCGACCGGTCAACGCCCGCGGCGAAGGAAATGGAGCGGGTCGGCATCACACGATACCTCAACGCCGGCGTGCTTCTCGTCGACCGGGAGCGATACGTCGCCGACGACCTCGCGTCGAAGATCATGACGAACGCAGGCCAGCGGAGGCTCCACGACCAGGCGGCCATCAACGCGACGCTCAACGGTGCGTGGGTGGATCTGTCGCCGGCGATGAACGTGACGCCCTATATCTTCAGCACCGGCATCCCGGAAATCGCCAAACCAGTGATCCATCACTTCATGGGCGCGGCCAAGCCCTGGAACCTGCCGTCGTTCGCGGAATATCATCCGGCGTCAGTCGCCGAGCTCACAGCGTATCTGCGGACTTCGCCTTGGCGCGACTACATGGAACGCCAGCCGAGGCCGAAGGAAAGCGACCATCCGCGCAATCTGGTGATGACGCTGAGGCTCGACCGCGAGGCCTTCCGCGAGTACCTGACGGCGACCGAGTTTGCCGATCTTGCCCTGTAGCATGCCTCGCGGCAGGGCTGTCAGCCGGACTTCTTCATCTCGACCCGGATGCCGTGGAGGGTCTTGCCAGACGCATTCAGGACACGGCCGGCCGGCTGCGGCGCCATGTGCACGACGAGGCACCCATTCCCGTCCCACGCCTGGATGGCTTTCATCACGTCGCGGTTAGGCGGGAGCATCGTCCCGTCGGGCGCCATGTCGTGGATCGGCCCCTCGACCTGGTCGAAGACGAAGACCGAAGGCCAACGGTGATGGTGCACCGGCTCTTCCTCACTGTCCTCGAGGATCACTTCGAGGACGCGAAGGTTATCGTTCTCGAACAGCACCTTGTGGTTGGCAGGAGCAGCAACGACGGCGTCCAGCGCCGGATCCCATGAAGACGGATCTGCGCTCGTATTGTCCTCAGCCATGATTTCCTCCCTCATTGCGAGCAAGCGAAGTGTATCACTTTTCGGCACAACTTGTGCGGAGCGTGTGATCGGGAGGGTGTTGGTGCCGGCGGAGAGGATCGAACTCCCGACCTTCGGTTTACAAAACCGCTGCACTACCGCTGTGCTACGCCGGCAACCGTTGAGAATGCTGCGTTTATCAGTTGGCAGATGGGCCGAAAAGCTAAAATCGCCACGTCGCGGTTTGTGACCGTGTGAACCAGCGACCGAGTTCGCTCCGCTTTGTCTCGAATACCCTCGGCTGTTTTCACCGAACCTTAGATCGGCCGCTTCTCAAATGGCCGACAAGGGGCAGAAGCGGCCGTCGGATCCCGTGTTGCAGCACGGTCCTCCGGCGGTCATGGAGCAAGGAAGGATGAGCCATGAACACCACGAACAGGAAGACACGGATTCTGGCTGTTGTTTCGGCGGCATTGCTCTTGGGCGCTACGTTCACACCCGCGGCAGCGCTGGACCTCAACCTCGGCGGACTGAGTGTCGGTGGAGGTAGCGGCGGAAGCGGTGGCACCGGCGTGCAGGTGAGCGCCGGCACCGGCTCGAACAGCATCGGCGCCACCATCGGCGGCGGCTCGAATCTCGCATCGGCCACGGTCGGCAGCGGGCTTACCGCCAATATCGGCAGCAACTCCGGCCCGCTGATCACCACGACAAGCTCGAATGGCAACACCACGGCCAACGTCAACCTAGGCCTCGGCGGCCTCGGCAGCACCGTGAACGGCGTCGTCAATGGCGTCACCGATCCGGTCGGCGACATCCTCGACACCGCCAATCTCCCCGGCCTGCCGGGCGGCGGCGGGGGTGGTGGAGGCGGTGGCGGTAACGGTGGTGGAGGCAACGGCGGTGGCGGCAATGGCGGCGGTGGCGGGGTCTTCACGCCCCCACAACTGGCCTCGGCCTACGGCAGCCTGAGCGCGTCGGAACAGGCGCTGCTCCGGACTCGCTGCCAGACGGTCCTCCTCAACCCGGCGCAGTTCGAACAGAGCCTGGCCGAGCTGTGCCGTATCATCGCACGCATGCAGATGCTTGGCGTGAACTAGCCGCAAGGCGTTTCAACGTGGGCCCGGCGGTAACTCCGCCGGGCTCATTTTTTGTTGAACGCGACATCGGAAATGCGGCAGGCATTGCCGCATTTGCTGCCTAGGTGGCCTCGGTAGCTGGGTGGGCCTTCAAACGAGGAGAAGGCCATGAAAATCGGCAAACTCACCGCAATCGTCCTCACCGCAATCGTCGCACTGACCGCCGCGCTCGGAGCTTCCGGCTCGGCTCTGGCCGGCTGGGACGATGAAACCGGACTCACGACTCTGGGCATCGACATATCGCGCGCCGGCGGCACGCCGGAGACGGTCAACCAGTTCATCGCCGGACTCACGCCTGAGGGGCAGCGCGGCGTCCTGAACGGCTGCCAGACAGCCCTGGCTCAGTCGGCGGGCTATGCGCAGAGCGTCATCTCGTTCTGCCAGAACGCGCTCGGCGCAGGAGTCCAGCCCGCACCGATGCTCGGGTTCGCGCCGGATGAAGGCGCGCCCGTGATGGCGCCGGCGCCGGACAGCGACTTCTACTAACGACACGCGCGGCAGGAGGGAGCTACTTCCTCCTGCCGTATCCCTCAGAACGATGGTGGCGAACGGCCGATGCTGCGGCAGGCGGCCGTCAAGGTATTGGCCATCAACATGGCGATGGTCATGGGGCCGACACCGCCGGGGACCGGCGTGATAGCACCCGCCACCGCACTCGCTTCCGCGAACGCCACGTCCCCGACCAACCGCGTCTTACCCGCGCCCCGCTCGGGCGCCGGAATACGATTCATGCCGACGTCGATCACCACCGCGCCCGGCTTGATCCAGTCCCCGCGCACGAGTTCGGGTTGGCCGACGGCCGCGACGACGATGTCACCGCGACGCACGGTGCCGGGGAGATCGCGCGTCTTCGAATGGGCCACCGTGACGGTGCAGCTTTCCCCGATGAGCAACTGGGCCATCGGGCGGCCCACAAGATTGGAACGGCCGACCACGATCGCCTCGCGACCTGCCAGTCCGCCGGCGACCTCGCGGCGGATGAGCAGCAGGCACCCGGCCGGTGTGCATGGAATGAGCGCGCCCGGCAGCCCGCTGGCAAGCCTGCCGGCATTCACCGGGTGGAGGCCATCGACATCCTTCGCCGGCGAGATCGCGTCGATCACCTTCGTCTTGTCGAGGTGGCGTGGAAGTGGGAACTGAACGAGAATCCCGTGGATGGCGGCGTCCCGATTCAGCTCGTCCACGAGTCCGAGCAGCGTTTCCTCGCGCGTATCGGCGGGCAGCGTGTGCTGCACTGAATGGAAGCCAACCTCGGCAGCGGTCTTTCCCTTGCTGCCGACATAGACCTGACTGGCCGGATCCTCGCCCACGAGAACCACGGCCAAGCCCGGCACGATCCCCGCCTCGGACTTCATCCGCCGCGTCTCCTCGGCAACCCGCGCGGTCGTCTCTGCCGCGATCGCCCGTCCGTTGATCAGTTTCGCAGTCGTCATTGTCAGTTTCCTGGAGTCCGAGCGGGATTGCACGGAGAGCGATATCCAACGATCGCGGCGGCAGCAACCTGCCCCCGCAGCCGGACCGGTTGGAGTTCGACGCGGGGCCGTGCTAGGGCGTCGGCGAACTGTGGGGCCGAGCCTCAGGACATGACCGGGCGACTGAGAAATCCAAGGATTGCCTTCATCGCGAGCACCGCGGAGGAGGCACGAACGTCGCAGGCGCGACTCGCCGCCCGCTATAACGGCGTGAGCCCGGAAGATGCCGACGTGATCGTCGCACTGGGCGGCGACGGCTTCATGCTCCAGACCCTCCACGCCTTCATGAACAGCGGCAAGCCGATCTACGGGATGAATTGCGGCTCGGTCGGCTTCCTGATGAACGAGTTCACCGAAGACGGCCTGATCAACCGGCTGGAGACGGCGATTTCAACCAACGTCCATCCGCTGATCATGTCGGCAACCGACGCGAATGGCGCCACCCACACCGCATACGCCATCAACGAAGTATCGCTCCTCCGCCAGTCGTACCAGGCGGCGAAGCTGAGAATCGAGATCGACGGAAAGCCGCGGCTGGAGGAGCTGATATGCGACGGGCTGTTGGTGGCCACGCCTGCCGGGAGCACGGCCTACAATCTTTCGGCTCACGGCCCGATCCTGCCGATTTACGCGCCGCTGCTGGCCCTCACGCCGATCAGCGCCTTCCGGCCGCGGACATGGCGCGGAGCGCTCCTGCCCGACCACGTCACGGTCAAAATAACGGCGCGTGAGGCGGACAAGCGTCCGATCAACGCGGTGGCCGACAACATCGAGTTCAAGTCGGTGGTGGAAGTGACCGTGAAGCAGGATCACGATGCGCAGAGCATCATCATGTTCGACCCCGACCACTCGTGGGACGAACGGATCCTGTCAGAGCAGTTCCGGTACTAGGCGGCCTCGTCGGCCGCCGCTTCGATCATCAGAACGCGCCCGCGCGCATGCCGGGCAACGCGGCGCGCCTCATCGCGGGTCTGGTCGGCGGCGAACCGCCGGAGCATGGCGGAAAGCTCGTTCGCTTCGCCCTCGGTGATCTCAGAGTAGCGCGCGAGAACGGCCTCAACCGTCTGCGTCGTCATCCGGTAGCGGTCGGCAGGCCCCGTGTCCTCATCGAGGTTGCGCCAGGCATCGAGGGCCGCGGCAAACGCGTCAAAGGCCATCGGGGGCAGTCCGGCCTTGGTGTAGGCCGCACGCAAGGCCGGCAGGCGCCCTGCCCGCACGAGGTTGGCGATCCGCGCCACTGGTATGCGGGCGAGCATGGCAAGCGCCGTTTCGAAGAAGGCGACGTTACCGGCGCAGACCGCCCGCAACAGCAGCGCGGTCGTGAGCTGCTCGGTCGCGCGCAGGTGCTCGACCAGCGCCGGCAGCTCGTGGGTTTCGCTTTCGGCCGCGATCGCGACCGTGGCGCGGTCGCATGCATCGCCGGTAAGTGCCTTGATGCGCGATTCGGTCAACCACTGCCTGGCGATGGCAAGATCGCCGAGCGCATTGCCGACGGCGCGAACCAGAAGCTGGCGGATATCGGGCGGAAGGTCGCTCCGCGCAATCATCGCCTCGCGCACGTCCTGATCGCCGCCGAAGCGCTCCATCAACCGCCGGAAACTGATCCGCGCGATGGCCGCGCCGTGATTGCCGAGAAGGGCGACACAGGCGACCGCGTCGCCGGCTTCCGCGATCGCGGCGGCGACCGCCGACGACAAGCGCGGCCGCACCGCAATGGCGGCCTGCAGTGCACCATCCGCGGCGGTGACGATCTCCGCCAGCTCGACGTCGATGAGCACCGGCGAATTGGTGAGTACCAGAGACGCGATGTGAGGAGCATCCGCCGCGAGGCAGATCATGATGTGGCGCGGAGCGTCGGGGCTCTCGCAGAGCGCATCGGCCAACGCGAACCGGACGTTCGGATCGGGATCGTCGAGGGCGACGGTGAGCGCCGTCTCAATCGAGCCGCGGGTCTCGTCGTCGATCCCCGGCTCAAGCAACGAACGGCCGAGGGTATAGAGAGCGTCGGCCCGCATCTCGGGCGTCGCGCCTTCCATCCATTCGAGAAATTCGGTGAGGATCATGCGCCGACTATGGCGGCGAAGTCCTTAACGATCAGTTTACCATAATTACCCGGCGATCAGGCGGGCGGCTGCCACTCGCTGACCACGTCGGCAAGCACCGGCCGCGGGCGATCCGTCGGCGGCACGGTGGGCGTTCCGATGTGGATGAAGCCGACGAACTTCTCGCCCGGCCTGAGCCCGAGAATCCGCCCGGCCTCCTCGTCATAGGCGATCCAGCCTGTGGTCCAGTTCGCGCCGAAACCGAGCGCCTGGGCCGCGAGCAGGATGTTCATGGCAGCGTTGGCGGCCGAGAGAACCTGCTCGAATTCGGGGATTTTCACGTGTGGCGCGGCGGTGCTGACCACGCCGATGACGACCGGCGCCCGCGCCAGTCGGTTCCGCTCTTCCTCGACGGCCTTTTCCTCCGCCGCCGGATTCTTGCGCTGGTAGAGGTCGGCCAGAAGCGCGCTGGCGTGGCGGGGAGCTTCGCCCTTGAATACGATGAACCGCCAGGGTGCCAGCTTGCCGTGATCCGGCACGCGGGAGGCAACCGACAGGATCTCTGAGATTTGCTCGTCCGTTGGACCGGGCTCCGCAAGGAACGCGGTTGGGATGGACTTCCGCTTTTTCAGGAATGAAAGATGTTCGGACATGGGCGCGTGTTTGCAGGATTTTCCCAGCCCATGCAATCGCTTGGGTTTGGAGAAGCCTTGAATTCGCCACGGAATCCCGGATTTTGTGACACGAACGAATCCGGGACCGATCGACGCATGCAGCAGGCATACCGCCGCACGATCCGCGCAGGCTGGCGCAGGCTGATCGTGGCCGCGCTCGTCGTGCTTGCGGCCGGAGCGCTTGCGGCGCGGGCGCAGGAAATCAGCCCGCCGATGCCGAAGCCTTCGCCGGCCCGGGCAGGCGCCACCGGCGATGCCGGTTCATCCACCACCGCGCCGGTACAAGTTCAGGGCGCGAACTCCGGTGCGGCCGGCTCGGGCGAAGGTGACGCCTCGGAGCCGCTGCCATTCGCCGCCGAAGAGCCCATGCAACTGCGGCCGAGCGACGACGGGATGCTGACCTACCCCGGCGTCGACGAAGGCTCCGGCGACGGCCTGCCGGACGACGCGGGCGTGCTGGCCGCGCCGCGGGCAGGCCCGCCGGCGGACATCAGGCCAGGGACGTTCACGCTCGAGGCGCGGATGGCGCTGGAAGGGCCACCGCTCGGCAACGGCGTGAAGTGGCGCATCTTCGGCGACCAGCCCGGAGCGGACGGCCACCTTCCCCTCCTCGGCGAAGCCGACGGTGGCATCGTCTACATCCGGCTCGACCAAGGCGCCTACTACGTCCACGCCGCATACGGCCGCGCCGGCGCCACGCGCAAGATCGAGGTCAACGGCCCGACCGGCGGCGAGGTGCTCGTGCTCAATGCCGGCGGCATGCGTCTGCTCGCCATCAACGGCGAGGAACAGCAGCTTGC
>CAZXKZ010000095.1:0-4653 GCA_964641825.1 uncultured Bauldia sp.
CTTCGTCTGCGAGGAGGCACACCGCTACGCGCCGGCCGACCGCAACAGCGGCTTAGGCCCGACGCGCCGCGCTATCTCGCGGATCGCCAAAGAGGGCCGTAAGTACGGCGTCTATCTCGGCCTCGTCACCCAGCGCCCGGCGGAGCTCGACCCGACGATCGTGTCGCAGTGCTCGACCCTGTTCGTGATGCGCATGTCGAACGAGCGCGACCAGAATTTGGTGCGCTCGGCAGTGTCGGACGCGGCGGCGAGCCTGCTGGCGTTCCTGCCCACGCTTGGCCGCCGCGAGGTGTTCGCGTTCGGCGAGGGCGTGGCGCTGCCGACGCGGCTGGTCTTCAAGGAGCTGCCTCAGGATCGCTTGCCGCGGAGCCTCGCGGTTGCCGGCGCGGGTGGCGAGCTCGGCGGCGAGGTGGACGACGATTTCATCGCCGCCGTGGTCGAGCGGTGGCGCAACGCGACCCTGAACCCGCGCGGACGCTCCGAGGCGGAGCCCCAGCCAGCGGCCGCGCCGCAAGGCGTCGCCGCGCCCGGCGCACTGCTGCGCCGCGATCAGGACGGATTGCTCAGGAAGGTAGCGGGCCGGACCTAGCCCCGGTTCAGGCTTCCGATTCCTCGTCGCGCGCCTGGTAGCGGTGCTGCTCGCGCCACTTCTTCATCAGCGCTTCCAACTCCGGATCGCCGCCCTCGGGCAGCACGATGCGGAGCGTGACGAGCAGATCGCCGCGACCGCCGCCGGGGCGCGGCAGCCCCTTGCCCTTGAGGCGAAGCGCGCGACCGCCGCTCGACTTCGCAGGCACCGTCATGGTCACGGGACCGTCAAGGGTGGGCACGCGCACCTTGGTGCCGAGGACCGCCTCATCGAGGGTGATGGCTAGATCGCGGCGCAGCGCATCGCCGTCGACGCGGAACAGCGGATGGGGGACGAACTCGACGGTGACCATCGCATCGCCGGGCTGGCCGCCAAGCGCGCCGGGCTTGCCCTGGCCCTTCAGCCTGATCGTCTGGCCGGACTTTGTGCCGGGCGGGATCGCCACCTCGACGGTGCGTCCGGTGGGGAGGTCGACGCGCGCCTTGTCGCCCTTGACGAGCTGCTCGAGCGTGACGCCGACGGTGGCGGTGACGTCGCTGCCGCGCGCCGCCTGCGGCCTAGCCTGGGGGCCGCCGCCACGCGCGTCGCGGCCAAAGCCGCCGCCGAGGATCTCGCTGAGGATGTCCTCCGAGCCGAACGGGTCGCCATCGGCCTGTCCGCCGCTCGACCAGCGGAAGGTGCGCGCGGAGGCGCCACTGCCGAACGGATTGGCGCCGGGACCGCCGCGGCCGGCGCCGGGCTGGAAGCCCTCGAAGCCCTGGAAGCGGGGCTTGCCGTTGGCCCCGATCTCGCCGCGGTCGAACTGCTTCCGCTTGGCCTTGTCGCCGACGATCTCGTAGGCGGCATTGACCTCGCCGAAGCGCTCCTTGGCCTTCGGGTCAGTCTTGTTCTGGTCGGGGTGGTGCTTCTTGGCGAGCTTGCGGAAGGCCGACTTGATTTCCGCTTCGCTCGCCGTTCGGCTGACGCCGAGCACCTCATAGGGATCACGCATGGGCCGACATTAGCAGGTGAGCCGCGAGCCAGGGAATCCGGCCCGGATCAGGCAATATGGGTCATTGCGGCGGCGACTTGAAGCCGGGAATCCTCAAGAAACGAGAACGTCGTCGGCAGTGATCTCGTGGAGCTGCCAGCGGCCATCCGTGCGCAGGCACGCCTCGCCGCCATAGCGGTGGACCCCGCTCGGGTCGGAGATCGTGGTGGCGAAGGCGCGGCAGAGGTTGCCGGCCTTGGTAATCGCCGGAAGGAGCGCGATCGTGCCCTTGGAGCCGGTGTCCGGGTTGGTCCAGGGGAGCGTGTGGGCGGAGGCGTCGGAGGCGGAAGCGACCGCGCGCCGGATCGTCTCCCAATCGGACGGATCGACCCGCTCCACCGGCGAAACGGGCTTGGTGGCGCGGGCGGCCATGCGCCCCGACCCGCGCTCGCCCAGCGACGAGCACCCGGACGCCAACACGACGAGGAGTACGGCAATCACGGCCAAGCCCAGCGACTGGCGGCCAAACCCCTCGCCGGTATATGACTTCACGCGCCCGAACATACCCCGGAAAATCTCCGTACCCCTCGGCCGCGGAGCATCGGAAAGAAACCTTAATGAGCGGTAACTTTGCTGACATAGCGGACCCGATTCCGCTGTTCTCGGCGTGGCTTGGCGAGGCGGAGAGGTCCGAGCCGGAAGACCCGAACGCCATGGCGCTCGCCACCGTCGACGCCGCGGGGATGCCCGACGTGCGCATGGTGCTGCTCAAGGGGCACGGACCGGACGGCTTCGTGTTCTTCACCAACCTCGAAAGCCGGAAGGGGGAGGAACTGGGGGCCAACCCCAAGGCCGCGCTTTGTTTCCACTGGAAGAGCCTCGGCCGCCAGGTGCGGGTGCGGGGGCCGGTGTCGCCGGTCGCCACGGCAGAGGCGGACGCCTATTTCGCCTCGCGGCCACGGGCGAGCCGGATCGGCGCATGGGCGAGCCAGCAGTCGCGGCCGCTGGAATCGCGGTTCGCGCTGGAGAAGGCGGTCGCCGCCTTCACGGCCAAGCACGCGGTAGGCGAAATCCCGCGGCCGGAATACTGGTCCGGCTTCCGGATTGCGCCGACGGAGATCGAGTTCTGGCGGGCCGGCGCCTTCCGCCTGCACGAGCGGGTGCGGTTCACGCGAACTGGCGACGGATGGGAGAAGGCGCTGCTGTATCCGTAGGGGTTCGCCGGAGTTAGCTGAGGCCCGGATTGTCGGGACTTTGTCCGGCCATGACGGATGGGGAGGCACGATCCAGTAAACACAAGAGGCGGCGTCGTTTACTGGGTCCTCGCTTTCGCGAGGATGACATTAGGGGGAAGGTTCGGCGACTACGTCTCGTCGGCTTCGTCGTCCTCGGCGGCAACGACGGCGGTTTCCTCGGTGAGCGGCCGTGCCTCGCGCTTAGGCTTGACCAGCGGGCCGGGCGTCGGCGCGTTGCCGCGCATGAGATCGCGGCCGGCCATGATGCCGCCGGTGACCTGCACCTGCAGACGCTCCGCATCGCGGCGGCGGACATCCTCTATGATCTCTTCCGCTTCCTCGTCGGGAATGTCCAGCTCGCGGAGCGCCTCGCGCCCGAAGGCGAGGGCGGACTCGAACGTCTCGCGAATCTGGTAATCGACGCCCGCCGCGATGAGGTCGAGCGTGTGGCCGCGGTCGTATGAGCGCGCCATGACGTGGGCGAGGGGGAACTCCTCCTTGATCGCGGCCACGATCTTGTCGGTCGATTCCTGGTTGTCGATGCAGATGGCGATGATCTTCGCCGAGCCGGCGCCCGCGGCGCGGAGCACGTCGAGGCGCGTGCCGTCGCCGTAGTAGATCTTGAAGCCGAAACGCGCGGCGGCCTGGATCATCTCGACGTCGTCGTCGATGATCGACACGTCGATGCCGCGCGACAGGAGCGCCTGGCTCGCCACCTGTCCGAACCGTCCGAAGCCGATGACCAGCACCGTGCCAGTGAGGCCTTCGGCCACGTCGATGCCCTCGAACGAGGGCATGTCCATCTCCTTGCCGAGCCAGTCGGCGAGCATGGCGAGGAAGGGCGTGACCGCCATCGAAATGATGACGGCGGCATTGAACTGGGCGACGACGTCGCCGGAGAAAATGCCGACGCCGGTGGCGGCCGTGTAGAGGACGAAGGCGAACTCGCCGCCCTGCGCCATGAGAAGCGCGCGGTGGACCGCTTCCGGATGGCGGGCCTTGAACAGCCGCGCGATGAGATAGATGCCCGCGGCCTTCACCACCATGAACGCGGCGACGATGACGGCGATCATCACCCAGTCGCGCGCGACCAGCGCGAGATCGAGCGACATGCCGACGGCGAGGAAGAACAGGCCGAGCAGCAAGCCGCGGAAGGGCTCGATGTCGGCCTCGAGCTGATGGCGGAAGCTCGATTCCGAAAGGAGCACGCCGGCGGTGAAAGCGCCCATCGCCATGGACAGACCGCCGAGGTCCATGATGAGCGCGGAGCCGAGGACGACGAGGAGCGCGGCCGCGGTCATCACCTCGCGCGCTTTGGCAGCGGCAAGGATGCGGAAGACCGGGTTGAGCAGGTAGCGGGCGACTGCGACCACACCGACGATGGCCGCGAGCGCGATCAGCACCTCCAGCCAGCGCGGCTGCGAAGTGATGGCGACCGGAACCGGCGCCAGCAGCGCGACGCTGGCGAGCAGCGGCACGATGGCGAGGTCTTCCAGAAGCAGCACCGAGATGATGCGCTGCCCGCCCGGCGCGGTCGTCTCGCCGCGCTCCTCCAGAAGCTGGAGCACGATCGCCGTCGACGTCATGGTGAAGCCCATCGCGGCGATGAAGGCGGCGGCGAGCGGGAAGCCGAGGATGTAGTGGGCGACGCCGGTGAGCACGATGCCGCAGAAGCCGATCTGGGCGAGGCCGAGCCCGAATATCTCCCGCCGCAGCGACCACAGGCGCGACGGCTTCATCTCAAGCCCGATGATGAACAGGAGCAGCACAACGCCGATCTCGGCGACGCTGAGGATCGATTCCGGCTCGGTGAACAGCCTGAAGCCGAAGGGGCCAATGGCGATGCCGGCGACGAGGTA
>CAZXKZ010000095.1:4663-9430 GCA_964641825.1 uncultured Bauldia sp.
GGCCGAGGCGCTTGAAGATGGGGACAGCGACGACCGCGGCACCCAGCAGCGCCACGACGCTCACGAGATCGGAGGTATGCGATTCAGCCGCCATCGTCGCCCCGTGGCTGCGTATTACCGGAGGTTACCCGCTCCCTTCGCGGGTGTCGCGCTTCTTCGATGAAGCAAGCTTCAGGCCGTCGCCGTGCCACCGACAGTGATCTGGTCGATGCGCAGCGTCGGCTGGCCGACGCCCACCGGCACGCCCTGGCCGTTCTTGCCACAGGTGCCGATGCCCGGATCGAGCGCCATGTCGTTGCCGATCATGCGGACGCGGGTGAGCGCGTCCGGCCCGTTGCCGATGAGCATCGCGCCCTTGATGGCCGGGCCGATCTTGCCGTCCTCGATCTTGTATGCCTCGGTACACGAGAAGACGAACTTGCCCGAGGTGATGTCGACCTGCCCGCCGCCGAAGGCGACGGCGTAGATGCCGTTCTTGACCGAGGTGATGATCTCGCCGGGCTCGTCCTTGCCGCCGAGCATGTAGGTGTTCGTCATACGCGGCATGGGGATGTGTGCGTAGGACTGACGGCGGCCGTTGCCGGTGGGCTTCATGCCCATGAGGCGGGCATTCTGGCGATCCTGCATGTAGCCGACGAGGATGCCGTCCTCGATCAGCGTCGTGCACTGGCTGGGGGTGCCTTCGTCGTCGATGGTGAGCGAGCCGCGCCGGTTGGCGATGGTGCCGTCGTCGACGACGGTGACGCCGGGGGAGGCGACCCGCTGGCCCATCAGCTTGGCGAACGCGCTCTCGCCCTTGCGGTTGAAATCGGCTTCCAGACCGTGGCCGACTGCCTCGTGGAGCATGATCCCCGGCCATCCCGAGCCGAGCACCACGTCGAAGGTGCCTGCGGGCGCGGGGACCGCCGACAAGTTCACCAGCGCCTGCCGCACCGCCTCGTCGACCGCGTACTGCCACATATCCTCGGTGACGAAACGGGCGAAGCTTTCGCGCCCGCCCATGCCGTAGCTTCCGGTCTCCTGCCGGTCGCCGTCGCCGACCACCACCGACACGCCGACGCGCACCATCGGGCGTACGTCCGATACGCGCGTGCCATCGGCGCGCACGATCTCGATCTCGTCGTAGGCGGCGCCGAGGGTCGCCGTGACCTGGCGGACGCGATCGTCCTTCTTGCGGGCGAAGGCGTCGATGGTTTCGAGCAGCTTGACCTTCTCGGCGAAGGTGGGCGCGCCGATCGGGTTCTCGTCGCCGTAGAGGGAGGCATTGGTGCCGCGCGGCGGCTCGGAATAGGTGCCCTTGTGGCCGGCCTTGACGGCCTGGACCGCGTCGGCGGCGCGCTTGATGGCCGGCTCAGAGATCTCGCCGGAGTGGGCATAGCCGGCGGCCTCGCCGGCGACGGCGCGGAGACCGAAGCCCTGATGGGTGTCGAAGCTCGCCGACTTCAGGCGCCCGTTGTCGAAGACGAGGCCCTCGGACTGCGAGAACTGGAGGTAGAGTTCGCCGTCGTCGGCGCCCTTGAGGGCATCGGCGGTAAGCTCGCGCGCCCGCTCCGGATCGAGGCCGGCGCGGTCGAGGATGGAATGGCTGCGATCGGTCATGGGGCGGCTCGCATGGGGGGAAGGGTGCTGGTTCCCAGAGATAGGGCGGGGGCGCGGGATGCGCAACGCGGGCTGAACCTTGGGTGGCAAGACACATCTTAGCGAATGCCAAGTATCGGCAGCCGGCGTATGCGTATCCGAGCCTCCTCAAACACGACGACTGAGCCGGTAGCGAGTGACGGCTCAAGTTCGGGAAGGTTCTTTACAAGAAGCGCGGTTTGTCGTTCCGGCGAACGATCAGTGCCGCGCCTGAACAGGACTATCGACGGTCGTGCGCGTTGGCGCAACGCCAACAAGGTTCCGAAGTCTGTGTCGGCGGATAGGAGTATCCTGCTCTCCGACTCGGCGAATTCTAGGATGCGCTCGTCCTCAGCGGCTTGGAGGCCATAGTCGCGGACGTGCGTTGCATCGTGCCCGGCGTCGCACAGCCGTCGCGCGACGTCCGGCGACAGTGCATTGTCGACTAGAAACCTCAAGGAAGGACGAGCGGCAGTTCTCGCTCGCGGACGGCCTCAGCAGCGTAGTGGAGCGCCTCGCCGATGTCTTCTGCTTCGAGGTCGGGGTAGGCCCGCAGTATCTCTGCCGGTGCCATCCCATTTGCGACCATGTCTACGACCGTCGCCACCGGGATGCGAAGGCCGCGGATACAGGGTACGCCGCCCATCTGGCGCGGATTCACGGTGATCCTCGTGAATTCCATGCAGCTTCTCCGCAGTTCCTAGTCGACCAGATAGTACGCTGTCCTGAGAGGGGCAATCCATCTATTCGCCGTCGACCAACCAGCCGCGGCGCCCTTGAGCGCAGCCTAGGGTAATGCGGCGTAGCCGGCCTGGAAGCCGTTCAGCGAGATCGGGATCCCGATGCCTTCCTCGGGCGTCTGGAAGATGATGAAGGTGGCCGTCTGGCCCGTGCTGAGCTGCGTGAGGAGCTGGTCCTCGAGGATCACCTCGGCGACGCAGCCGTTGGGCAGACAGCGGACGAATCCGGCGCGGCCCATGTCCGTCTCGTCGACCTTGAGGCCAAGGCCGGAGGGCAGGAGCACGCCGAGGGGCGCCAGCACGCGCATGATGCGCGCCTGTCCGTCGGCGGTCTTGAGCACGATCACCGTCAGGCCAACGTTCTCCCGGTCCTCGGCGGTGACGAACTGCATGAGCACGCACTGCTCGTTCTGTGCGCCCGCCGGCGTATCGCAGCGCACCTGCCAGTCGCCGTGGGTGGAGCGGATGGGCGGCTCGCCCTGCGCCGACGGCGCGACGGAGACGACAGCCTGGGGCACGTTGGTGGTGGCAGGGGCGGTGTCGGGGGGCGGCGGCTCCAGCGCGGGCGGCGCCTCGCTCACCTGCGCGGGCGGCTGGTCGACCGGCGCCCCGGCGAGCTGCGGACTGCCCTGATCGAAATAGCCCATGGCGAACAGCACGATGGCAATGCCGACCGCAACGGCAAGGACGCCGGCCACGATCGCCAGAATCGGGACAAGGAGGCCCCGCCGCCGCGGCGGCTCCTCGTCGTCTTCGTCGTCGTACATCTGATACTGGTCAGCCATTCATCCCCGCCGGGTAAGGACTTACCGCCGAATCACTCTGCGCCCAATACCCTCGGGCGTACAAACTGTGCGCCTGCACAATCGTTCCGAGGTCCGCGCGCCGGGTCCAACCGCCGTCCCGACCCCGGCGAAACGATGGCGAGGCGCGATTTGCCGCATATTGCGCAGCCTTCCCCCGTTGCGGCCAAAAACCGTCTATGGTTTTTCTCTGGCACGGTTCCAAAGACCGCATGGTCCGGTGGTGCCGGGCTTGGCCAAAGCCCTATAATTGCTGGGGTGCTGGCCGGTCCCACGGGCGAGTCCCGAATCGGCGGCGCCTCCGGCGAACAGGAGCGACATGGTGACGAAGGCACTGGTGCGGCGCTTGCCGGGAATGCTTCTTCTGGCCGGGCTCACGCCGGGCGCGGCCCTCGCCGCCCAGCCCGAGCCATGGCAGATCGGCCTGCAGCCCGCGGCCTCTCCGATCATGGAGATGATCCATACCTTCAACAACGGGCTGCTCATCGTCGTTTCGCTGATCACGCTCCTCGTGCTCGTGCTGCTCGCCTACTGCGTCGTGCGCTTCAATGCGCGCGCCAACCCGGTGCCCTCGCGCACCAGCCACAACACGCTGGTCGAGGTTCTGTGGACGGTCCTGCCCATCCTCATCCTGGTCGGCGTCGCGGTGCCGTCGTTCTCGCTTCTGTTCGCCGAACACGATCCGGCGCGCGCCATTCCGGGCTACGATCCCGAGGCCGATCCGCCGCTGACGATCAAGGCGACGGGCAACCAGTGGTTCTGGACGTACGATTATCCCGATAACGACGACCTCTCGTTCGACTCGCTGATGCTGTCGGACGAGGCCCGCGCCGCCGATCCGAACGCCGGGCCAAGGCTGCTGGCGGTGGACAACCCGCTGGTCGTGCCGGTCGGCAAGGTGGTCCGCATGCAGGTGATCGGGGCTGACGTCATCCATTCGTTCGCCGTGCCTGCGTTCGGCGTGAAGATCGACGCCATCCCCGGCCGCCTGAACGAGACGTGGTTCAGGGTTGACCGCGAGGGCATGTACTACGGCCAGTGTTCCGAGCTTTGCGGGCGCGACCACGCCTTCATGCCGATCGCCGTGCAGGCGGTCAGCCAGGCGAACTTCGACGCCTGGGCAGCGGCGGCCCCGACCGATCTCGACGCAGCGTACGAGGCACTCGTCGCGGCGGCTCCCGCCGAGCCGGCCACCACGACGAGCGAGCAGAACTAGGGTTCTGAGGTCCGCAAGGGCCTGAGGAACCTGCTGAAGGAGACTTTGATGGCAACCGGTGCAGCTTACGGCGCTGACGACGCTCACGGGCACGGTCATCCGACCGGATGGCGGAGGTGGGTCTATTCGACCAACCATAAGGACATCGGCACGATGTACCTTATCTTCGCGATCATCTCCGGCATCATCGGCGGTACGCTCTCCGTGATGATGCGCATGGAGCTGCAAGCGCCGGGCATGCAGATCTTCGGCGATCCGGAGCTCTTCAACGTCTTCACGACGGCCCACGGGCTGATCATGATCTTCTTCATGGTCATGCCGGCGATGATCGGCGGGTTCGGCAACTGGTTCGTGCCGATCATGATCGGCGCGCCCGACATGGCCTTCCCGC
>CAZXKZ010000096.1:0-488 GCA_964641825.1 uncultured Bauldia sp.
GCCATGCGGATGCGGGGGCTGAACATCAGCGGCGTGAAGCCGATCACGTCGCTATAGAAATCCATCGTTTTCTGGAGATCGGCGACGTGGAGATGGACGTGGCCGATGTGCGTGCCCTCGGGCAGCGGTGCGGTCAGGTCGTCGCCTTCGGAAAGCTCGCCGAATAGCGAGTCGAGGTCGATCGGGTCGCGGCCGGAATGGCGGCGCCCGTCGCTGGTCAAGCCGTAGTAGCCGTTGGCGTCTGACAGCATCTCGCCGCGCTCGGGCGTCTCGAAGGTCATCTCGATGCCGTTGCCGTCGAGGTCCCAGGCGTAGACCGCCTCGGTGACGAGATGGTCGGTGGGCGAGTTGCGGAAGCGGGCGGACATGAAGCGTGCCGTCACGCGGGCGAGTTCCTTGCGTGTCGGAACGTGGATGGCGACGTGATAGAGCCCGCTGGTGTTCGGCACCACCGGCCGTTCCGCGCCTGTCTCCAGCACGATCAGTTC
>CAZXKZ010000096.1:498-9423 GCA_964641825.1 uncultured Bauldia sp.
CGCTCCTGGCGGGTGTGGGGATTGTCCTCGCCGGCGCCAAGGCTGATGGCGTTGCCGCTCCGGCCGAGTTCGGTGAACCCGACCAGATCGCGCCACACCGCGAGCGCCCGCTTCTCGTCAGTGACGGCGAGATGGACGGGACCGAGATACGTTGTGTCAGGCACGCGCGCGGGCGTGGTGAGGGCGGGCTTTTCGGCGACTGTCGTGCTCATAGCTGGTGGCCTTGTGGAACGGATAGGCTGGTCCGTATACGCAGGTGACCAAGTTTACATAGGTGACTATCTTGCGCCCGCGCAAGCGGGCACCTCGGCGTAACCATCCTAGCGGCAGTAGGTGCTGCCGTTCCGCCTCTGCGCGAGGTCGAGGTGCAGGTGGTCGGAGTGGTAGGCATCGGAGCCGGGCCCCAGCACCGTCTTGAACGGCCCGCAGGCTGATTTCCGCACCGCCTGCAGGAACTCCCGTCCGGCACCGTCCGCCTTGCCGACCGCGACCCAGGCCTCGCCGTCTATCTCGAAGGCGGCGATGTCAATGGCGTTGCCCTTGCCGTGCTCGGAGAGCCTCGCGCCGGCGATGTTGTTGCGCCCGCGGCAGGCGTAGCCGGCGGCGACCCGTACGCCGGTTACCTCGCCCTTCAGTATCTTGCGGGCGAGCGGATCGACAGTGTCGTCCATCCAGCGCGCGAAGGCTTCGGCAAGATGGCAGTTCACCACCGCCTCGCCGCTGATGTCGATCGCGCCGCCATCGAGCGAGGCGACTTCGACGGGTGCGGTCATACCGCAGGCGCCGCTTCCGTCCACCTCCTGCAGCGGTGTTGCGATCACGCCCAGCATCGCCAGCGAGATGCCGCAAGTGGACTGGGCCGCAGGGGGCGGCTCGGTCAGTTCCGACAGCGGGAGCAGTGGCGGCGCCTTCGGGTCCGGCGGAATGGCGGCAAGTTCGGCGGCGGCTGCCTCAGCCGCGGAACGCGTCCTCAACCGCGGCATCGGCACCGCAAGGTCCTCGGTCGGCACCACCACCGTCTCGGTCGCCGCATCCGGCAGGAAGCCGAGCGCCGCCTCCGGCGCTTCGCCCTCGGGCCGCAGGTGGGGCAGGGGGACGGCGAGCAGCGGCGTGTCCGCCGGCTGCACCGTCTTCGGCTTCGCCGCTGGCCTTGAGGTGGAAGGGCCGGTGCCAGTCAGCCGTTCGAGGTTTTCGCCCAGGAAGCGTTCGACGAACTGCGCGGGGGTCTGCGCGGCAGCGGGCGCGGCGGCGCTGATTACAACGCCGGCAGCGATAGCAATCGCGCCCCATCCACGCATGTCTCGCCCGACTCCCTCGTGCCGGACCGATCACATCCGGCAGTTGAGCATTATTTTCCGACGAATTGGGCGGAAAGGCGGTCGCCCGTCAAGGGCACCTGCAATTATTGTCTATGTGGGCCGTCAGCCCCGGCAAAATTTTCCGCCAGCCTCGGAGAAGCCGCAAGCGCAGCCGTTTTCCGGTGCGGTCGTGCCGCTATTCTGCGGCGGCCTCAAAAGGAAACGCGCAGAAAATGGAGATCGTGCCCATGCAACTCAGGTCATTCGCCCTCGGCGTGGCGTTCGCCGTCGGTCTTTCGGCAGCAGCGAGCGCCGATACCAACCCCCTGGTGACCGCAGAATGGGTCCAGGAGAACCTCAACAACGACAGCGTCCGTATCTTCGAAGTCAGCGTCGATACCGGCGTCTACGAGCGCGGACATATCCCCGGTGCCGTCCACCTCGACTGGCATACGCAACTGGTTGATCCGGTGAACCGCGACATCGCCTCGCGCGAGGCCTTTCAGGAGACGCTCCGCGCCGCCGGCGTCACTGACGACACCACCATCGTCCTCTACGGCGACAACAACAACTGGTTCGCGGCGTGGGGCGCGTGGGTGTTCGACGTCTACGGCCTCGGCGACCAGGTGAAGCTGCTCGACGGCGGCCGCAAGCTGTGGGAGGCGCAGGGCCTTCCGCTCGACACCGCGGAGCCGCAGTACGCCGCCTCGGCCATCGAGATCGGGGAGCGCAACACGGCGCTCCGTGCGCGCCTTGGCGACGTGCTCGATGCCGCAGAGGGCCGCGCCGATATCGCGCTGGTCGACATCCGTTCGGCGGACGAATACTCGGGCAAGATCTTCGCGCCGGAAGGCGTGAAGGAGCTTTCGGTGCGGGCCGGCCACGTTCCCGGTGCGGTCAACGTGCCGTGGGGCAAGGCGGTCAACGAGGACGGCACCTTCAAGTCGCCCGACGAGCTCCGCGCGCTTTACGCCGAGGTCGGGATTGACGGCTCCAAGCCGATCATCACGTACTGCCGTATCGGCGAGCGGTCGAGCCATACATGGTTCGCGCTCTCGCGGCTCCTCGGCTACGACGTCCGCAACTACGACGGCTCGTGGACGGAGTACGGCAACTCGGTCGGGGTGCCGGTCGTCAATCTCGCCGGCACGGTGTGGACCGGAAAGTAGTCGCACAAGCGCCGGCTTCTCCCGGCCGGCCAATGCGGCACGAGCGGGGCGGGCGCGCTAGCGTCCGCCCCGTTGATTTTTTGCGTCGGTGGTGATTGCACTTCCGCCGGTCGGGCACATCGTGTCGTCCCGCGCGCGCTGCGCCCGGGACGACTTCGTGTTATCCGGGACACAACAGCACAATTGCCATACCGATGACCGATACCGCCATACCATCGCAGTCCTCTGTTTCTGTTCCGCGTGCCGCCTTTGCCGTCGCCGTCGTAGCAGCGCTGGCGGCATGGGCGTGGTCGCTCTATGGCGATGACTCGGCCAGCCGTGCGCTGTCGTTCTCACTGCTGGCAGGCACCGTCTTCGGCATCACACTTCAGCGCGGGCGTTTCTGTTTCTTCTGCAACTTCCGCGACTTCCTGGAGGAGCGCGATCCGCGCGGGCTTCTGTCGATCCTCGTCGCGCTCGGTGTCGGCTTCGTCCTCTATCTGGTGGTCTTCCTCGCCTGGGTGCCGGTGCCACAGGCCGACCGTCTGCCGCCGACGGCCCATGTCGGCCCGGCCAGCCCCGTGCTGGCGCTCGCTGCCTTCGTCTTCGGCGTCGGCATGGCGACCTCGCGGTCGTGCATCTCGGCCCACCTCTATCGTCTCGGCGAAGGCTCGCCGACCGCGCCGTTCGCGCTCATTGGCACGGCGCTCGGCTTCGTCGCCGGCTTCCTGACGTGGAACCCGCTCTACCTCTCAGTCATCTCCAACTGGCCGTCGATCTGGCTGCCGCACTGGCTGGGCTATGCCGGGACGCTGATCGTGACCCTCGCGGTTCTCGGCGCCCTCGCGCTCGTCGTCTTGTGGTCGGGCCGGCTGCAGCCGGTGGCGCAGGCGGCCTCGCCGTCGCTCCGCTCAGTGCTGTGCGGCATCTTCGTGAAGCGATGGCCGGGCGTGCTCACCGGCGCCGTCGTCGGCGTGATCGCCATGGCTGCCTACTTCCGTGTCGCACCGCTCGGCGTCACCGCCGAGATCGGCAGCCTCGCGCGCACCGGCGCCAGTGATCTCGGCCTTCTGCCCGAAACGCTCTACGGCCTCGATACGCTCCGCGGCTGCGCCACCGTGGTCAAGACTGCGATCCTGTCCAACAACGGCGTCTTCGTCATCGGGCTGGTCGCGGGCAGCTTCGCTGCGGCCCTGGTTGCCGGCGAGTTCCGGCCGGCGGTGCCCACGCGCGCGCAGGTGGTGCGCGGCCTCGTCGGCGGCGTGCTCATGGGCTGGGGTGCCATGATCGGCCTCGGTTGCACCGTCGGCGTGCTTCTCTCCGGCATCCACGCCGGCGCGCTCTCCGGCTGGGTCTTCCTCGCCTTCGGCACGCTCGGCGTCTGGGCCGGCATCCGCGGCATGCGGAGGTTTGGGGGCTAGCACGACCGGGCGAGTCGCTCTTGCCTAGTTTCCCCTCTTGCGAGAACATCGGAAACCTTCGCGCGGGTGCCGCATGTCGTCTCCCACAATCGCGTTCGGGCCGTTCGTCTTCGATCCCGCAAGCGCAACTCTCTGGGAAGGTTCGGGGCCGGTTTCGCTCGGCGGCCGCGCCGCCGCGCTGCTTGGAGCGCTCCTCGATGCCGATGGCGGCGTCGTTACCCGATCCGCTCTCATGGAGCGCGCCTGGCCCGAGATCGCCGTCGAGGACGGCAATCTTGCGGTCCAGATCGCCAACCTCCGAAAGATTCTTGGTACCCGATCCGATGGCCAGGAATGGATCACGACCGTGCCGCGTGTTGGCTACCGGCTGATCCGATCGTCAGCTCTGTCGGGTTTTCACGCCAATGGGAAGCCGTCGATCGCGGTGCTCCCATTCGTCAACATTGGCGATGATCGGCAACAGGAGCATTTCGCCGACGGCATGGTCGAGGACATGACCACCGCGCTGTCGCGGTTCAAGATGCTGGCCGTTGTCGCCCGCAATTCGAGCTTTGCCTACAAGGGCCGCTCGGTCGACATCCGCGAAGTGGCCCGCGCACTTGGCGTCCGCTATGTGCTGGAAGGCAGCGTCCGCCGGAGCGGCGCGCGCATCCGCGTCAGCGCCCAGTTGATCGAGGGTGAGACCGGCGCCCATCTGTGGGCCGAGAACGTCGACGGCACCATCGAGGATGTGCTCGACTTTCAGGACCGCGTCACGGCACGCGTCGTCGGCCTCATCGAGCCGGAGATACGGAAAGCGGAGTTCGACCGGTCGCGGCGAAAGCGGCCGGAGAATCTCGACGCCTATGATCTCTACCTGCAGGCGCTGCCCTTGCTGCATATGCTCGGCGTGCAGCGGCTGGAGCACTACGACGCGGCGATCGACCTTCTGGACCGCGCGATCATGCTAGATCCGAATTTTGCTCCGGCGCTCTCGCTCGCTGCGTGGGCACACGAGAAGCGGCTGACGCGAAGCGGCACACCGCCACCCGGCGTCGACGATGCGGCGGCGGCGATCGCGCTCGCCGAGCGCGCCCTGCAGGCCGACGACGGCGATGCGTTCGTCCTCATGGTCGCCGGCGTCGTACTGATGACCGTGAAAGGCGAGCCCGACCCGGGCTATGCTCTGATTAATCGAGCGTACGCGATCAACCCGAACAGCCAGGCGATTGGCAAAGTAGTAGGCTATGCGCACTGGCACCGCGGCGCCTTTGACGACGCCGTCGCCTGCAGCCTCCGCGCGCTGCAGTTGAGTCCGTCAGGGGGCGAGGCGCTGCGGTGCATGAGCCAGATCGCACGCGCACATCTTTCAGCGGGACGCATCGAGGATGCGCTCGCCTGGGGGCTGCGGACGCTTGAAAGTCCCGCGGCGACGGATTTCGCGCGCTGCGTGGTCACCGCCTGTTACGCCCACATGGGCCGCATGGATGACGCGCGCGCAAGCGTGCAGGCGACGCTGGCAATCTGGCCGGCGCTGACCGTCGCCAGTCTGATAGGGCCGCGCGGCTATCCCGATACCCACGACCGCCTTCTGGTAGAGGGATTGCACATGGCCGGCATGTCTGCGGGCTAGCCTGCGCGCCTTTTTAGAGTTTTTAAGCTCCGCTTAAGGACATACGCGCCCGACTTGATGGACTCTTGCAGCAGCGGCGCGACCAAAGCGTTGCAGCGGCGATGGGAGAGGACAATGTCTGGATCGGCTCTTGGTCTCGTAATAGGCTTTATATTGATGGCTGTCTCGCCGTCGCTCGCCCAGGATATTCCACTTCGCGACAAGACCGCGGACGGGACCTGGGACTGCGCAGATGCGACGGGGGCGAACGTCGGCGCCATCGTGCTCGCCGACAAGACGTACGCCTTCATCAAGACGGACGGACGACTCGGGGGATATGGAAGCCTGTATCTCATCGCCGAGGATACGAACACGCCGAGTTTGTCGTGACCAACGGCTATCTCAAGGATGAGATCGGAGCCTTCGGTGTCTCCCTGACCGGACCGAAAGACAACTACGAGGACCTCTCGGGTGATCTTTATCTCTACGTCGCCGTGACGGAAGACCGCGCCCGGAACTGGTATTGCGCGCAGCGCAAGGCGCCCGCTCCATAGCCTGCACGACCTTCGTGGAAAGGTGCTCAATAGCGGTTGCCTGGGCCGCCTGGCGACATATCATTCATGGCATGGAGGCAGATGCCATGAGTGTATCCACCTGGGCACCGATGGCGAGCGCGCCACGCGATGGCTCGCTGGTGCTGGTCCGCATCCGCGCCTCGGAGCAGGGACCGTCCGAGGTCGATGCGGTCCGCTTCGCCAGGTCGGCGCGCTCGGGTGAGGAAGGCTGGGTTGCCAACGATTCCGATCCCTTCGCCCGCGTCGTCTACGCCGAGGCTGAGCTTGCCTCGTGGATGCCGCTCCCCACCCAGCTCCCGAAGCTGCGCTCGGCGCGCGACGTACCGCGGCCGCCGCCCGCTGATACGGCCGAGGAGGGGGACGGCTCGGCGATCTAGTTCCCGCACGAAGCGGTAACACTTCCGCGTTATCCCACCGCCTGCAACAATACGCTCGTCTGCAGGAGGATTTTGGCTCATGGCGGAAATGATCGGCGAGTACCTCATCCGTCGTCTCGGCGAGGAGGGTGCCGGGCACGTTTTCGGCGTGCCGGGGGACTACGTCCTCACCTTCTTCAGCCAGATGGAGAAGAGCCCGCTCCAGGTCGTCAACACCTGCGACGAGCAGGGCGCGGGCTTCGCCGCCGACGCCTACGCCCGCCTCAAGGGCATCGGCGTTGCCTGCATCACCTACAACGTCGGCGGGCTCAAGATCGCCAATGCCGTAGGACAGGCGTTCGCCGAGCGCTCGCCGGTCATCGTCGTCAGCGGCGCGCCGGGAACGCGCGAGCGCGTCCACAACACGCTGCTCCATCACAAGGTGCGCGATTTCGATACTCAGACGCGCGTCTTCGAACAGCTCACCGTCGGCTGCGCCGTCCTTGACGATCCGGAAACTGCGGCCGGCGAGATCGACCGTGTGCTGGCGCTCGCCAAACGCCACAGCCGCCCGGTCTACATCGAAATCCCGCGCGACATGGCGGCCGCCGAGATTACGCCGCGCAAGCCGCGACCGCTGCCGGAAGAGACGAGCGATCCCGAGGTGCTGGCCTTCGCGCTCGCCGAGGCGGCCGAGCGGATCAACGCGGCGAAGCATCCCGTCATCCTCGCCGGCGAGGAGCTCCACCGCTTCCGCCTGCAGGAGCCGCTTGCCGCCTTCGCCCACAAGACCGGCATTCCGGTAGCCGCCTCGATCATGGGGAAGTCGGTGTTCCCCGAGTCCGATCCCGCCTACATCGGCGTCTACGAGGGCGCGATGGGGCGCGAGAACGTCCGCGATTACGTCGAGAAGAGCGATTGCATCATCGTCCTCGGCACCATGATGACCGACCTCAACCTCGGCATCTACACGGCCAACATCGACCGCCGCTTCTCCGTCTATGCCTGCAAGGACCGTGTCGCTGTTGGTCATCATGCCTACGACGACGTCCGCATGGAGGATTTCATCCGTGGCCTCGCGGCGCAGGCATGGCAGAAGCGTACGCCCGATGCCTACGAGCACCCCGAGCATCCGGGCGCTTTCCAGGCAGAGGACAAGGCGATCACGGTGGCGGCGCTGTTCCGCCAACTCAACGCTTTCCTTGAGGACGACATGATCGTCATCGCCGATCCGGGCGATGCGCTGTTCGGTGCCTCCGACCTCTACATCCACGATGGCGCTCACTTCCTAGCGCCGGCCTACTACTGTTCCCTTGGCTTCGCCGTGCCGGCCTCGATCGGCGTCCAGGCGGCGGCGCCGAAGCTCCGGCCGCTGGTGCTCGTAGGGGACGGCGCCTTTCAGATGACGGGCATGGAACTCGCCACGAGCGTTCGCTATGCCCAGAACCCGATCGTTGTTGTCTTCGACAACGACGGTTACGGCACCGAGCGGCCGATGCTCGACGGTGCGTTCAATGACGTGCTCCGCTGGAACTACGAGCGCATCCCGGATGTGCTTGGCAGTGGCCTTGGCCTCCGCGTCACGACCGAGGCCGAAATGAGCGATGCGCTGTCGAAGGCGCGGGCCAACACCGGTAGCCCGACGCTCATTCACGTCGTGCTGGCGCGTGATGACTACTCGCCGGCCCTCCGCCGCCTGACGGCGACGCTCGCCCAGCGCGTGCAGAAGGCGAAGGCCTAAGCCACGCTCCGTTCCTTCGGCGGGCGCGCGTTGCCGAAGACCGTCCGGCCGCCATAGGCGTGCGAGCGGGTGCGCTCGTCGGCGATAAACGCCTCAACCGATGGCCCCGACGCGACGGCTTCAAGCCTCCGCGCCTCGGCGTCGAGCCGCTGCAGCGCGGCCAGTTCCTCGCTCCGTCCTAGCTTTGCCTTGGCGACCGCCGACTTCAGGATGCCTATCGTCTCGTCGTAGACCCGGAGCGGCACCGGAAAGGGATGCCCGTCCTTGCCGCCATGAGCCAGCGAGAACCGGGCCGGGTCGGAGAAGCGATACGGCGCGCCGTGGACGACCTCGGCGACCATGGCGAGCGCGTGGACGGTCCGTGCGCCGACGCCAGGCGTCATCAGCAGCGCCGGAAAGTCCTTAGGCCCGTGGTCGGCTGCTGCTGCGAGCGTGCCGTGCAGTCTGCGCACCAGCACGTCGCTGGCGCGCACGTCGTGATGCGCCGGCATGATGAGGTGCGGCAGGAACGGCTCATCGACGGCGTCGGTGGCCTGTGGCGCCTCGCAGTGCTGCCGCGCGGCGAACTCGCGCGCGATCCGCTCCGGCCCGAGCGAGGCGAGGATTTCGACCTGGCCGTCGCGCGAGGCGGCCGCGCGCCGATCAGTGAGGTTGACGATGGTGCCCCGGCGCTCGCCCGCGATGGCCGCGTGCGGTGCATCGACGAAGCTCGCGAGCCCCTCCGATCGCCAGTGGTATCGTCGCGCGGTGCCGGTGGCGTCGTTCATGCCCTGCTGCACAACTACCCACTTGCCG
>CAZXKZ010000097.1:0-9410 GCA_964641825.1 uncultured Bauldia sp.
TGGTCTTCGGTCCAGATGCGCACGACGCCGCGATCGGTGACGCTGGCCAGCCGCGCGCCGTCAGGCGACCACGCGAAGCCGGTGATGGCGCGGTCGCCGAACATGCGCGGCGCGGTGGCGAATGCACCGCCATCGTCGACACTGGCGGCGCAAAGATTGGTCGTGCCGCAGATGAAGGCGAACTCGTCGGCCGCTGGCGACCACCGCGCCGAAAGGACGGGTTTGTCGGACGCCGTATCCCGGGCGACCACCGCCCCACCCGCCGGATCGACGATGGCGATATCGCCGCCGGAGGTGCCCGCGACAATCCTGCCCGAGATGTCCGAGAGGTCGAGGGCGACGATGCGGGCGTCCAGCGAGACCTCGCCAAGTCCACCGCCGAACGCAATCACGCCGGCTTCGTTAGCGACGGCGACGGTCCCGCCGTCGCTATCCATCGCCACCGCGGAAGGATCGCGGGTTTCGATTTCCTGCTCCGTGCAGTTTCCCGGAGCCGCGCAGGTGCGGACGAGCACGACACCGCTGACCAGCGCCGTGGCGGCGGCCGAGCCATCGCCGCTCGCCGCAGCGGCATGCTGACCGATGACGAGGCGCGTCCCTTCCACCGGCGGCATCGCAACGGTCGCAGTGCGGGCGGCGTCGACCGCGGTGACGCTGCCGTCCTCGCCGATCACCGTCAGCCCGCCCCCCGTCGCCGGCACCAGCACCTTCGGCGGCGCGGCGAACGGAACGCCCGCTTCCGAGGCCGACACAGCGTCCGCAAATGTGCTCGTGTCGGCGAAACGCACCGCATCTGCGGTGGCGTAGGCGATCGTTCCAGGAGCGGTCCAGGCGATCGGCCCGGTCGCGCCGCCGGTATCGGCGATGGCGGCGAGATTGGGCGACAGTTCCATCAGCGCGCCGAACGCGGCAGAGCGCGTCTCGGCAGTGTCCAGCGTCGCCATCGCGCCCAGCGCCGAGGCCACCGCGCCGATGATGTCGCCGTCGCGGAAGGCGGTCTGCGACTGCACGACGCCCAGCGATGCCGACGCCTGGCGGAATGACGCCTCCGCCACGGTCCAGAGCCAGTACATGCCGCCGGCGGCGAGTGCGAGCACGACCGCCGCTGCGGCGGCCACGATGCGCTGGCGGCGGAGCGAGCCGATCTCGCGGCGCTGCTTCTCCGTCTCGGCGGCGCGGGCCGCGATCAGGTAACTCCGCTCCGTCGGCTGGAGGAAGTTGCCGAGATCTTCGCGGGCGGCGGCCGTCTCGGCATCGGCAAGGCGCTTGCCGGCGTGGCCGATCCATTCAGGATTCTTGGCGTTCGCGGCCCAGTCGCGGGTGGCGCGGCGGACGCCCTCCAGCGTGGTGAGAAGCGGAAGGTCCTCCTCCATCCAGCCTTCGATCAGACCCCACTGGCGCAGAAGCGCCTCGTGCGCCGGCTCGACCGTAACTTCCTTCGTCTCGCGGTCGACGTCCGTGGACAGCAGGCGCTGCTCGATCAGAAGGTCGATCAGCGGCCGCGCCTCCGGCGGAATCTCCGACATGCGGGCGACGCGGCGGCGCACCGCGCCGGTGTCCGGGTCGATGCCGGTGAGCCAGGGGATGAGGCCGCGGCGCAGGAGCTTGATCCGCGCCTCGCGGTCGCGCGGGATTGCTGGATTGCTGTCGGCGATTTTCAGCGCGCTTTCGACAGCCGCCTCGATCGAGCCCTTGATGCGGCCGAGCGCCTCGTACTCGCCGAGGCGAAGGTCGCCGTCGCCGCCGTATTCGCGGTAGAGCCGCTCGAGCGTGAAGGCGAGCAGCGGCAGGGCATCCTTGATGCCGTCGCCCTCGATGTCGCGAAGCAGCGCATCGACGAGCTGGTCGTCGACCCGTAGCGGCCGGTTCGTGTCGGCGAGCCGCCGTGTCGGGCCCTTGATGACTTCGCCGAAGGCGCCGCCGGGCATCGGCGGCAGGTCGAGGAACTGGCGGCGGACACCTTCGAGCTGTGGCGCCGTCTGCAGCCGCTCGTAGCTGTCGGAGCGGATCGAGATGAGCGCGATCACCGATGGCGTGTCGAAGTTGACCGCCTCGCGCACCAGCGAGAGCAGCGCACCCGCCTCGGCGCCGCCGTCCGCATGAAACAGCTCTTCCGCCTGGTCGATCGCGATGACCACGGTGGGCGGGCGGGAAACGCCGTCCGGGCCTGCGGTGCGCTGGCGTGTCGCCGCGAGTTCGCCGAGGAGGTCGCGGAGCGCATCGCCTCCGCCGGTCACAGCGGCGCGGATATCGGCGCGGCTCTTGCGGATCTTCGCGCCGGCGAACGCGGCTTCCAGCGAGGCGACCAGTCCGTGCTCGCCGGTGAGCGCGGCCCGCTCGGGCCGCACCACGGGCAGCGGCAGGAAGTGCAGGTCGTCGCGCGCCAGCCGCGGCAGAAGGCCCGCGCGCATGAACGACGATTTGCCGGACCCCGACGCGCCGAGGATGACCAGCATCTGCGCGGCGCCCGGCTCACGCATGCCGCGAAGCTGGTCGAGGCCGCTGACGATGGAGCCGTCGCGCCCGAAGAAGACGCCCGCATCGTCGGCCTCCAGCGCGCGCAGGCCGCGATAGGGCGAGCGCTCGGGATCGTCCTCAGGCGGCCAGGCGAAATACGATGGATCGAGTCCGCCCTTGCGGAGGCCGATACGAAGGCGGTCGAGCCCTTCCGCCGCGAAAGCGACCGTGACCTTGTCGCCCGCCGGCGGCGTCACCTCGAACGCGGTGTCGCGTCTGCCGGCAGTGAGGTCGACCACCTGGTATTCGGCGGTCAGCTCGACGGGCAGGCTCGCGATCGGCGTCGGCTCGACGATGACGCCGAAGATCTGCTTGTTGATCTGTTTGGCGACAAGAAACTCGGCCACGCACCATTGCGAGGATGCCCACTCCGGCGAGATCAGGAAGATGACCAGCTCACAGCGCTCCGCGGCGCGGCGAAGCTCCTCCTGCCAGCGCTGGCCGGCGGCTAAGCCGCGCTGCGGGTCGAGATCGAGAAAGATATCGTTCCAGCCGTTCTCGATCAGCCAGTCGCGGATGGCGATGGCCTGCGCATTGTTGGCGCTGGAGTGGCTGATGAAGATCAGGCCCATGCAAGTCCGGTCTGACGAATCTCAAATGCTGCCGAGGTCGCCAAACCGGCTGCCTTGGCCCGAATCCACGAGAACAATGGCTTTTTTTGGCAAAAAGCCCAAGCGCCGCGCAGCAGGCTGCCGGCGCCTCGATGGCCCCTCAGTCCCACTCCGGCGCAATCGACACGTTGACGAGCCGCGTGCCGTCGGCGAGCGCGGCGATCTCGGCTATCTCGGCATCCGTCAGAGTGAAGTCGGAGACGGCGAGATTCTCCACCAGCCGCACCCGTGACGAGGCCTTGGCGGCGAAGCCGACGCCGGGCTGCTGCACCAGCCAGCGGAGGCCGACCTGCGTGGCGGTGCGGCCATGCCTGCGCCCGATCTCCGCCAAGACCGGCGACGAGGCCACCAGTCCGCGCGCCACCGGCGCGTAGGCCACCAGAAAAATGCCGGCCGCGCGCGATGCCGCCAGCACTTTCCGCTGATCGAGGAACGGATGGTACTCGACCTGATTGCAGAAGATCGGAACTCCCGTCTTTACGGCATCGCCGATGAGCGCGACCGTGAAGTTGCTGACGCCGATCAGGCGCGTCTTTCCAGACTGCCTCACCTCGTCGAAAGCATGCAGCGTCTCAGAGAGCGGCACCTCGGGGTTCGGCCAATGCACCAGCAGGAGATCGACGTGATCGACGCCGAGGCGGTCGAGCGACTCGGCGACCGCCGGGCCGACCTGTTCGGCGCGCAGGCGATCGGGCCAGATCTTCGTAGTCAGGAATACCTCGCCGCGCGGCAGCCCTGAGTCGCGAACGCCCGCGCCCACCTCCGCCTCGTTGCCGTAGCCCTGCGCCGTGTCGATAGCCCGGTAGCCGACGTCGATCGCTTCGGCGACGAGCCGGCGGCAGTCCTGTCCCTTCAGCGGCCAGGTCCCGAAGCCGATGGCAGGCATCGGCCCCAGTATCGGTTGCACCGTCATGCTCCACCCGCCGCGTGGCGCTCTACGAGGAGGCGGATCGCCGCCGCGGCGCACTCCTCGTCCTCGTGGTCGGCGGCGCCGGAAACGCCGATCCCGCCGACGAGCGAACCGTCTATCTCGATCGGCAGTCCACCCGGCCAGACGAGCAGGCGCGCGCGGTTGCCGAGGCCGGCCGCCAGCATCGGGTTGCTCACCATGCGTTCGCCGAAGGCGCGCGTCGCCCGCCCAAGGGTTCCGGCCGTGTAGGCTTTGTCGATCGCGAAATCGCCGATCGGCTGGGGCGTGCCGTCGAGGCGGCCGAAGGCCACCAGCCCGCCGGCCGGGTCGCACACCGCGGCCGCCACCCTCCAGCCTTTGGACGAAGCATGGCCGAGCGCGGCCGCGACCGCGTCCTGGGCGGCGGCGTGGGTCAGAATGAAGACTTGCCGGACTATCGTCATTGTCACCTCTGCGGAACGGAACGTGGCGGCTTCTCGAAAACCGGGCCACCGTCTATTAATGGCCGAAACACAATCGTCCGGCGGGGGAAAACAGTCATGACGGCGAGCGGCGCGAGGCTCCAGCAGGAACTGCGCGGGGCCGTCATGGTCCTGACGCTCGACAACGAGCAGAAGCTGAACGCGCTGACGCCGGAGGTCGTGGCCGAGCTCGACCGCGCGGCCGAGGCGATCGAGCGCGACGATCGCGTGCGCGCGATGGTACTGACCGGCACAGGTACACGCGCCTTCTGTGCGGGCGCGGACATCAAGGCATGGGGCGCGCTCGACCAGTTCGCCTTCGCCCGCACGTGGATCAGGACAGGCCACCGGGTCTTCGACCGCATCGCCCGGCTGCCGGTGCCGACGGTCGCGGCCATCAACGGCCACGCCTTCGGCGGCGGGCTCGAGCTCGCCGCCTGCTGCGACGTGCGGATCGCAGTGAAGTCCGCCCTCCTCGCGCTTCCCGAGACCTCCATCGGCATCACGCCGGGATGGTCGGGCATGCAGCGCGTCGCCCGCCAGATGCCCGCGGGCGTCGTCCGCGAGATGGCGCTGTTCGGAACGCGCCTGTCCGCGGAGCGTGCGTTGCAGATCGGATTTCTTGCCGAGGCCGTCGAAGCTGACGTGCTCGGCAGCGCCATCGCGCTCGCCGAGCGGGCGGCGACGCTTGCGCCGCGCGCCGTCGAGATCGCCAAGCTCGTGCTCAGCGCCGAGGCCGGCGAAGGGCGCGAAGCTGCCATCGACGCGATGGCGAGCGGCTTCGCCGCCTCGACCCGCGACCGGGCGGAGGGCGTTGCCAGCTTCCGCGAGAAGCGCCAGCCAAAGTTCGAGGGGCGCTGACACCCGTTCGCCGACGGCATCGTCAGCACACCGCCTGCAGGCGCTCGGCGCACACGGACAGGATTTCCTCCACCGGCCGCTGCCACCAGTCCGCCGAGAATATCTCCACCTCGATGGTGCCGGAGTAGCCGGCGTCCTCGACCATGCGGCGGATGGCGCGGATGTCGATGACGCCGTCGCCCATCATGCCGCGGTCGTTGAGGAGGTCGCGTGTCGGCACCAGCCAGTCGGAGACGTGAAAGGAGACGATGCGCCCTGCCGCGCCGGCTGCGGCGATGCTTGCGGCGAGGTCGGGGTCCCACCATAGGTGATAGACGTCGAGCGTCAGGCCGAGCATCGGCGCCGTGACGCCCGGCGGCTCGATGCGGGCGGCGAGTTCGCTCGCCTGCGCCAGCGTGTTGATACACGAACGGTCCGCCGCATACATCGGGTGGAGGGGCTCCAGCGCGAGGCGCACGCCCGCGCCGCGTGCATGGTCGAGCAGCACCGCCGTCCCCTCCTCCACCGCCGCCCGCGCCGCGCCGAGATCGCGGCTGCCCGGCGTCAGCGAGCCCACCACCATCACGAAGCATGCCGCGCCGAGCGCTGCCGCCTCGTCGATCGCGCGCCGGTTGTCGTCGATGCCGGCCAGGAACTGCGCCCGGTCCGGGGCTGGCAGGTAGGTGCTGCGGCAATAGCCCGATACCGCGAGGCCGGCATCGCGAATGCGGCGGGCGACAACGGCCACGTCATTGCCGTCGATCTCGCGCCGCCACGGGCTGATTGCGCCGAAGCCGGCGCGCGCGATCGCGTCAATGGTGTCGCCGATCGGCAGGCGATGGCCGAGCGTGGCCGTGTTGATGGAGCAGAGGTCGAGCCTGCCCGCGAGGTCGCGCATGCGCCCGGCCTAGCCGGCGACGCCGTGGAGGCGCATCAGGGCCTGCATGCGCACCACCGCAAGATCGGGATCGCGCAATAGCGAAGCCGCGTCGGCAAGCCGGAACAGCTCCGTGAAATACGGAAGCGGCCGCATCGACTGCGCGCCGCCCACCATCACGAAATGGTCCTGGAAGCCGTTGATATATGCCAGGAACACCACCCCGGTCTTGTAGAACTGGGTGGGCGCCCGGAAGATCAGCCGCGACAGCGGCACCGTGGGATCGAGCAGCCGGTCGTACTCCCCGACATCGCCCGCCGCCAGCGCCGCGAAGGCGGGTGCGGCCACCGGAGCGATCGGATCGAGGATGCCGAGGAGCGCGTGCGAATAGCCCTGGCTGTCGCCCTTGATCAACGCCGGGTAGTTGAAGTCGTCGCCGGTGTACATCTTCACGCCCGCCGGAAGGCGGCGGCGCATGGCGATCTCCTTGGCGTCGTCGAGCAGCGAGATCTTGATGCCGTCGACCTTGGCCCGGTTGGCCTCGATGACGCCGAGCGCCACGTCGAGCGTGCGGTCGAACGTATCCGCGCCCCAATAGCCGGCAAGCGCCGGGTCGAACATATCGCCGAGCCAGTGGAGGATGACCGGATGGTCGGCCTCGCCGAGCACGCGGGCGTAGACGGTCGCATAGTCCTGTGGCGAGCGCGCCACGCGGGCGAGCGCGCGGCTCGCCATCAGGATCACCCGGCCGCCGAGCCCCTGCACCGCGTGCAATTGCTCCAGGTACGCCGCCACAACGTTGTCGACGCTGCGCGCGCTCGCCGGATCGAGATGATCGGTGCCGACGCCGGAAAAGATGCGTCCGCGTTCCTCGGCTGAGGCCGCCTTCAGCGATTCGCCGATCAGGGTAAGCGCATTCGGCCAGTCGAGGCCCATGCCGCGCTGGGCGGTATCCATTGCCTCGGCAATGCCGAAGCCGAGATCGAGAAGGTGGCGGCGGAAGGCGATCGTGCCCCGCCAGTCGATCGCCGGCCCCTGCGAGGGTTCGCGCTCCGAGAACGGATCGGCGACCACGTGCGCGGCAGCGAAGATTTCGCGGTTGTAGACGGGTGCCGGCGCGGGCGGCGACGATCTGCCGCTAAGGCTGTATCGGCTGAGCTTTCCGCTGGTGTCTGGCAGATCGATGGTAGCAGGCATGGGATCCTAAAACCGCTGGACGAGCAGGCCGCCGTCGACGCGGACGACCTGCCCGGTGGAATACGCAAGCCGTCCTGTTACCAGCGTGGCGGCTGCAGCGCCAACGTCGGCCGTTTTGCCGATACGGCGCGTGAGCGTGAACCCCTCCTCGATGCGCGCCCGATAGTCGGCCTGCGACGGCGCGGTCATCTCGGTGTCGATGACGCCCGGCTGGATCTCGTCGACGTTGAAGCCCTCGGCGGCGAGCGCCAGCGCGATCCCCTTGCCGATGCCGCGGCCGGCGCCGGTCACCAGCGCCGCGGGCGCGGTCATGGGCGCGATCCGTTCTTCACCAGCTCACGGCCGATGATCGTGCGCTGGATCTGCTGGGTGCCTTCGTAGATCTGCGTGATCTTGGCATCGCGATAAAGCCGCTCCACCTCGAAGCCGCGGATGTAGCCCGAGCCGCCGAACACCTGCACGGCGTTGGCCGTCTGCGCCACGGCGGTGTCGCCGGCGAAGCACTTGGCCATCGAGCAGGCGGCGTTCGCGGGCCTTCCGGCATCGAGCAGCATGGCGGCGCGCTGGACGAGCGCCCGCGCCGCGGTGATCTGCGTCGCCATGTCGGCGAGCATCCACTGCAGGCCCTGGTTGTCGATGAGCGGCTTGCCGAACTGGCGGCGCTCCTGCGCGTAGCCGAGCGCGGCGTCGAGCCCCGCCTGCGCGATACCCACCGCCAGCGATGCGATCCCCACCCTGCCCTTCTCCAGTACGCTCATCATCATGTGGAAACCGCGGCCCTCCTCGCCGAGCAGCGTCTCCGGGCCGAGGCGGACGCCGTCGAAGGTCAGCGCGCCGACCTGGCTCGCCCGCTGCCCCATCTTGTGCTCCTTGGGGCCACGTGTGACGCCGGGCGCGTTGAGATCGACGATGAAGATCGAAAGCCCGCGGTGCGCCGCATCGGGATCGGTGCGCGCCAGCACGAAGCCCACGTCGGCCACCGGCGCGTTGTGGATCCACAATTTGCTGCCGTTCAGCACCCATCCCTCGCCGTTGCGGACGGCGGTGGAGCGGATGCCCGCCACGTCGGAGCCGGCTTCCGCTTCCGAGATGCAGTACGCGGCCAGCACCTCGGAGCGCACGAGCCCGCCCAAGAGACGCTGGCGCTGCTGGGCCGAACCATGCCTGACGAGCAGCGTGCCGATCAGTTCCACCAGCCCGCACTGGTCGGCGATCGAGGAATAGCCGCGCGAAAGTTCTTCCATGACGATGGCGTAGGCCAGCGTATCGAGCCCGGCGCCGCCCTCATCCTCCGGCACCGTGATCCCGAACAGGCCGAGTTCGCCCATCTGCCGGTAGATTTCGCGGGGAAAACGCTCCTCCCGGTCGAGTTCCTCCGCGACCGGGCGCACCACCTCGTCGGCGAAGCGCCGCGCGGCATCCTCGATCTGCTCGTAGACATCGTTGTCGTGCTTGGGGAGCGGCAGCATGCCTACGGCCAGTCTTTGATTTTCGTGTTCCGCGATCGGCGGGCGGAGTACATTTCCCGCTCGACAGGGTCATCAGAAATAACTATCTAGTTATATAGAATGCCGGTTCGGGGTCAAGCTCGGCCGGTTTTGCCATAGCCCGCGGGCCGAGGTTCGACACGCTTGCCTTCCCCTGTTTCCGTTCTCACGCCGGACGAGATTGCCGCCGACATCCAGGACGGCGCCACCGTAGCCCTCGGCGCGTCCGGCATCTTTCTCGAAGCCGATGAAATCTTCGCCGCCATCGAGCGGCGCTTCCTCGCGACCGGCCACCCGCGCGACCTCACCATCGTTCATGCGCTCGGGATCGGGGATGGCGCCGGCAGCGGTCTCGGCAGGTTCGCCCACGAGGGGCTGGTGCGCAAGGTCGTCGGCGGCCACTGGAGCTGGTCGTCGCGCATGCAGCAGCTCGCCCGCGAGAACAGGATCGCGGCTTATTCCTTCCCCGGCGGCGTGATCTCGTCGCTCCTGCGCGAGATCGGCGCCGGA
>CAZXKZ010000098.1:0-9314 GCA_964641825.1 uncultured Bauldia sp.
TGCAGACGCGCCGCAACGTTATGAATCTCGCCGCACAGACACGTCTCGCGCAAATGCGTTCGGCCGAGCTGCAGGCTGCCAACGAGCAACTCACCGCGGAGATCGAAAGCCGCGAAGCGGCGGAGAACCAGTTGCGTCAGGTCCAGAAGATGGAGGCCGTCGGCCAGCTAACCGGCGGCATGGCGCACGACTTCAACAACATGCTGGCGGTGATTGTCAGTGCCGTCTCGCTCATACGGCGCAAGCTGTCGCGCGGCGAGACTGATATAGAGCCGCTCCTCGATGGTGCCGCCGATGCCGCCGAGCGTTCGGCCAAACTCACCAGCCGGTTGCTCGCCTTCTCGCGCCAGCAGGCGCTTCAGCCGCACCCGATCGACGCCAACAAGCTGGTGGCCGGCATGTCCGAGCTGCTGCGTCGTACCCTCGGGGAGGCGATCGAGATCGAGACGGTGCTGGCTGGCGGTCTCTGGCGCACGTACGCTGATCCGGCGCAGCTCGAGAACGCGATCATCAACCTCGCCGCCAACTCGCGCGATGCCATGCCGGAAGGTGGACGTATCACGATCGAGACAGCGAACTGCCATCTCGACGATGCCTATGCCCGGGAGAACATCGGAGCGGAGGCCGGCCAGTTCGTGCTCGTCGCACTCAGCGATACGGGGCCGGGCATGACATCCGAAGTGATGGCGCGCGCGTTCGACCCGTTCTTCACGACGAAGCCGGTGGGCCGCGGCACCGGCCTCGGGCTCAGCCAGGTCTACGGCTTCGTCAAGCAGTCGAAAGGCCACATCAAGATCTACTCCGAGCCCGGCTCCGGCACGACTGTGAAAATGTACCTTCCGCGCTATCTCGGCAGCGACGAAGCTGCGCCACGGCGGGCGGGTCCGTCTGCCGTCGTCGGAGGCAGCGCGTCGGAAGTCGTGCTGGTCACCGAGGACGAGGACCGCGTGCGCGCACTTGCCGTCGATTGCCTTGTTGAGCTTGGCTACACCGTGCTTGATGCTCGCGACGGCGAAGAGGCATTGCGCATCCTTGCCAACCATCCCGAGATCACGCTGCTGTTCACTGACATCGTGATGCCGCGGATGAGTGGGCGGCAGCTTGCCGACGAGGCTCGCAAGCTTCGTCCGGACCTCAAGGTGCTGTACACCACCGGCTTTACCCGCAACGCCGTTGTGCATAACGGCGTCCTCGATGCGGGCGTCAACTTCCTTCAGAAGCCCTTCACGCTGACCGATCTTTCAGTCAAGGTGCGTGCAGCCATAGACGGTGCCTGACAGCGGACTTTCGCTCGGCAGGCAGCTTTGTTATAGGGCTGTCAACAGGTTAGCTTCAGCCGCAATCTCAAAAAATGTCAGTCGATACAGCCACCGTCAAGCGCGTCGCGCGTCTCGCCCGGATCGCGGTCAGCGATGCGGAGGCCGAGGCCCTGAAGGGCGAGCTCAACACCATCCTCGGGTTCGTGGAGCAGTTGAACGAGGTCGATGTCGTCGGCGTCGAGCCCATGACCGCGGTCATCCCGATGCGCATGAAGATGCGTGAGGACCGCGTCACCGACGGCGAGGTCGCCGGCAAGGTCGTCGCGAACGCGCCGGCGACGGAGGACGATTTCTTTCTCGTGCCGAAGGTGGTGGAGTAGGCGATGGCGATTGCGATCGCGGCCGAGACTCCGCTCCAGGATGACGTGCGGCGGCTGGTCTCCGAGCTCAACGACACGATGATCCCGCTCACCCCGCGCGAGTTCCAGTTCCAGATGACCGTGGAGGAGATGGCGGAGGCGACGCTGACGCTGTTCGTCGCCCGCGACGATGCCGGCCACGCGGTCGGCATGGCCGCGCTCAAGGAGCACGGCGGCGGGCTGGGCGAGGTCAAGCGTATGTACACGCTGCCGCAGGTGCGCGGCCAGCGGATCGGCTCGCGGCTCCTGCAGCGCATCGAGGCGCTGGCGCGCGAGAAGGGCTTGTCGCGGCTGGTGCTGGAGACCGGCGAGGCGCCCGGCTTCGAGGCGGCGTGGCGCGTCTACGAGCGCGGCGGCTTTGCCCGTTGCGGCGCCGTGCTCGACTATCCCGATTCCGGCTGGTCGCGCTTCTACGAGAAGGCCCTCGGCCAGATGCAGTCGGCCGGCGCATGAGCGACCTGACGGCGTTGACCATTGCCGGGATCCGCGACGGACTGGCGGCGAGATCCTTCTCCGCCACCGAGCTGGCGCGCGCCTATCTCGCCAACATGGAGCGGGCGCGCACCCTCAACGCCTATCTCGTCGAGACGCCCGAGAAGGCGCTGGCGATGGCGGCGGAGTCCGACCGCCGCATTACGCGCGGCGAGATGCGGCCGCTGGAGGGCGTGCCGCTCGGCATCAAGGACCTGTTCGCCACCGAGGGCGTCCACACCCAGGCGGCGAGTCACGTCCTCGATGGCTTCCGGCCGACCTACGAGTCGACGGTCACGGCCAATCTCTGGGCCGACGGCGCCGTGATGCTCGGCAAGCTCAACATGGATGAGTTCGCCATGGGCTCGTCCAACGAGACCTCGTACTACGGCCCCGTGGTGAACCCGTGGCGGTCGACGGGCTCCAACGCGCCGCTGGTTCCGGGCGGATCGTCGGGCGGCTCGGCGGCCGCGGTCGCCGCGTACCTCTGCGCAGGCGCTACCGCCACCGACACCGGCGGCTCCATCCGCCAGCCCGCCGCCTTCACCGGCACCGTGGGCATCAAGCCCACCTACGGCCGCTGTTCGCGCTGGGGCATCGTTGCCTTCGCGTCGTCGCTCGATCAGGCCGGCCCGATCGCGCGCGATGTGCGCGACGCAGCGATCCTGCTGAAGTCGATGGCGAGCGCCGACCCGAAGGACACCACCTCTGCCGATCTGCCTGTGCCGGACTACGAGCAGGCGGTCGGCAGGAGCGTCAAGGGGCTGCGCATCGGCATCCCGAAGGAGTACCGCGTCGACGGGATGCCGGCGGAGATCGAGGCGCTCTGGGAGCGCGGCAAGGAATGGCTCCGCGATGCCGGCGCCACCATCGAGGATATCTCCCTGCCGCACACCAAGTACGCGCTGCCGGCCTACTACATCGTCGCGCCGGCGGAGGCGTCGTCCAACCTCGCGCGCTACGATGGCGTCCGCTACGGGCTGCGCGTCCCCGGCGACGATGTCATCGACATGTACGAAAAGACGCGCGCCGCCGGCTTCGGCAAGGAGGTCAAGCGCCGCGTCCTCATCGGCACCTACGTCCTGTCAGCCGGCTACTATGATGCCTACTATCTCCGCGCCCAGCGCGTGCGCTCGCTCATCAAGCGGGATTTCGAGATCGTGTTCGACGCCGGCATCGACGCGATCCTGACGCCGGCGACACCGACCGCCGCCTTCGGCCTCGAGGAGATGTCCGTCGCCTCGCCGATCGAGATGTACCTCAACGACGTCTTCACCGTGACGGTCAACATGGCGGGGTTGCCGGGCATCGCGGTGCCGGCCGGCATGACCGGCCGCGGCCTGCCGATGGGCTTGCAGCTCATCGCCCGGGCCTTTGACGAGGAGATGCTGTTCAGGACCGCGAAGGTGATCGAGGACGCCGCCGGCCGGTTCTCGCCTGAGAGGTGGTGGCAGGCATGACGCGCAGGAACATCGCCTCGGGCAGCAGATACGAGCCGATCATCGGCTTCTCGCGTGCGGTCAGGATCGGCAACACGATCGCGGTCGGCGGCACGGCGCCCATCGGCGTGGACGGCAGGACGGCCGGCCCCGGCGATCCGGCGGCGCAGACGCGCCGGTGCCTGGAAATCATCCTCGCCGCGCTGGAGCAGGCGGGCGGCCGGAAGGAAGACGTGATCCGGACCCGCATCTTTCTGACCCGCGCCGGGGATTGGGAGGCCGTCGGCCGTGTCCACGGCGAGGTCTTCGCCGATGTGCGTCCGGCGAGTACCATGGCTGTCGTGAAGGAACTCCTCGACCCGGAATGGCTGGTCGAGATCGAAGCCGATGCGATCGTAGGAGGATAGCCGATGGACCCGAAAACCCTGAGGGAAAGCGCGACGCCGCCGGAGGGGGAGGGCGCGCCGCTGACGGCACTGTGGCACGCCGCCAAGGGCGAGTGGGACAAGGCGCATGCGCTCGTCCAGGACGAGGCGACACGGGAGGCGGCGTGGGTCCACGCCCATCTTCACCGCATCGAGGGCGATGGCGGGAACGCCGCCTACTGGTACGGCAAGGCCGGAAAGCCCACGACCGACGCGCCGCTCGACCAGGAGTGGCACGAGATCGCGCACGCGCTGATCCTGATGCGGTAGCCGGCGTTGGCAGAACTCCGTACAGCCGAGGCGAAGAAGCTCCTCCGCGGCGCCACCGGCGACTGGGAGGTGATCGTGGGCATGGAAGTCCATGCGCAGGTCACGTCGCAGGCGAAGCTCTTCTCCGGCGCCTCTACGGCGTTTGGCGGCGCGCCGAACGCGCATGTCAGCCTCGTCGATGCGGCGATGCCGGGCATGCTTCCGGTGATCAACCGCGAGTGTGTCGCGCAGGCCGTGCGCACCGGCCTCGGGCTCAAGGCGAAGATCAACCTGAAAAGCCGGTTCGATCGCAAGAACTACTTCTATCCCGACCTGCCGCAAGGCTATCAGATCTCGCAGTATCAGGAGCCTGTCATCGGCGAGGGCGAGGTCGTCGTGGAACTCGCGGACGGCGAGTCGTTTTCGGTCGGCATCGAACGTCTTCATCTCGAGCAGGACGCCGGCAAGTCGCTTCACGATCGGCACGCGACGCTCAGCTACGTCGACCTCAACCGGTCGGGCGTGGCGCTGATGGAGATCGTCTCGCGGCCGGATATCCGCTCCGCCGAGGAAGCGAAGGCGTTCCTGGCGAAGCTCCGCTCGCTCCTGCGCTATCTCGGGACGTGCGACGGCAACATGGAGGAGGGGTCGCTCCGGGCTGATGTCAACGTGTCGGTCCGGCGGCCCGGCGAGCCGCTCGGCACGCGCTGCGAGATCAAGAACATGAACTCGATCCGCTTCGTGGGCGAGGCGATCGAGCACGAGGCGCGGCGGCAGATCGATCTCATCGAGGAAGGCGGCACCGTCGATCAGGAGACCCGCCTGTTCGATCCGGCCAGAGGCGAGACGCGCGCCATGCGCTCGAAGGAGGAAGCGCACGACTACCGCTACTTCCCCGACCCGGATCTCTTGCCGCTCGAACTCGACCAGGCATGGGTGGACGAACTCGCGGCGAACCTGCCGGAACTGCCCGACGCGAAACGGGAGCGTTTCGTGTCTGTCCTCGGCTTGAAGCCTTACGACGCCGGTGTGCTGGTCGCCGACAAGGACACGGCCGACTACTTCGAGGCAGCCGCTGGGGGCCGCGATCCGAAAGCCGCCGCCAACTGGGTCATCAACGAGCTCGCCGGCCGTCTCAACACGGAGGGCAAGGACATCGCGGCAAGCCCGGTATCGGCCGCGCAGCTCGGGGCGATCCTCGATCTCATCGGGTCGGGCACCATCTCCGGCAAGATCGCCAAGGATGTCTTCGACATCGTCTGGAGCGAGGGCGGGGAGCCCGCCGCAATCGTCGAGGCGCGCGGGCTGAAGCAGGTCACCGATACGGGCGCCATCGAGGCGATCGTCGAGGGCATCATCGCCGCCAACCCTGACAAGGTCGCCGATGCGAAGGCGAAGCCGGCGGCGCTCGGCTGGTTCGTCGGTCAGGTGATGAAGGCCTCCGGCGGCAAGGCCAACCCGCAGGCCGTCAACGCGATCCTGAAGCAGAAGCTCGGGCTGTAATCCCGAGGTGTCATCCTCGCGAAAGCGAGGATCCAGTATCCGCCGAACCAGCGCCGTTTACTGGATGCCGGCCGGAGCGGGCCGCCCTCGGCCCCTTCACGGCCGTCACGCCGCTTCACTCCTTGATGCCTTGGCCGGCAAAGGCGCGATGCGCAGCAGATGCCGGCGTATCTCCCCTGCATTGCCAAGCTCCGCCGCCAGCCGCGCGTGCTCCTGCCGCCACAGCGGCACCGCTTTCATGACCAGCGCGACGCCGGCGGCCGTCAACGAGATGCGGCGCGCGCGACGGTCGTCGCCGTCGGGCGTGACCGACACCAGCCCGCGCTTCTCGAGCTTGCGCACGGCGGCCGTCACTGTGGCGTGGTCCATGGCCAGCGAGCGTGCCAGGTCGCCGGGCTTCGGTTGTCCCATGCCGCCGGTGGCGACCATCATCGAGAACTGGCCGTTTGTGATCCCGAATGGTGCGAACAGCCGGTCGAAGCGCCGCGCCAATTCGCGCGCCGCGCGCTGCGCCACGAAGCAGAGACACTGGTCGCGCACCTCGATGGCGACCTCGCGCGGAAGGGTGGTTGTGCGGGCCATATTAGTTTGATATCAACATATCGTCGTCGTTGCAACCTGTGGTGCAGGTCGGCCCTGCAGTTGCGCCGTTTTCCGTCTGCTTTCTCGGGGACCATCCATGCCTGATTCGCCGTATCGCTGGGTCATCGTCGCCGCCGGCAGCGTCATTGGTTGCGTCGCGATGGGCGCGCTGTTCGCCCTGCCGATTTTTCTCCTGCCGATGGTGGAAGCGACCGGATGGTCGAATGCGGGCATCTCTACCGCGATGACCGTCGGTTTTCTTGCGATGGCGGTCGCCAGCATGATCTGGGGTGGCCTGTCCGATCGCTTCGGCCCGCGCTTGATCGTCCTGGTCGGCGCGGGGCTGCTGGTGGGCAGCATGTACCTGGCCAGCCGTGCGCCGACGCTGCTTTATTTCCAGCTCTGGTTCGGTCTGGTCGGCGGTGTTGCCGTCGCGGCATTCTTTGCGCCGCTGATGGCTGCCGTCACAGGCTGGTTCACCACCCAGCGCGGCCTGGCCGTATCGCTGGTGTCGGCCGGCATCGGCGTCGCGCCGCTCACCATGACGCCGCTCGCTGCCTGGCTCGTCGCGAACTACGACTGGCGCTTTTCGATGCAGATCCTGGCGCTCGTCTCCGCCGTGCTGATCATCCCGGCGACGTTCTTCCTGCGCCGTCCGCCGGCTCTGGAGCAGCCGGCTGTTGCCGGTGCGCCGGACGCTGCCCTGCCGGCCGATGATGTCGACCGCAGCGGCATGACAGTGAAGCAGGCGCTGCTTTCGCCGCCGTTCCTCATCCTCGCGCTGACCAACTTTTTCTGCTGCGCCACCCACTCAGGGCCGATCTTCCACACGGTCAGTTACGCCATCGTCTGCGGCATCGCGCCCGTGCTGGCGGCGACGATCTACAGCGTCGAGGGCATCACCGGCATGTTCGGCCGCATCGGCTTCGGCGTCGTTGCCGACAAGCTCGGCGCCAAGAACGTGCTGGTTTGGGGTCTTCTCATCCAGGCGGTCGGCGCGCTTGGCTATTTCTTCTCGTCGACGCTCTGGATGTTCTACGCCGCCGCCGGCCTGTTCGGCTTCGTCTATGCCGGCATCATGCCGCTCTACGCCGTGCTCGCGCGCGAGAATTTTCCGCTCCGCATGATGGGCACGATCATCGGCGGCACGTCGATGGCCGGCAGTCTCGGCATGGCGCTCGGGCCTGTGCTCGGCGGCTGGCTCTTCGACACGACCGGCAGCTATGGCGGTCTCTACCTGACCTCCTTCGCCATGGGCATCGGCGCCTTCCTCATTGCCATGACGTTCCGGCCGTTCCCGAAGCCCGCAACCGGCGCTGCGGGAGCCCTGCCGGCGTAAACCGGCCTCCCGGCCTGCAAGGGGGCCTTCGCCGGTCAGCCGGCGGGCGGCGGCGCTATTCGACGATCACCTTCAGCGTGTTGTCCGGCGCCGTTCCCGCTGCGACCGTCTCCTTCGCGTACGTGATGTAGGCGTCGAGATCGTCGATGCAGACGATATCGTTGCACGCGCTCAGGCCCGGCCGAAGTTCCGCGGCGTTGCCCATGCTCATCCAGACGTCGGCGGTCCCGGCTCCGGCGTCGAGGCGCATGTAGCCGTAGAGATAGCGCGGCGTCTCCTCCGGGTCCGGGCCGGTGAGCTGCGCGACGTAGTAGTCGCCTTCGACCGGCTTCAGGTGCAGCAGGACGTCGCCCTCTTCGCTTGTGGCGACGTAGACGTTGCCGTTGCGCCTGAACACCGCTGGGTCGCTGCCGTTGCTGTTCTCGAACGTGAGGCTGGCGTAGGGCGCCGCGGCATCGCGGTCGCCGATGAGCGGAGCGTTGCTGGTGTAGCAGGCGGAGACGACGAGCGCGGTGAGGGCGGCAAGGATAAAGCGCAGCGGCTTCATGGGATGGGCTCCAGGGGCGGGAAAGTGACTATCTGCCAAACCCGGTCGGCCGCCAAGGCCATGACAACGGCGCGGGAAGACCTCGCGGTTGGGTTAGCGGTCGGTTGCCAGTCGGTGACTACCGGGTTAACGACGGGCGCCCGGTTGCTCCCGGAAGGCGCGGAATCGTTGGGCCGGCGCCATGGTCGGTTACCAACTCCTTAGTCCGGCAGTAGAAATTCGTTCATCGCGATCCTTTACTCGCTGTTGAAACGCTCCCGACAAACTTACGCACATCGACTTCACGAGTATCCGGCGGAGGGGAAAGTCCGCCGAATACTGGACAAGAACGGGGATGTGTTATGGGACGTTATGCGATGGCCATCGAGACCATGGCTCAATCACAGCCGGGACCGGAGAGTTTCTTCGAACTTGGCATGATCTACTCGTCGGGGCGCGAAGTGGCCGCCGACCTGGTAGCGGCGCACAAGTGGTTCAATCTCGCTTTTCTCAGCGGCATGCGCGACGCCGCCCGCTATCGTGCTGAAGTTGCTCGCGAAATGAGCGCTGCGGAGATTGCCGACGCACAGCGCGCCGCTCGGGAATACCTCAGCGCGCATTGAACTTCGGCGCGGGATCAGCGGGCGGGTGGGCCCTTGGGAATGCTGATTCCGCGCCGTTTCATTTCCGCAAGAATGCTGCCAGCGATGGCCCTGCAGGCGCATGCCTTTGCGTGCGCGATATGCCATTCCAGCCGTTGATCCAGCGTCGGGTTCTTCGGCATCGGATGGGTCCGATGCCATTCGGCGTTGATCTTGCCCACGGTCGCTAATGGTTGTCGCGCGGGATGCCCATTTCCTTCGCCACGTGCTGGTACTTGATTGCCGGCTTCAAAACCATGCCCTCGGAAAACTGATCGACGAGGCTGCGCTGGATTTCCTGCCACGGCGTCTGATGGCGCGGGATCGGGAAGCCACCGCGGCCTTCCAGTTCAGCACGGCGTTGGGCAAGTTCCTCGTCCGATATCAGGATATTGGCCTCGCCCTTGTTGAGATCGATGCGCACGCGGTCGCCGGTCTGGATCAGCGCCAGTCCGCCGCCA
>CAZXKZ010000099.1:0-231 GCA_964641825.1 uncultured Bauldia sp.
CAACGAGGACACCGGCGCGATCGACGCTGTGATCGTGGGTGTCGGCGGCTTCCTCGGCCTCGGCCAGAAGAACGTCGCCGTGTCGTTCGACGCGCTCACCGAAACCACAGACGCCGACGGTAACATGCGACTGGTGCTCGACGCCTCGATCGAGGAACTGGAGGCAGCGCCGGGATTCATGACGCTCGCCGACGTGGAGGCCCAGGTGCAACAGCAGCAGATGCAGCAGAT
>CAZXKZ010000099.1:263-9311 GCA_964641825.1 uncultured Bauldia sp.
CCCGCTTCCTGAGCCTGTCCAGTAAGCTGCGATACCGCATACCGGCAAGGCCCGCCGCACATCCGGCGGGCCTTTTTTGTTGCCGTCCGCTAGGCCGGTGAGGCGCCGACCAGATCGAACCAGCCCGCCTCGTCGATCACCTGTACGCCGAACTTCTGCGCATCCTTGAGCTTGGAGCCGGCACCGGGGCCGGCTACGACCAAGTCGGTCTTCTTCGACACCGAGCCCGAAACCTTGGCGCCGAGCCGCTCGGCCATCGCCTTGGCTTCCTCGCGCGAGATGCGCTCCAGCGAGCCGGTGAACACCACCGTCTTGCCGGCGACCGGCGACGACGAGGTATCCACGACCTCCATCGGCTCGACTGTGACTTCCTTCAACAGCGCTGCGATCGCTTCGCGGTTGTGTTCCTCGGCGTAGAAGTCGACCAGCGCTTCGGCAACGACCGCGCCGATGCCATTGATGGCATTTAGCTCGGCGCGGGCGTCCGATTCCGGATCGGCGGCGGCGATCATGGCCGCCTGGAACGTATCGTAGTCACCGTAGGCGCGTGCCAGCAGCCGGGCATTGGTTTCACCGATATGGCGGATGCCGAGGGCATAGATGAAACGCGGCAGAGAAATGGTGCGCCGGCTCTCGATGGCGGCGAGCAGGTTGTCGATGTCCTTGAAGCCGCGCTCGGCCTCGCCAAGCGTCTTCTGCCGCTTCTTGCCGCTCTTCGCCTCGCGCTCCGCGGCGAGCACCTCGCGCGCCTTGAGGCGCGCCTTGCGAACGGCATCGGCGCGGGCGTGGAGGGTGAAGATGTCGGCCGGGCGGCGCACAAGCTGCTCATCGAACAGCATCTGCACGTACTTCTCGCCGAAGCCCTCGATGTCGAAGGCGTTGCGCGATGTGAAGTGCCGGAGATGCTCGACCGCCTGCGCAGCGCAGACGAGGCCGCCGGTGCAGCGGCGCACGGCGTCCTCCTTGCCGGTGTTTGGGTTGACCTCGCGCACGGCATGGCTACCGCAGACAGGGCAGACCGTAGGGAACCGGTAGGGCTTCGCACCTTTAGGCCGGAGCGCCAGATCGACCGATAGCACCTGCGGGATGACATCGCCGGCACGCTGGATTGTGACGGTGTCGCCGACCCGGAAATCGACCGCGTTTCCGTCCGCGTCGATGCGGAGCGGTTCGCCGTCGCGGGCGAAGCCGCGGATATAGTCCTCATTGTGGAGGGTGGCGTTCTCGACCACGACGCCGCCGACCGTCACCGGCCTGAGGCGCGCGACCGGCGTGAGCGCGCCGGTGCGGCCGACCTGGATGTCGATGGCCTCCAGAATCGTGGTCGCCTTCTCGGCCGGGAACTTGTGCGCGATCGCCCAACGCGGGCTCCGCGTTCGGAAGCCGAGACGCGCCTGCAACGCCAGCGAGTCGACCTTGTAGACGACGCCATCGATGTCGTAGTCGAGACTGGCGCGCTGCTGCTCGATCTCGCGGTAGGCGGCAAACGCCGCCTCCACGTCGGCACAGCGGCGCATCAGCGGATTGACCTTGAACCCCCAGTCGGCGAAGGCCTCCACCATACCCATCTGTGTATCGGCCGGCATGGCGCTCATCTCCCCCCAGGCATAGGCGAAGAAACGGAGCGGGCGCGCGGCGGTATTCTTCGCGTCCTTCTGGCGGAGCGAACCGGCAGCGGTGTTGCGCGGGTTTACGTAGAGCGGCAGGCCGAGCTCCTCCTGCCGCTTGTTGAGGGCGAGGAAATCCTGCTTGCCGAGATAGATCTCGCCGCGCACCTCGACGACATCGGGAACGCCCTTCGGCAGCTTGTGGGGAATATCGCCTATCGTCCTGACGTTGGCGGTCACATCCTCGCCGGCAACTCCGTCGCCGCGGGTAGCGCCAAGCACGAGCTGGCCGCGCTCATAGCGCAGCGACATGGACAGGCCGTCGATCTTGGGCTCGGCGGTGAGCGCGATCGGCTCGCCTTCGGGCCGCCCGAGAAACCGGAACATCTGGGCGACGAAATCGCGGACGTCGCTCTCGCCGAAGGCATTCTCCAACGACAGCATCGGCACGGCATGACGGACGGTCGCGAACCGGCCCGTCGGTGCAGCGCCGACCCGCTCGGTCGGGCTGTCGGGGCGCTTCAGCTCAGGAAACCGCGCCTCGATCTCCGCATTGCGCACGCGCAGCGCGTCGTATTCGGCGTCGGTAACGGTCGGTGCGTCCTCCTGGTAGTAGCGCTTGTCGTGCGCGGCGATCTCGGATGCGAGGCGCTCCAGCTCCGCAGTGGCGGCCTCTTCCGAAAGCTCCGCCACCGGAACGGTCGCCATCGTCTGCGCCGTTTTTGCCGCCTTCGCCAAGCCCGTTTGACCTCTGTGCGCCTCGATGCACCGGAAGATGGCCCGGCGCATCAAGCCGGGCAAGAGCGCCCTATTCGGCCGGCAGCTTGACTGCGTGCGACGCAGCGGCAGCCGGCCGCCAGGCGACCACGAGGCCGATCACGAACATGACCGCGCCGACGAGGAAGGCGACGCCCGGAAGATGGACCGGCGCAACCGGGCCGATGAAATAGCCGAACAACGTGCCCGAAAGTGGCGCAGCGAAGACACCGCTGGCGGTGGCAGCACTGGTGATGGCGCCCTGCAGGATGCCCTGCTCGTCGGCAGGAACAGCGCGCGTGACCAATGCCTGAATAGCAGGACCCGACAGACCCCATCCCAGAACGTAGGGAACGATGATGACGTAGAGCATCCATCCCTCGCTGATGAACGAAATGCTCGCCATGCAGGCGGCGGCGATCGCAAGGCCCATCGTCAGAGTCCGCCACTCGCCGAGTTTCGGCACGACGACCCGGACCAGAACGCCCTGGGTGAAGACGAACAGCACACCAACCCACGCAAACGATATGCCCACCGCCGCCGCGCCCCACTGGAACTGATAGGCGGTGAACAGCACCCAGTTGGCCTCGAGCATGCGCTCGGCGAACTGGGCAAGCACGAAGATGACGAGCAGTGTCGCCACGGCCGGATGGCGCGCGACGACATAGAACGCGCCGATCGGGTTGGCTTCTTTCAGGCGGAACGGACGGCGCAGCTCCTTGTCGAGGGATTCGGGGAGGAAAAAGACGGCGAACAACGCCGCGATAAAGCACACGATACCGGCCGCATAGAACGGGACGCGGGCGCCATACTCGCCGAGCAGGCCGCCGATCAACGGACCGGCGACGAAGCCGATGCCGAAGGCGACACCGATGAGGCCGAAGTTCTGCGCGCGCTTCTCGGGCGGCGTGATGTCGGCGATGTAGGCGGAAGCGGTCGATACGGATGCCCCGAAGACGCCGCCGAGCAGCCGCGCCAGCACGACAACCCAGAGGTTGGGCGCAATGGCCAGCAACAGGTAGTCGATGCCGAGGCCCACCGTGGAGATGAGCAGCACCGGACGCCGGCCGAAGCGGTCGGCGAGCGCGCCCATGGCCGGGCCGAACAGGAACTGCATCAGCGAGTAGAGCGCGATCAGCAGGCCGTAGATGGTGGCAGCCGAGCCGATCTCGCCGCCGTTCAACTCACGCACGAGAATCGGCACGACCGGCAGCATGATGCCGATGCCGATGACGTCGATCAGAAGTACGACGAAGAGGATGGCAAGCTTGATCGACTGCGACCGTGTCATCAGGGCGGGCTTTTCCGACTACGCAGCGGCCGAAAAGGCAGCCGCCATCAAACGACGCAAGCGAGATCCTGGACCCGGCGACCTCATGCGGCACCGCGCATCAGGCGCTCGGCAGCCGCCCTTGCCTCGTCGGTTATCGTAGCACCGGCGAGCATCCGGGCGATCTCTTCACGCCGCTTGTCGGGGCTGAGGGGTGTGAGGCTGGTGGCGACAAACTTGCCGCCTTTTACAGCCTCCTTGGCGACAAGCAGATGCGACGAAGCGCGCGCCGCCACCTGCGGGGCGTGGGTGACCGACAGGACCTGCACATCGCCGGCGAGGCGGGCGAGACGCGCGCCGATGGCATCGGCGACCGCACCGCCCACGGCCGTATCTATCTCGTCGAAAACCAGCGTGGCCGCGGAGCCGCGATCAGCAAGCGCCACCTTGATCGCCAGCAGGAAGCGGGAGAGCTCTCCGCCCGAGGCCACCTTCATCAGCGGGCCGGGCTCGGTGCCGGGGTTCGTGTGGACGACGAACGACACCGCATCCGTTCCCGCTTCCGACGGCTCCGCCGGTTCGATGGAAACAAGGAACGCGGCGCGCTCGAGTTTCAGTGCGGGCAGCTCCGCGGCCACCGCCTTTTCGAGCTTCCGCGCGGCGGCCTTCCGATGGCGAGAGAGAGAAGCGGCTGCATCGTCGTAGGCGGCACGCGCCGCGACGGCCGCCTTCTCCAGATCGGCCAACCGCTCCTCGCCGTATTCGAGCGCCGTCAGGTCGGCTGCAAGCCGCTCGGCCAGCGCCGGAAGGTCCACGACCGGCACGTTGTACTTGCGCGAAGCGGCGCGGAGCGCAAACAGCCGCTCCTCCGTCCGCTCCAGCTCCTTCGGATCGAATGCCGACGCCGACAGCGCCGCAGCGAGCTCCGTCTCGGCCTCCTCCAGCGCGGTGAGCGCACGATCGAGCGCCGCAACGGCGCCATCGAGCAGCCCGCCGGCTTCCGCGCCCTTCCGCTCCAGGCGGCGGACAAGGCTAGCCAGCGTCGGCACCGGCGATGCCGAACCGGCGACGATCTCGTGCGCCTCGGCGATGTCCGCTGCAACCTTCTCGGCGCGCATCATCGCCGAGCGGCGCTCCGCAAGGACAGTCTCCTCGTCGGGCAGCGGCGCGAGTTTTGCCAGTTCGTCGACCGAGGCACGGAGATAGTCCGCCTCCCTTCGCGCCCCCGCGATCCGCGCCTTCAGGTCGTCGACCGCAGCCAGCGCCCCGCGCCACGCGCCGTGCATCGAACGCAACGCCTCGGCGGTTCCCTCCAACCCACCGAAGGCATCGAGGAGCGCGCGATGGGCGCGCGATTCGACCAGCGCCCGATCGGCATGTTGACCGTGTATCTCGACCAGCGACGCACCGACATCGCGGAGCAGCGTGACCGATACCGGCTGGTCGTTGATGAAAGCGCGGCTACGGCCATCGGCGCCCTGCACGCGGCGCAGAATGAGATCGCCCTCCGCCTCAAGGCCGCCCTGCTTCAGCAGCTCACGCGCGGGATGGTGCGCTGGCACGTCGAAGACGGCGGTGACGTCGCCCTGCGCGGAACCGGCGCGGACCATCGCGGCATCGCCGCGCCCGCCAAGCGCCAGCGACAGTGCATCGAGGAGGATCGACTTGCCGGCGCCGGTCTCGCCGGTGAGCACGGTCAAGCCGGGGGCGAAATCGACATTGAGCTTGTCGATGATGACGATGTCGCGGATCGCAAGGGCGGCCAGCATGCGGCCGGCGGCTATGCGCGGGCGGCGAACAGTTGGCTGAGCCAGGATCCCTTGTCTTCGTTCGGCTCATACCCGCCGGCCTGAAGCAGGGTGTAGGAATCCTTGTACCAGCGGCTCTCCGGGAAGTTGTGACCGAGCACGGCGGCCGCGGTCTGCGCCTCGTTGACGAGGCCCAGCGACATGTTGGCTTCGACCATGCGCGCCAGCGCTTCCTCGACGTGACGCGTATCGGGATACTCGGTGACCACGACCTTGAACCGGTTGATCGCCGCGATGTACTCGCGCCGCTCGAGATAATAGCGGCCGACCTGCATCTCCTTCCCGGCGAGCTGGTCCTTGGCGATGATGATCTTGTTGCGCGCGTCCTCGGCGTACTCCGAATCGGGATAGCGCTGGATGACCTCCTCCAGCGAGGCCATCGCGCGCCGGGTGGCGTCCTGGTCACGCGTCACGTCGGGGATCTGCTTGAAATAGGACGCGCCGATCAGGTAGCGCGCGTAGGCGGCATCATCGGAACCGGGATAGAGCGAAAGGTAGCGGCCCGCCGAGGCAATGGTGTCGTCGTTGCGGCCGCGGCGGTAGCTGGCGAACGCCGACATGATGAGCGCCTTCCGCGCCCACTCCGAATAGGGGTGCTGGCGGTCGACCTCGTTGAACGACTTGACCGCATCGCCGAGCTTGCCCTCATTGAGGTAAGCGAGACCCTGATTATAGAGGACGCCAGCCGGCTGATCGTCGACGAAGGCATCCTTGGAGCTCTTCGAGCTGTTGCAGGCGGCGGCGAGAATCGCCACGGCCGCCACGAGAGACAGGCGCCGGAGGTTCGCCCCAAATCCGCTTGCGCTGAGGTTCATGCCCACTCGAAGACGGCGCCCCACGAGCCCGCTTCGCCTTTCTTCGCCGTTCACACCGGACTGTCTAGCCGAAACCGGCCGATTCCGCCAACTTGGGTGACAGCGCAATTGTGCAAATTTGTGGCGGGTGATGACCGCCGCACCAGCCCTTAGCTGGCATCCATCCCATAGGCCACCGCAACACCGATCGGAAGCTCGGCGTGACCAGCCGGTTCCCGGCGCGGTTGCACGGCCTCGACCGTGGTCCACGCGTCGGTTTGGGCAAACAGCGCCTGGAGGGCCATGACGTTAAGCTTGTGCCCAGCACGCCACGACCGGTAGCAACCGAGGATCGGCAGCCCGGCAAGCGCGAGATCGCCGATGGCATCGAGCACTTTGTGGCGCACGAACTCGTCGGCGAAACGGAGCCCTTCGGGGTTGATGACGCGGTCCTCTCCGACGACCACCGCATTGTCGAGCGACGCACCGCGGGCAAGCCCCCTCGCCCACAGCCGCTCGACATCGGCGAGGAAGCCGAACGTGCGGGCACGGGCGATATCGGACCGGAAGCTGCCGCCGCTCACGTCGGCGGCATAGCGCTGGCGGCCGATGAGCGGATTGTCGAAGGCGATCTCCACCTCGATGCGGCGGCCATTGTAGGGCCTGAACTCGGCCCACGATTCGCCGTCCTCCACGCGGACGGGGCGGGTCACCTTGACGTAGCTCAGTGGCGCATCGAGCCGCTCGACGCCAGCCTCGTCGACCGCATCGATGAAGGCACCGGCACTACCGTCCATGATCGGAACTTCGGGACCTTCCATCTCGACGGCCGCGTTGTCGACACCGAGAGCGGACAACGCCGCCATGAGGTGCTCGACAGTGGCAACAGTAGCGCCCGGCACGCCGACTGCGGTGCAGAGATCGGTGGCGGCGACATAGCGATAGGTGGCGGGGATGGCGCAATCGCGGGAACCACGCCCGCTGCCGGAGTAGAAGGTGACGCCGGTGTCGGCCTCACAGGGATGGAGCGTTACGGAAGCCTCGCTGCCGCTATGCACGCCGATCCCGGAGATCGTAACGCTGCGGCGCAGGGTAGTCTGCCGTCCCCGTCGAACGCCCGTCATGCGGTGCATGCGCCCCCAGATACCCCTCGCCCACGCTGCCACTGCAGCGGAAGCCGCCAGACCGGAGCACGAACCCGACAAGACCGACATCCGGAACGCTGACGCCACCCTTGGCGACTGCCCGTCGGTCCAGCGCGAATCAAGCCCCAGCGCCGTCCTCAAGGTAGGAGCGTAGACGGTCGGAAGGGCGGCAAACAAATCACGGATATTTTCCCGATGTTACCGAGAATCACCGGCGGCGCGCGCCGAATCGTCCTTACACGGCAATGGCTTAGCACGCGGCGCCAAACGCATCTCGCCAGCCTGATTACACTTAGCAAAGGCCGCGGGGCATGACGCCCCGCGACAATTCACGATGCCAACGACTAGTTGGCCTGCCGGCGCAGGAACGCCGGGATTTCCAGTTCATCGTCGCCCTGGTGCCGATTGGCCGCCGGCAACGGACGGCCGTGCGGATCGAGGTCGCCCTGGCGGGGCTTGTAGAGGCCCTCCTGCGAAGCCTGCTGCCGTGGTGCCGGCTGGGCAACGCGCGGTTGCGGCGGCACCTGACGCTGAGGATGGACGGGCTGCTGCCGCGTGACAGGACGCTTCACCTGCGGCTCGCGCTGCGCCTGTGCCGGTTCCTCCTCACGGCGTCCGAGGCCGACGCCCGCCAGACGGCGGAGAAGGCTCATCGGCCCTCGGTCTTCGTGCTCTGGCCTGCCGCGCTGCTGCTGCGCCTCGATCTGGCGCTGAACGACCGGTGGGAAGTCCTCGACGCGCGGGATGCGGCTCGGGGCTTCGGGCTCAGGCGGGATGAACGGCTCGTCCGCCGCTTCCTCGATCTCGTCCTCCATGGGCTCGTCATCGTGGCCGAGCATCCCGTGGTCATAGGCGGCGCTGCTCTGGGTAAGCGGCGCGACCGTGATGGCCGGATCGGCGGGATGGGCGGTCGGCGGAACGGCCGCTGCCGGACGTGCCGCAGGTGCAGACGCCGAAGCGGGAGCCAGCTGCTGCCGCGGTGCGACAGCCTGCGCCACCGCATGCACCGCAGACTGCGGCGTCTGTGGGGTAGCATGGCTGCGCAGGCGGTTCTTGATCTCGGCGAGCCGCGCATCGTTGGTGGCGTCGGCGGAAGCCTCCGCGTCGATACCGGTCGCCACAACCGACACGCGGATGACGCCCTCCAGCGACTCCTCGAACGTGGCGCCGAGAATGATGTTGGCGTCCGGATCGACCTCCTCCCGGATGCGGGTGGCGGCCTCGTCGACCTCGAACAGGGTGAGATCCTTGCCGCCCGTGATCGAGATGAGAAGGCCGCGCGCGCCCTTCATCGTCGTCTCGTCGAGGAGCGGGTTGGCGATCGCCGCCTCGGCCGCTTCGATCGCGCGGCGATCTCCGGAAGCTTCGCCGGTGCCCATCATGGCCTTGCCCATCTCGCGCATCACCGAGCGGACGTCGGCGAAGTCGAGATTGATGAGGCCTTCCTTGACCATCAGGTCGGTGATGCAGGCAACGCCCGAGTAGAGCACCTGGTCGGCCATCGCAAAGGCGTCGGCGAACGTCGTCTTCTCGTTGGCGATCCGGAACAGGTTCTGGTTCGGGATCACGATCAGCGTGTCGACGCTCTGCTCAAGCTCCTTGATGCCGGCGTCCGCCACGCGGATGCGGCGGATGCCATGGGTTGCGCCGAAGCGACGGTGTCCTGGC
>CAZXKZ010000100.1:0-6315 GCA_964641825.1 uncultured Bauldia sp.
GTTCGCTGGCATGCGAGGAAACGCGCGACACCGGGAAGCCAGGCAATTCGGCGTACGGGATGCGGACAGGCTCGGCGACGCGATCGGCGAGACCGGCAAGGCCGGATCCGAGAACAATCCCGGCGGCGAAAGGCAGGTCCGCCTCGGCGCGAATGATGGCCGCTGCCTCGGCGCCCTCGCCCTCCATCATTTTGTCTCGAGCGCGAACGCCGCCGGGAGCAAGTCGCGCATGGTGTAGGTCTCGGTCGCCCCGGACGGATCGCTGATGTGCACCGGAGTGTCCGGGCTTGCGAATTCCGCAAGGCGCTGGCGGCAACCGCCACAGGGACTGGTGAGGCGGCCATCGATGCGATCGGCGACGACGCTCACCGCAGCGATGCGCCGGCCCGGTCCGGCGGGAGCGGCGGCGACCATGTGCGCGATCGCCGAGGTTTCAGCACACCAGCCTTCGGGGAAGGATGCGTTCTCGACGTTGGCGCCGGCGAACACCGTGCCCGCACCTGTGCGCAGCGCAGCACCAACGTGAAACCCGGAGTACGGGGCGTGCGCCCGCTCGCGCACGGCGCTCGCCCTGTCGAACAACTCGCGATCCATTGCATCCTCCCGTGCGGCCGCCGCTGGCGTCCGCCCTTCCCGCATGCCCCCGCGCGGCGCTCCGATCTATGCCCGGATCGTCCGAGGCCCCTTTGCGCCATATCAAGGTGCGTCACACAAACCAGCGCTAACAAATCTATACTGTCGGCGTGCCGGCGGAGGCGATCTTTTTCCATTTGGTGAAAGAATCCGCATGAAAAGTGCCGCCGTTCATGCAAGTCTAGGCACTATGGAGGGCTGACGGATCAAGGGTCCGGCAGGTTCTCAGCCGGAAGCAATCCAGCGAAGTTGCCCCGGCACGACTGTCCAGATCCATGGAGGGACAATTGACGAACAGAGTAGCCAGTGCAGCGTTCGCCGCGGTCATCGCGGCGGTGGCGTTCGGCGGTATGACCGCGCCGGCCGCAGCCTTCAAGGCGTGCCAGGTGACCGACACCGGCGGCGTCGATGACAAGGGCTTCAACCAGACCGCATGGAAGGGCGTCCAGGACGCGCAGGCGGAGCTCGGCGTCGAGGCCAAGCTGCTCGAGTCGAAGGACGAAACCGACTACGTGCCGAACATCAACTCGTTCATCGGCGAGAGCTGCGACATCATCATCACTGTCGGCTTCCTGCTCGGCGATGCGACCCAGGCAGCGGCGGTGGCGAATCCCAACACCAAGTTCTCGATCGTCGACTTCGCCTACGACCCCGCGATCCCGAACGTTCTCGGCCAAGTGTACGCAACCGACGAAGCGGCGTTCCTCGCCGGCTACCTCGCCGCAGGTGTTTCGAAGTCGGGGATCGTCGGCACCTTCGGCGGCATCAACATCCCGCCGGTGACGATCTTCATGGATGGCTTCTACCACGGCGTTCAGTACTACAATGAGCAGAAGGGAACCTCGGTCCAGGTGCTCGGCTGGGATCCGGCCGCCAAGGAAGGCCTGTTCACCAACAACTTCTCCAACCTCGACGACGGCCGTGCGTTCGCGAAGAACCTCTATGACGAAGGCGCCGACATCGTCATGCCGGTCGCCGGTCCGGTCGGCCTCGGTTCGGCCGCACTCGCCGCCGAACTCGGCACCGACAGCCTGAAGATCATTGGCGTCGACGTTGACCAGGTGCTCACCGACCCCGAGCATCAGGGCGTCTACCTGACATCGGTCGAGAAGCGCATGGACGCGACCACACTGGAAGCGATCAAGGCCGCGATGGACGGCACCTTCGAGGGCGGCGTCATCGTCGGCACGCTGGCGAGCGGCGGCGTGGCGCTGGCGCCCTACCACGACCTCGATTCGGCTATCCCGGACGACCTGAAGGCCGAGATCGAGACGATCAAGGCGGGCATCATCGACGGATCCATCAGCGTCACGGGCTCATAGTCCTTCGCTGAAGCACATCAAGCCGGCCCGCCGCGCGTGAAGACCCACGCGGCGGGCTGTTTCGAAGGGAACGGACTCGGGCCAAGGGGTGAGTTCGGGCGACTGCGGGGCAATCGTTCGTGGATATCGAACTGCGCGGCATTACCAAGCGTTTTGGCAGTGTCGTCGCCAACTCCGACGTGAACCTCAACATCCGCGCGGGCGAGGTCCTCGGCCTCCTCGGCGAGAACGGCGCGGGCAAGACCACGCTCATGAACGTCCTCAGCGGCCTCTACCGGCCTGACGAGGGCGAAATCCTCATCGACGGCAAGGCCGTCAGCTTCCGCGGCGCCGGCGACGCCATCCGCGCCGGTATCGGCATGGTCCACCAGCATTTCATGCTGGTTCCGGTCTTCACCGTGGCAGAAAACGTTGTGCTCGGCGTCGAGCCGACCGGACCGCTCGACTGGCTCGATCTCAACAAGGCGCGACAGCAGGTGCGCGCGATCAGCGCCGAACACGGCCTTGAGGTCGATCCCGATGCGGTCATCGAGGAGATTCCGGTCGGCCTGCAGCAGCGTGTCGAGATCATCAAGGTGCTGTTCCGCTCGGCGAGTGTCCTCATCTTCGACGAGCCCACGGCGGTTCTGACGCCGCAGGAGGTGGTCGAGTTCTTCGGCATCGTCCGCTCGCTCCGCGACGCCGGCAAGGCGCTGGTCTTCATCACGCACAAGCTCGGAGAGGTGCTCGACGTTGCCGACCGCATCAGTGTACTGCGCGAGGGCAAGATCGTCGGAGAGGGCGACCCCAAGACGACCACCAATGCCGACCTTGCGGAGATGATGGTAGGACGCCAGGTGCGATTCGCGCCGGAGAAGCGCAAGACCCAGATCGGCGGCCCGCTGCTTGAGGCGACCGGCCTCACGATCCTCAACGGGCGCGACGAACTCGCCGTCCACGGCATCGACTTCAAGGTGCACGAGGGCGAGGTGGTCGGCATCGCCGGCGTGCAGGGCAACGGCCAGACCGAGCTCGTCGAGGCGCTCACCGGCCTCAGGCCGGTTTCGGCCGGGCACGTGACATTCCTCGGCGGCGACATCACCAAGGTCTCCGCGCGCGAGCGTCACAAACGCGGCATCGCCCACATCCCCGAGGACAGGCACAGGATGGGCATGATCGGCGAGTTCAACGTCGCCGAGAACGCCGTCCTCGACATGTATTACGACGACCGATTCTCGTCGTGGATCACGCTGCGCTGGGCGGACGTCTACGAGGAGAGCGCGAAGATCGTCGAGCGATTCGACGTCCGTACCGAATCCCTCTTCACGCTCGCCGACCATCTTTCCGGCGGCAACCAGCAGAAGCTGGTGGTCGGGCGCGAACTGTCGAGCGATATTTCACGCGACCTGAAGCTGCTGGTGGCGGCGCAGCCGACCCGCGGCGTCGATGTCGGATCGATCGAGTACATCCATGACCGGATCGTGGAGGCGCGCGACCGCGGTGTCGGCGTGCTCATGGTTTCAACCGAGCTCGACGAGATCATGGCGCTCTCGGACCGCATACTGGTCATGTTCCGCGGGCGCATCGTCGCCGAGTTCGACGCGGCGAAGGCGCAGGTCAAGGAGCTCGGCCTGGCAATGGCGGGGATAGTCTCATGAGCGAGGCGGCCAAGCAGGAGCCGGTCGGCACAGCGATCCTCAAGCGGGTGGTGGTGACCCGCTTCGACATCGAGCAGGTCGTCATCGTGCCGATCCTCGCCGTGGTGATCGCGCTTATCCTCGGCGCACTCACGATGCTGGCGACAGGCGTACCACTGGCGACGATCGGGCGCTCGTTCGTGGCGCTTTTCAACGGCTCCCTCGGCTCGACCTACGCGATATCGGAAACCCTGGTTTCGGCGGCGCCGGTGACGCTCGCGGCGCTCGGCATCGCGATCGGCTTCCGCGCGGGGCTCTTCAACATCGGCGCGGAGGGCCAGGTCATCCTTGGCGGGATTGCCGCGGTGGTGGTCGGCTTCGCGTTCACCGACCTGCCGATCTACATCCACCTGCCGCTGGCGCTGGCAGCGGGCGCACTTGCCGGCGCCTTCTGGGCGTCGATCGCGGGCTGGCTGAAGGCGGCGACCGGGGCGCACGAGGTGATCACCACGATCATGCTCAACCTGATTTCCATGCGTCTGCTCGACTACCTCCTGCGCAACCCGCCGATCCAGCGGCCAGGCCGCACCGACCCGATCTCGCAATCGGTGCTGCCGAGCGCGGAACTGCCCAAGCTGCTCGCCACCCTCGACCCGAGCCTGCGCGTCCATGCCGGTATCCTGATCGCCGTCGCGCTGGTCGCCGTTGTCTACTGGCTCCTGTTCCGCACCACGCTCGGCTTCGAGTTCCGCGCCAGCGGCTTCAACCCCGACGCGGCGCGCTATGCCGGCATGAAGGCGGGCGTGATCATCGTGCTGACGATGGCGATCGCCGGTGCGCTCGCCGGGCTCGCAGGCGCCAACCAGGTGCTCGGCGTTCTCGGACGTGCTTCCCCCGGATTCTCCGGCGGTATCGGCTTCGATGCGATCGCAGTGGCGCTGCTCGGGCGATCCCATCCCGTCGGCGTTCTGCTGGCGGGGCTGTTGTTCGGCGCGCTCGAAGCCGGCGGGCGTCAGATGCAGGTGTCGGCGGGTGTGAGCATCGACCTCATCGGCATCATCCAGGCGCTGATCATCGTGTTCATCGCGGCTCCGCTGCTCGTGCAGACGATATTCCCGTGGGCGTTCCAAAAGGCCAAGGCGGGGCGTTAGCGACATGGCGATGACCGACACCCTGCCCGCGCCGAGCCTTGACCAGTTCAAGCGTCGCCAGACGCTGATCACCGGTTGGCTGCTGCTGATCCTCGCGGTGTTCGTGGCCGGCGTTTTCGGCCTCGACTCCTACGGCAACGCGACGTTCCGCCTGTCGCTGCCCAACGACGCCATCCCCATCCCCAACCTCGTGGTGCCGGCAGCACCCTATTCCTACGTCGTTGCCGCACTCCTCGCCTTCTTCGGCGTCCGCCAGTTCCTGCGCGGCGGGGCGCGCTGGTCGAGCTGGTTCCTCGGAATCGGACTGTTCCTGGTCGTCACCGCATTCCTCGTCTGGGCGGCGGACGGCAAGTCGTTCTCGCTCACCGGCATGCTGGAATCGACGGTGGTCCGTGCCGTGCCGATCGCGCTCGGCGGGCTTGCAGGCGTGCTCTCCGAGCGGGTGGCGGTGGTCAACATCGGCATCGAGGGGATGCTGCTCTCCGGCGCCTTCACCGGCGCGGTGGTCGGCTCGCTCATGGGTGGGGTCATCGGCATCGGCGCCGCCATGGTCGTCGGCGGACTGTTCGGCTTCCTTCTCGGCGCGCTGGTCATCACCTACCGGGTCGACCAGATCATAGCGGGCGTCGCCATCAACCTGTTCGTGCTCGGCATGACCTCGTACGTGTCGAGCCAGGTGCTGACACAGCACCGCTTCCTCAACAATGCACCAGTGTTCCGCGCCTGGCCGATCCCTTTCCTGAGCGACCTGCCGGTGGTGGGGCCGGTGCTCTTCCGCCAGAACCTGTTCGTCTACGGCGCCTTCATCCTGGTGGCGCTGGCGACGTACTACCTCTTCCACACGCGCTGGGGCCTGAGAGCGCGCGCGGTCGGCGAACACCCAGAAGCCGCCGACACGCTCGGCATCAACGTCTACCGCATGCGTTTCATCAACGTGACGCTGGCCGGCATGGTGGCCGGATTCGGTGGCGCATGGTTCACGCTGGGCTCGGTCGGCCGCTTCGACGAGAACATGACCGGCGGGCGCGGGTTCATCGGCCTAGCCGCCATGATCTTCGGACGCTGGCATCCGGTGGGCGCATTGATGGCGGCGCTGGTCTTCGGTTTTGCCGATTCGCTCCAGCAGAAGCTCGCGATCCTCCAGGTGCCGATCCCCTCGGAGTTCCTGGCGATGGCCCCGTATATCGCGACGATCGTGCTGGTGGCGGGCATCGTCGGGCGGGCGCGGGCGCCGGCCGCAGACGGCAAGCCCTACATCAAGGAATAGGCGCCGGCCTTCCCCTTCCGGGCGCAAGCCCCTATCACTTCGATGCTTTTGGGGTGCCTTCGGAGGGGACAATGCCGGCACGAACGGCGATCGCGCTGGTGGCGCATGACGACAAGAAGGACACCATGGTCGCCTTCGTCCGCGACCACGCCGCCGCCTTCGGCGCATTTGACCTCTACGCGACCGGAACGACCGGCGCGCGCGTCGCCGAAGCCTGCCCCGAACTGAACGTGACGCGGCTGAAGAGCGGGCCAGTCGGCGGCGACCAGCAGATCGGCGCGCTCATCGCCGAAGGGACCGTATCGGCGCTGTTCTTCTTCATCGAT
>CAZXKZ010000100.1:6325-9190 GCA_964641825.1 uncultured Bauldia sp.
GCACGACGTGGACGTGAAAGCGCTGACCCGGCTCGCGGTGCATTACGACATCCCGATGGCCCTCAACCGGCGCACCGCCGCGATTCTCATCGCCAATCCCGCGATGCTCAGCAGCGGAGGCGGCCAGTGAGCGATGCCGCGTTCCATGCCGGGGAGACGCTCGACCGGCTACCCTTCCCCGTCCTCATCGGCGACATCGGCGGGACCAACGCACGCTTCGCGGTGCTCGCCGACGCAAACGCGGACACGCTACGCCTGCCGAACCTGCGGACCGCGGATTTCGCCACCATTGACGATGCGATCCAGGCGGGCGTGATCGAACAGGCGGGTGTAACGCCGCGCGCCGCGATCCTGGCGCTGGCAGGGCCGATCACCGGGGACCGCGTCGAACTCACCAACAGCGACTGGGTGGTGGAGCCGCGGCGCTCGATCGCGCGGTTCGGCCTAGACGAGATGATCCTGCTCAACGACTTCGAGGCGCAATCGCTAGCGCTCCCCGGACTGCGGGCTGAAGACCTCGATCCGATCGGTGGCGGCACGATGGCCGCGGAAAAACCGCGGGTGGTGATCGGGCCTGGAACCGGCCTTGGCACCGGCGCTCTCGTCTATGCGCGCAACACCTGGGTGCCTGTGCCCGGAGAGGGTGGGCACATCGACCTCGGTCCGGTCACCGAGCGCGACATGGCGATCTGGCCGAACATCGAGCGGGTTCTCGGGCGGATTACGACCGAAACGGTTCTCTGTGGGCCGGGGATGCTGCGGCTCTATCGCGCGATCTGCGCAACGGACGGGATCGCGCCCAAGCAGGCGAGCCAGGAAGCCGTGACCGAGGCCGGCCTGTCCGGCACCGACACGCAAGCCGCCGAGACGCTGAAGCTGTTCGCAAAGTATCTCGGGCGGGTTGCCGGAGACCTCGCGCTGATTTTCATGGCCTATGGCGGCGTCTATCTCTCCGGCGGGATCTCGACGCAGATCGCGCCAGTCCTGAAATCGGGGGCGTTCCGTGCCGGCTTCGATGCCAAGGCGCCGCACGACGACATCGTGCGACGCATGGGTTGCGCCATCATCAGCAAGAAAGATGCGCCGCTCGCCGGCATCGCGGCGTTCGCGCGCGCTCCGTTGCGCTTTGGTGTCGAACTTCGGGGAAGGCGATGGCGCCGCCGGGACGACACGAATCCGCGCCGCAGCTCCGGCCCTCAATAGCGCCCGATTGGCGGACCGGGCGCCTCTCCGCCCGCTAGTGGACGGACTCGCCGCTCTTGATGCGGGCGATCTGATCCTTCAGCACCAGCTTTTTTCGCTTGAGCTCGGTCAGGGCCAGCGTGTCGATCCCGGGATGGTGCATCGCTTCCTCGATCTCCTGTTCGAGGGCCTGATGCTTGCGCTCAAGCTCGGCAAGGTGCGTTTCCACAGTCATCAGCGAAAGGCCTCCCTGTTGACTAGCCGAATTGTGCCACACCCGAAGCCGGGTGTCGAACGAGCACGCGGTCATTCTTCGCCGATATCGCGGCAAACGTAGGGCCGCTGCCCGCCTTTTCCGATCTGTGGTCGCGAAGCCGGTTGTTCAAGAGACCGGCGACGAAATCGGGTCGTTTGTGGTATCGTGAAAACATGGGTTCCGGAGGCCGGCGCCTAACCGAAGAGGAAGAGCGCGAGGTGCGCCGGGAGCTTGCCGAGCTCCGCCAGGAACACCGCGACCTCGACGCTGCGATCATGGCCCTCGCCGATTCGCCGCAACCCGATACGATTCGTCTGCAGCGGATGAAAAAGCGGAAGCTCGTCCTCAAGGACCGGATCACGGCACTCGACGATCGCCTGTTGCCCGACATCATCGCCTGAAGCTGCGCACGGGCGTGTTCTTGCGGCGCAGCAAACCGACCGTATAATCCGCCGCCTTTCACGCAGGGATACCGTTCGAACCCCATGGCCGAGGCCAAACCCGCAGTCGCCATCGTCATGGGCAGCCAGTCCGACTGGAGCATCCTGCGCGAGGCCGCAGCAACGCTCGATTCGCTCGGCATCACGTTCGAGCAGCAGATCGTCTCGGCGCACCGGACTCCTGACCGGCTCGTGAAATTCGCCAAGAGTGCGCACGACGCTGGCTACAAGGTCATTATCGCAGGTGCGGGCGGCGCGGCGCACCTGCCGGGCATGGTCGCTGCAATGACCCCCCTCCCCGTCCTCGGCGTTCCAATCGAAGCCAAGACGCTGGGCGGCCTCGACAGTCTCCTGTCGATTGTGCAAATGCCCGCCGGAGTGCCGGTTGGCACACTGGCGGTGGGCCGGGCGGGCGCCATCAATGCAGCGCTCCTCGCCGCCGCCATCCTCGCACTGTCGGATCCTGATATCGCAGCGGCGCTAGACCGCCGCCGCGCCGAACAGACGGCCGCCGTTGCCGAGCAGCCCACAGACGATGCCGCCAAGCCAGGCTGACCGGCCGCTCCAGCCGGGAATGGTGGTCGGCATCCTCGGCGGCGGGCAGCTCGGCCGCATGCTGGCGCTTGCCGCAGCGGAACTCGGCCTATCCTGCCACGTCTTCTGCCCCGACCCGAAGAGCCCGGCTTTCGCCGTGGCGGCCGCCCGCACCGTCGCACCCTATGCCGACTTTGCCGCACTGGGCGCTTTCGCCGACGCGGTCGATGTCGTCACCTATGAATTCGAGAACATTCCCGTCGAGACGGTGCGGTTCCTGGACGAGCGCTTGCCGGTGAAGCCGGGTGCGCGAAGCCTCGAAGTCTCGCAGGACCGGCTCGCCGAGAAGCAGCTCATGGGATCGCTGGATATCGCCGTGCCAGTCTTCGCGCCCGTCGATTCGCTGACCGACCTCTATTCGGCACTCGCGAAAACCGGACGCCCGGCGATCCT
>CAZXKZ010000101.1:0-9160 GCA_964641825.1 uncultured Bauldia sp.
AGTGCAGCTCGAGCGTGAGCTGCAGCTCGATGGGCAGGCGTCGCAGCGCGCGAACCACGAGCGCGCGCTCGCGCTGCGCCGCCAGCGCCGTCGCGAGGCCGGCGACCTCCGGCTCGGCCTGCGCTTGGGCCAGCGCGAGCGTCCATGGATCCGACTCGCGGTAGAGTTCGCGCAGGTGCTCGCGCACGACGTTGTACGCGGTCGCGAACAGGTAGCTACGAAACGAACCGCGGCCCTCGAAGCGGGCTTCGAAATCCTCCAGGTCAATGCTCGCCCGGAGAGTCTGCCGCGCCATCGCCTGGATCACCGCCAGCAGGTTGTTGGCGCGATGCCGCAGCTCGTGCGTCACCAGCCTGAGCTGGTCGTCCTGGCGCTTGCGTTCGGTTATGTCGATGTCGACGCCGCTGTAGCGCACCGGCGCGCCGCTGGCGTCGCGGATGACGCGGCCGCGCCCGAATATCCAGCGCGTCCGCCCGTCCGGCCGCACGATCCGGTACTCCGTCTCGAAGCGGTCAGCGCCGGCCGCCACCGCGTTGCGAAACCCGCTGACGACGCGCTCGCGGTCCTCCGGGTGCCGAAGTCTGCGCGTGGTCTCGAACGGCACCGGCTCGCCCGTCGGCTCCAGCCCGTGCAGGGCGAAGAACTGCGGCGTGCCGCGGAGCGTCTCGGTGGTGAGATCGGAATCCCAGACGCCGATGCCCGCCGACTCCTCGGCGATCGACAGCAGCTCGTCGCGGTCGCGGATGCGCTGCTCCAGGTCGAGCCGCTGGCTGAGGTCATGGAAGTAGACCGATATGCCGGACGGATCGGGGTAGATGACCAGTTCGACCGGGAGGCCGGTCGCCGTCGAAATGACTTCGGCGCGCACGAAGCGCCGCTCCGTCAGGGCGCGCTGATGCGCCTCGAACGCGACCGATCCAGGGAAGGCCGGAAACAGCTCCAGCATGCTCCGTCCGACAAGCGTATCGCGTTTTCTCTGCCAGAACTGCTCGGCGGCCGCGTTGACGTAAACAAGGTGCCAGGCTGAATCGACCGCATAAAAACCCTCGGTCATCCGCTCGAGGATTTCGGCGGCTTCCCCGGAGAATCTCGCTGCGTCCGTGCCCAGAGTGTTACCCAACGCCCATGCACAAGCGCTAAAGCGCCGAACCGGACGATACGGCATTTCCGCGCGCGGCGATAGCAGACGCCCCGCGTGCTCGCCATCGAACCGGCCCTCTTGTCGGCAAACACGTTCGCCCGGAACTTTTCCTCGCTTCCCCTGTTGATGGGGACAGCAACGCTGGAGGGCGACCCCTTAAACCAGGATACGTGAGAGAGGAATCCTCATCCATGAGAAAGCAACTTCTTGCGGCGACCGCGATCGTCGCTCTTGCCGGCACAGCGGCCGCGGCCGAAACCGGCGTCACCACCACACAGGCGCAGACCGGCCAGGAGGTGATACCCGGCACGGACATGGCGCTTATCGCCAACGCATCCCTGACATCCCACCTCGCCTCGCATCTCATCGGCGAGACGGTCTACAACGGAACCACCGCTGACGCGCAGGCGATCGGCGAGATCAGCGACCTCGTGGTCGCTGAGACCGGCGAGATCGAGGGCGTCGTCATCGGCGTCGGCGGCTTCCTCGGCGTCGGCGAGAAGAACGTCGCCATCGATTTCGAACAGTTGCGCTGGGAGCAGTATCAGAGCGGAGATCAGACAGACGCCCGCCTGGTGCTGGCGGTCACGCCTGAGCAGCTCGAAGCGGCGCCGGCGTTCGACATCGCCGTACTGCAGACGGAGCCAGAGGACCGGCTGTTCGCCACGCCCTCCGGCGACACCGCCATGACGCCCGACGCCCAGGTCGGCCAGCCGGCCGACAACGCCACCGGCGCGCAGACCGCGACCACGCTTCCCGAAAACCTGACGGACGTGGACATCGCGACCATCAGCGCGGACCAACTGATCGGCACCACCGTCTATTCCATGCAGGACGAGAACGTCGGTTCGGTCGGCGACGTCCTGCTGGCCGACGATGGCACGATCGACGCGGTCGTCCTCGATGTTGGCGGCTTCCTTGGCATTGGCACCAAGCCGGTCGCCATCGCCTTCGACGACCTCACCGTACGCACCGACGCCAACGGCAACCTTTTCGTCTACTCGCAGTTCACCCGCGAGCAGCTCGAAGGGGCGACCGCGTACGATGCGACCGTCTACCCGGAGCAGCGCGACACGATGCGTCTCGGCACGTCCATGTAGGTCCGGGAAGCACGCGGCGACGGACAGCGGCCTGCGCGAGGAGCGCGGGCCGCTCGGTTCGCCGGTGCGATTGCTACTGCGGCGGCGGTGCCCGATCTCGTGCATGAGCGTGTACCGGATGTCGTAGGCGCCGAGATTGCCGTCGAAGCCGACTTTCCACGGCTCCTCGGGATTGAGGCAGATGACCGAGCCGGTGATCCTCCCGGTCCCGCCGGCGGCATCGGCCGGAACCGATGCTACGTTGGTGAAAGCTCTTCCGAGCGGCGCCGCCTGGGCGCCGATCACGATGTCCGCGTTGCGCGCGTCGGTGCGCTGGAAGGTCACATCGGCCGCACGCGACCAGGCGTCGAAGGCGCTCGCCGCTTCCGCCTCGAAGATCGCGCGGTCGATCCGGTTGCTGCCGAGGAGGCCGTCCACCGGGACGATGTCCGCGCAGTTCCGCGCGCCTTTGAAGGATGCGGCACTATCGACGATCGCATAGGTGAGGTGCGCGCCCCGCCCGAGAACGGGCTCGCCCCATTTCACGATCCCGCCGCCAAGGAGAAGCAGCCGGTATTCCGACAGCGTGCCAGCCGTCGCGACCGGCGCGGCGGCTCCGATGCCGGCCGCTATCGCCAGCACAAGAAGTGTGCCCTTGGTGATTCCCCGCACTCCAGATTCCCCGTCCGGCTCCGGTTTACCGGCACCGGGCGCCCGGCTCAACCCGCCATGACGCCGCGCTGCCCCAACCGGCGCTATCCGTCCCATCAATGCCGGAAACCACGTTGCATGCGTGACGCCTATTCGTGTATACAAGACAGGCGATACAACGTGTTCCGTAGGGAGGACTGTATAATGAGAAGGTTAATCGCCGCATTCGTGGGCGCGACGCTCGCCGCCACGGCGGTCGCCTATGCCGAAGGCCCCGTCGATTCTGCCAACGTCAGCGACAGCTTGACGGCGGAGGCGAGCGGCAAGCAGTACCGCATCGCGACCGTCGTGAAGGTGGATGGCATCGCCTGGTTCGAGCGCATGCGCGAAGGCGTCCAGCAGTTCGCCGAGGAGACCGGCCACGACACCTGGCTGGTCGGCCCGAGCCGCTCCGACGCCGCCGAGCAGGTGGCGCTCATCGAGAATCTGATCGCCCAGGGCGTCGACGCCATCACCATCGTGCCGATCGCCACCGACGCGCTGGAGCCGGTGCTGCAGCGCGCCCGCGAGCGCGGCATCGTCGTGATCGCCCATGAAGCCTCGACGCTGCAGAACATCGACTACGGAATCGAGGCCTTCGACAACAAGGGCTACGGCGAGAACATGATGAAGGAGCTCGCCGCACGCATGGGCGGCAAGGGCGAGTACGCCACGTCGGTGGGTACCGTCACCTCCCAGTCGCACATCGAATGGACCGACGCTGCCGTCGCCTACCAGCGCGAGCACTTCCCCGAGATGACCTGGGTCGGCGACTACATCGAGCTCTACGACGGCCCCGGCTACGACAAGATGTCGGAGTTGCTCGTCGCCCATCCGAACGTCACCGGCGCCATGGGATCGTCGATGCCGAGCGCGCAGGGCGCCGGCCAGCTCGTGCAGGAGCGCGGGCTCGCCAACAAGTTCTTCTTCGTCGGCACGAGCCTGCCTTCGGTCGCCGGTGAATACCTGAAGAACGACGCGGTGTCGTACATCCAGTTCTGGGATCCGGCCGCGGCGGGCTACGCGATGAACATTCTTGCGGTGATGGCGCTGAACGAGCAACGCGATCAGATCAAGGCCGGCATGGATCTCGGTCTGCCCGGCTTCAACGCGCTCACCACACAAGGCCCCGAGAACGTGTTCTACGGCTCCGGCTGGGTCGGCGTGACCAAGGAGAACATGGACCAGTATCCCTTCTAGGTCCGGGTTCCAGACACGATTACGCCGCCGCGACGGGTGATGGACGCATCAGAGCCACTGCTTGAACTCCGCAACATCTCGAAAAGATTCGCGGGCGTTCTGGCACTGACCGATGTTTCGATCGCCTTCCGCGGCGGCGAAATTCATTGCATCGCCGGCCAGAACGGCTCGGGCAAATCGACGCTCATCAAGGTCGTCTCCGGCGTGCACCATCCCGACGCCGGCGAGATCCGCGTCAACGGCGCGGTCCTGCAGGGATGGTCGCCGCGCCAGGCCATCGCCAGCGGCATCCAGGTCATCTACCAGGACTTCTCGCTGTTCAATAATCTCACGGTCGCCGAGAACCTCGCGCTCAGCACGCAGCTCAACGAGCGGCGGCGGACCACCAGCCGCAAGCAGGTGCAGGATATCGCCCGCCGCGCGGCGAGCGCGCTCGACGTCCGCCTCGACCTCGATGCCGAGGTCGGCTCGCTCCCGGTTTCGGGAAAGCAGCTCGTCGCCATCGCGCGCGCCCTCCTCTCCCATCCGCGGCTCCTCGTCATGGACGAGCCGACGACCGCCCTCACCGGCACCGAGATCGCGGTGCTGTTCCGCGTCGTCCGCGACATCCGCGACAAGGGCGTCGCCGTGGTCTTCGTCAGCCACAAGATGCGCGAGATGCTGGACATCAGCGACCGGCTGACCGTGCTCCGCAACGGCGCGGTGGTCGCGGCAGGTCCGGCATCGGAATTCAACGAGGCCGCGATCACCCGCGCCATGACCGGCAGCGAGCACGAGCAGTCGCGCTACGTTTACGCGGCCGACGCCAATCCCGAGCCGCGCCTCAAGGTGCGCGGCCTCACCCTGCCCGGCCACCTCGACGGCATCGACCTCGATCTCCGCGCCGGCGAGATCGTCGGCATGTCGGGACTGCTCGGCGCCGGCCGCACGGAGTTTGCATCGACGGTGTTCGGGATGCACCCCGGCTATCGTGGCACCATCGCCATCGACGGCCGTCCCGTGAGGATGCGGAGCGTGCAGACCGCGGTCGACAACGGCGTGGCCTACGTCCCGGAAGACCGGCTCTCGGACGGGCTCTTCTTCGGGCTCACCATCGGCGACAACATCCTTTCTGCGGCGATCGGCGCGAGCAAGCGCTTCCTCCTCGACACGCCGAAATCCGGAGTCACCGATACACTGGCCGCCATGGGGATCAACGCGACGGGCGAGCGTCTTGTCGGCGAGCTGTCCGGCGGCAACCAGCAGCGCGTCGTCCTCGGCCGCTGGCTCCTCACCGGGCCGCGCATCCTGCTCCTCAACGGGCCGACCGTCGGCGTCGACGTCGGCGCCAAGGCCGACCTCCACAGGCGCATCCGCAAGCTGGCGCAGGAAGATCGGCTCGGCGTCGTCATGATCTCCGACGATGTCGAGGAGCTTCTCCACAACTGCAACCGCATCGTCATCATGCATCGCGGCCGCATCGTGGACGAGTTCGAAGCCGCCGCGCTGACCGAGGACGATGTCAGCGACCGCCTGAGGGCGCTGTCGTGAACCCGGTCCTTCGCCGCGCCGTCGTCTCGCAGGAATTTTTCGTGCTGCTCGCGGCGGTCGCCGCCGTCGTCGGCATCGCGCTCGCCAATCCCGCGTTCCTGCAGCTCGACAATATCTTCACCCTGCTCCGCAGCAACATCGTCATCGGCATCATGGCGCTCGGTGTGCTGGTGGTGATGATCAACGGCGGGATCGACGTGTCGTTCACGGCGTTCGCGGCGATGGCCATGTACGTGGCGCTGCGGCTGACCTTCCTCCACGCGCCCGACTCGGTGCTGTTCCCGCTGTTCGTCGGCGCCGCGATCGGCCTCGCCCTCGGCTGCGTCAACGCCGCGGTGGTGCACTATCTCAGGATCATTCCGCTCATCGCCACGCTCGCGACCGGCAGCATCGTCCGCGGCTACCTGCTCGGCGGCATCAGCGCCAAGATCGTCAACATCGACACGATGCCGCCCGCGCTGATGGCGGCCGGCAAGGTCCAGCTTCTCACCGTGACGGCGGCAAACGGCGCGCAGGTGGCGCTGCCGGCGGTGTTCCTCTGCTACGTCGCGGTCGCCGTGCTGCTCCATCTGTTCCTGACGCGCACCATGGCCGGACGCGGGATCTTCGCCGTCGGCGGAGACCCGGAGGCGGCGAGCCGCGTCGGGTTCAACGTCGCGCAATCGCGCTTCATCGCCTACGGCCTCTGCGGCGCGCTTGCCGGCTTCGCCGGTGTGATCCACGCGGGCATCAACTGGCTCGGCGAGCCGCGCGCCTTCGACCCCATCACCCTCGACGTGCTCGCCGCCGTCATCCTCGGCGGGGCCAGCATCTTCGGCGGCACCGGCAGCGTGCTTGGCACGATGCTCGGCGTCTTCCTGCTCGTGCTCATCAGCAACAGCCTGATCATCCTCGGCATCCCGACGACCTGGCAGCGCGTGTTCCTGGGCGCGGCGATCATCGCGGTGACGGCGACGGCCTACTTCCGGAGGCCGCGCTAGACCATGGCGGCGCTGGTCGAACGCGCGCGGCGCATGCCCGCCGACATCCTCATCCTCGCGGTGCTCACCGTCGTCATCTTTGTTGCGATGGGGCTGCTGCTCAATCGCAGTTTCCTGAACTTCTACAATTTCCAGTCGCTGATGTTCTCGGCGCCCGAGCTCGGGCTCCTCGCCATCGCCATGATGCTGTCGATGCTGCCCGGCGGCATCGACCTCTCCATCGTCGCCATCGCCAACCTCGCTGCGGTCATTGCCGCGCTGTTTTTCAAGCATCTCGCGGCGATGGCCGGCGTCGGCGTCGATGCCTTGGGGCCCGAGTACGTGCTCGCCGGGATCGGCCTGGCGCTCGCGGTCGGTGCCGCGGCAGGCGCGATCAACGGGCTCCTCATCGTCAAGCTTCGCGTCACGCCGATTCTCGCCACCATCGGCACCTCGCAACTCTTCCTCGGCTTCAGCCTCGTGCTCACCGGCGGCCCCGCCATCCAGGGCTTTCCGGCGGGCTGGACCTGGTTCGGCAATGCGACTGTGCTCGCCATCCCGGTGCCGATGCTGATTCTTGTCGCAGCACTGGTCCTCGTGGCCTTCGCCCTCCGTCGCGCGACCGGCGGCGTCTCGCTCAAGTTCATCGGCACGAGCCAGCGCGCCGCATTCTTTACCGGCATCAGGACCGACCGATTCGTGTTCCTGACGTTCGTTGCCTGCGCGATGATCGCTAGCATCGCCGGCATCCTGATCTCGGCGCGCACCAATGCCGCACGTGCCGACTACGGTTCCTCCTACCTTCTGGTTTCCGTGCTGGTGGCTGTCCTCGGTGGAACCAATCCCGGTGGCGGCCGCGCGACGGTCGTGGGCGTGGCGCTTGCGCTCGTCGCTCTCACCATCCTGTCGAGCGGCTTTCAGATGCTGCGCTTCAGCAACTTCCTCGTCGAGATGATCTGGGGCGGCTTCCTGCTCGCCGTCCTCGCCATCCAGTTCTTCAGAAACTATCGCGCACGAACAAGAAACAGCGCCGCGTAGCGGCCGGAGGGTGTCCATGAGGTACGATTACATCGTTGTCGGCGGCGGGTCCGCGGGTGCGGTTGTCGCCGCGCGGCTGAGCGAGGACCCCGACACGAACGTGCTGCTTCTGGAGGCGGGCGGCCCCGACGAGGGCGACATCTTCAGCGTTCCATCGCTGTGGCCGCAGCAGTTCACCACCAAGTACGACTGGGACTATCGCTCCGAGCCCGAGCCCTGGCTCGGCAACCGGCCGACCTACCTTCCCCGCGGCAAGGTACTCGGCGGCACATCATCTATGAACGCCATGCTCTACGTGCGCGGCGTCCCGCTCGACTACGAGGAGTGGAAGGCGGCGGGCTGCACCGGCTGGGGATGGGACGAAGTGCTGCCCCTGTTCAAGCGCGGCGAGCGCAACCGCCGCTTCGGCGGGCCGCTGCACGGACAGGACGGCGAGCTCAACGTCGTCGACCGCATCTCGGACAACCGCATCGTCGATGCCTTCATCGCCTCCGCGAAGGCGCTCGGCTATCCGTTCAACGACGACTTCAACGGACCGACGCAGGACGGCGTCGGCTACTTCCAGCTCACCCAGGAGAACGCCGAGCGCGCCTCGACCTCGGTGGCGTTCCTGAAGCCGGCGGCAAAGCGGCCCAATCTCAGGATCGAGCTCAACTGCTTCGCGCGCCGGATCGTCTTCGACGGCCGCCGGGCGAGCGGCGTCGAGGTCGAGCAGAACGGCGAGGTCATGACCTTCTCGACCAAGCGCGAGATCGTGCTGTCGGCAGGCGCCTACAACTCGCCGCAGCTCCTGCTCCTGTCGGGCATCGGACCGGCGCAGGAACTGGCCGACATGGGCATAGCGCCGATTGCCGACCTGCCGGTGGGGGAGCGCCTGCAGGAGCACCCCGGCGTCGCCATCGTCTTCGCCACCGACCGCGACACGCTCTACGGCTTCACGGCGCCGGAGAACTGGGAGCGCTACCGCAAGGAAGGGCGCGGGCCGCTCGCCACCAACATCGTCGAGGCGGGCGGTTTCTTCCGCACCCTGCCCTCCTGCGCGACGCCTGATGTCGAGTCGACGGTGCTGCCGAGCACAGTGTCCGACGGCGCGCTCGGGCCGATCACCCAGCCCGGCTACACGCTGCTGATCGAACTCCTGAAACCCGAGTCGGTCGGCAAGGTGAGCCTGCGCTCGGCCCACCCGACCGCCAAGCCACGCATCGTCCACAATCATTTCTCCACCGAGGAGGACCGGCGCGCGATCCGCGAGGGCGTCCGCATCAACATGCGCATCGCCGCGCAGGCGCCGCTTAGTGGCTACGAGAAGGGCCGGCTGCAGTATCCGGAGTCGGACAGCGACGCCGATCTCGACGCGTTCGTCGCCGAGTACGCCATGCCGCTGTTCCATCCTTCGAGCTCCTGCTCGATGGGATATGTGGTCGACAGCGAGCTCCGCGTCATGGGCGTGGGTGGCCTGCGCGTCGCGGACGCCTCGATCATGCCGACCATCATCCGCGGCAACCCCAATGCGGCGATCATCA
>CAZXKZ010000102.1:0-9154 GCA_964641825.1 uncultured Bauldia sp.
CAACGCGATCATGGTGTTCCGGATGTCGGCTATGGCATCGGGGCCACCTCGCTTCCTCTTGCCGAGCGCCAAGCCTAGATCGGCCACCATAAGAACATCCCTACGCCGCGTCCGCCGGCCTCACCCGCCGGGCAATTTCCGCGCCCTTCTCGCGCTCGACCAGCGCGATTTCATATTGGCCCTGAAGGTCGAGCCAGAACTGTGCGCCGTTGCCGAAGTAGCGGCCGAGGCGAACCGCCGTGTCGGCGCTAATCGCACGCCGGCCGTTGATGATGTCGACGACGCGGCCCGACGGCACGCCGAGGTCGAGCGCCAGGCGATTGGCGCTCAGGTCGCGCGTAGCAAGCTCGCGCTTCAGCAGGCGTCCGGGATGAGAAATGGGAGTCATGGTCTATCCCTTGTGATAGTCGACGATCTCGACATCAAAAGCGTCCCCCTTGCTGAACGCGAAGCAGATGCGCCAGCGCGCGTTGACCGTCATCGCCCATTGATTGCGCCGGTCGCCTTTCAGCTTGTGCAGTCCGACGCTTTTCAGCGGGCTCAGATCGCCTAAAGACTTGGCCACGTTCAAAGCCAGCAGCAGGTCTATCGCCGCATCGAAATCCAGCCCGCGGAACTGGTTGGGCCGCTCGCCCTCCCAAACCTTCCGGCTGGACGCATTCCGCCACGAGCGGATCATTCGGAGATGATACTACGCGGCGCGTAGTACGTCAAAGGTTCCCTTACTCGGCCGGCATCGGCAATATTTCCATGATCTCCACACCATCCCCCGGGAAGATCGCGAAGTGCGGGTGGTCGCGGAACATCGCCGCCGCGACGTCGTGGCTTTCGGCCTCAACGATCACATAGCCGGTCATCGCATTACTGATGTCGGCGATGCCGTCGGGGCCGGCGCGCTTGGTCTTGCCGAGCGGCGCGCCCTGGTCGACGATCGCGCCGGCGTGCTTCGCGCCCCAGTCCACCCAGGCTTTCATGCCCTCCGCCTCGCGCGCCCTCCGCGTCGCCGCGTCGAGCCTGTCCCAGCCGGCTCGCTTGGCCGCCTTGTCCGTGCCCGTGTAGATCGCGAGAAATTTCTTCATGGAGTGTGCACCCGCTCGCTGCCGTGATGAGGGCCGCCGCGCCCCAGCCGTTTCCTACCCACCCACCCCCAGTTCCGCCGCCGCGATCGCCAGGATCGCGTCCGCCTTGCTGACGGCGACGAAGTGGCCCGCGCCGGGCACCTCGTGCCAAACGGTCCCCGGCATGCGCTCGGCGATCGTGCGGTTGATCGGCTCGGGCACGAGGTGGTCGTCGGTGCCCTGCCAGAGGTGCACCGGCCGCGTGATCTTGGTCACGTCGAAGGCCCAGTCGCGATAGAGCAGCTCCGCGTCGCGTACCAGTCCCTCGCTGCCCTGCGCGAAGCACTCGGCGCTCGCCGCGCTGAACGCCGCCTCCACGCCGGGCATCCTGATCACCTGCTGGTCGTAGGCGTTCACCGCCTTGAGCAGCGCCTTGATGTAGCTTGCGCGGAAGTGCTCCGCGGTCAGCTCGATGCTGGCGTACATCAGCTTGAAGCCGGGCTCGAAGTGCAACGCCAGGAAGCCGCCCAGCGCGTCGGCCTTCGAGAGATATTTCGCCGCCCAGTTGCTGCCGAAGGCGCCGTAGGCGCCGGGCGCGATGCTCGTGACGTGCTTGAGCCGCGCCGGGTCGATGTATGCCGCGGCGGCAAGCGCCCACGGCCCGCCCTCCGACCATCCCGTCACACCGAATGTGCGGGCGCCCAGCGCATCGGCGACCGCCGTCAGGTCGTCGCACCAGCCGGCATATGTGCGCACCGCCTGCGGGCTCGATCGGCCCATGCCCGGCCGGTCGATGCAGAGGAAGCGCAGGCCGTGCTTCTCCGCGTCCGGCGCGAACAGCCGCGCCTCGTAGCGGCTGCTCGGCCCGCCGTGGTTGTGGAGCACCAGCGGCCCGTCCGGGTTGCCTACCGCGACGTAGGCCAGCGTGCGCCCGTCGCGTGTTGTCACCGTGCCTTCCGTCCCCGCCGGCAGCGTGAAGCCTGCCCCGCCTGCCATGTCTTTTGCGTCGTCCGCCATCGTTGCCTCCCTTGTCAGCATCCGCGTGACCTTAATCCGGTACAGCGTGGGCCGTATCGTGAAATCCTGCCGCGCCCCCCGGGACAAAACCGTCCACTGTCGCACCACCCCGCCCACCGGGGACACACGGCGAATGGATTCCCGCTGCCGAAATCCATGAGATGATGCTCGCCTCCTCGCTCGTTCGGGGGCGTCTACCGGTGACGGCCTTAGGCGGAGCGAGGGGCGGCGCCCGCGACGCATCCCGCAAGGGGTGACGCGCGAGGTCACCTATCGGGTGCCTCGCTGCCGGACAGGGACGACGGTCCCGAACGTCCCGGGCTGCCTCCGTCAAGCTCGCCCGCCGGCACTACGACCGGACGCCAGGAGCTGGCTTAAGGGCGGGGACGCCGCCGGGCGCCGTGAAGGCAATGGCGGGGCCTCGTGCCGAAGCGCGGGGACGGAGGCCGGCAAGACGCCGCGGCGGGCGTTCGGCAGAACGCTCCATTCGGACTACCCGGCCCGCGTTCCGCTGAACGCCCGCCACCCCCGATCTTCCGGGATCGGGAACCGAAACTGGAGGGACCCCATGATCCGGCCCGGCTCGGGCGCGGAAACGAAGGAGCACGCCCGATGAGACCTCGCGCCGCGAAGAAGAAGAAATATCCGTGGGACGATCCCGCGCTCAGCCCTGCGCAGCGCGGCGCCGCCCTCGCCGCGCGCAGGGAAAGGCTCCGACGCAGCCTCCTCGACAGGATCGAAGCGTGGGCGCGAGTCTTCGAAGATTGCCCGGTCGCCGGCTGCCGCCGCAACGAGCGCTGCCTGCATCGCGACCAATGCCGCGTGCCCGAAACGCCGATGACCGAGGAGGAAGAGGGCGCGCTGTGGGCGGATTTCTGGCGGCAGCTCCGCGCGGCCGTCGCCGGGGACCGCGGCGAGCCCGCCCCGCCTGCGCCGGATGTCGAGTTCAGCCCACAGGTTCGCGCGTGGATGGCCGGAGAGCAAGCTTCGGACTAGGCGCGGGTTCCCGTGGCCGCCGGAGCCGCCCCGGCGCCCGGCGAAACCATATCTTAGGCCGTTTCGTGCCTTATCCGCCCCATGAGACAGGCGGGGCAGCGTGAAGCCGCGGGCTTCCTGGGTTTGGCGGGCATCGTGCTGGCGCTCGCCGTGGCGCTTGCGGCGCTCGTGGGCCCTCGCCCGCTCGCCGCGCAGGAAGCGCCTTCCGAGCCGGCGCCGCTCACGGTCGGCATCTTCGTCAGCCCGCCCTTCGTCATGCCCGAAGGCGACGCCTACACCGGCATGGCCATCGACCTCTGGGAGGCCCTCGCCGCCGGCATCGGCGTCGATTACCGCTACCGCCCCTACGCCACGGTCGGCGAGCTGATCGACGCGGTCGCGGCGAGCGAGATCGACGTCGCCGTCACCAACCTCACCATCAACCGCACGCGCGCCGAGCGCATGGATTTCACGCAGCCGTGGTTCGACAGCGGCATGCGTGTCATGGTGGACCGCGACCGCCACACCGGCTTCCGCGCCGTCTGGGCCGCGCTGGGCGATGCCGGGTTCCTGCGCGCCTACGCCTGGATCGGCGTCGTCATCCTCATCGCCACCTTCGGCTTCACCCTGTTCGACCGCCGCTTCGATCCTGCCTTTCCGCAGAGCTGGCGCGATGGCCTCGCCGAGAGCTTCTATACGGTGATGTCGTACGCCACGAGCGGCAAGGCGACGACGCGCAAGAACCTGTTCGGCTGGATCGGCCGCATCTGGCAGGGCCTGTGGCTGGTCTTCGGCATCGCCGTCGTCGCCTACGTCACCTCATCGGTGACCAGCGTGATGACCACGCTGTCGCTCACCAACCACATCAACTCTGTCGCTGACCTGCCCGGCAAGACGGTCGGCGTGCTCAGCGGCTCGATCGGCGAGGAGTTCGCCATCGGCGAGAACCTCACCATCCGCACCTACAACAGCACCGCCGATATGGCCCATGCCCTGGAGCGGAACGAGATCGACGCCGTCATCGACGATGCGCCGGTACTCGAGTACTACGTCTACAGCCATCCGGGCGAGGCGCTCGACGTGGTTGGCCCCCTGTTCCACCCCGACAAGTACGGCTTCGGCCTGCCCCACGGCGCCGAACTCCGCCGTGCCCTCAACGTCCAGATCCTGGGCGACAAGGAAAGCGGCTTCATCAGCGAGATCTACGAGCGCTATTTCGGCGACGACCCGACCTGAGAGCCCGCGGAGCGGAGCGCCAGCGCGCCGGAAATGCTGCCAAACGGACCGCGCCCGGCTTGCCCGTTTGTATTCGGCCGACCCCGGCCCTATATGATCATCCGATCCAGATTTTGCTGCTGCCTTGTTTGCTGCCCTTCGGGGAAACCTCCAAGCCAACGCTGAATTCGGACACGGGCAAGCGAATCCTCGCCACCCGAACGACGCGAATTCCGCGTTTCAAAGGAGCCAGACATGGCCACAGGTACCGTGAAGTTTTTCAACACCCAGAAGGGTTTCGGGTTCATCCAGCCGAACGACGGTGGCAATGACGTGTTCGTTCACGTCACCGCGTTGGAGCGTGCCGGCATCCACTCGCTCAACGAGGGCGACAAGGTGAACTACGAAGTCGTCAGCGAGCGCGGCAAGCTCGCCGCCTCGAATCTGTCGAAAGCGTAACTCCCGACGCCTCTCGCCTGTTGATCGACCCGGCGCCTCAGGCGCCGGGTCGATCGTCCGCGCAACCAGCGCAAGGAGAGTGCCCATGGCCTTTCGGCCCAACTATTCGCAACAGCGCAGCGATCGCGAGCGCGTCAAGCAGCAGAAGCGCAAGGAGCGCCTGCAGCGCCGCACCGAAGGCTCCGAGAAGCGGAAGGCCGAGCGCGAGGACCTTCTTCATGCTGATGGTGAGACCGTCGCCGCGCCGCCCGACAAGGAGAGCGAGTGATGGCCCGCAAGAAGGACCGCATCGACGCCGGCATGGTGCTGTTCGACGTCTTCTACGAGGATGGCAGCCGTGCCTCCAACCGCAAGGTGCCGGCAGCCGGTCTCGGCGGCCTCGATGGCGATGCTCCTGCCCTGACCTTCATCACGGACCAGGATCGCAAGATCTCGGAGCTTTCCGGCAAGCCGCTCCGCACGATCAGCAAACTCGTCCGCTCCGGCGCCTGACCCGCTCCGCTTTCGGCTGCGATCATCGGCCCACGGCCTCACGCATGGCAGGGCCTCATGGCGGCAGACTGGCGATGTCGCCTCCGGATGCCTAGGTTTGGTGGCCGAGCACCAGAGCAGGATTTCTGCAGATGGCCGTCCGCAACAACACCAGGAACCACCGCTACGAACTCGAGATCGACGGCTCGCTTGCCAAGGCGTGGTATCGCGAGAACGGCGACGTTATCACCTTCACCCACACCCAAGTGCCGGAGGCGCTCTCCGGCCGGGGTGTCGGCTCGCAGCTCGCCAAGGGCGCCCTCGATGCAGTCCGCGCCGCTGGACCGAAGGTCGTGGCGGTCTGCCCGTTCATCGCCGCCTATATCAAGCGCCACGCTGAGTACGACGACCTTCTGGCCCAGCCGATCGACCGCAAGAAAACCTGAACCCAGCCTACGCGCCGATGAGGTGGAGCGCGATCTCCCGCCGGTGCGGGCGCCTGCGGTGCTCGAACAGGTAGATGCCCTGCCAGGTGCCGAGCACCATCCGCCCCTCCTCCACGGGTATCGACAGGCTCGCCTGCGTCAGCGCCGCCCTGATATGCGCCGGCATGTCGTCCGGCCCCTCCGCGTCGTGCACGTAGCCCGCCCCTTCCGGCGCTATTCGCGCGAAGTACGCCTCCAGGTCGGCCCGCACGTCCGGGTCGGCGTTCTCCTGGATCAGCAGCGAGCAGGAGGTGTGGCGGCAGAAAAGGGTCAGCAGCCCGGTATCGATTCGCTGGCCGGCGACCCATCGGGCGACCGGCCCCGTGATCTCCACGAGCCCGCGACCGCGGGATTCGATGGCGAGACGATGGCTGGCCTGCCTCATGGTCACCTGCTGCACGCTCCGGCCGTGCCGCACGTACGCCACTGCCGCGGTTCGCTTTCGCGCATGTTTTGTATCCAGCCGCCCAATTGCGGAGCAGCAAATTCTATCAACTCCCGCATTCCGGCATATTTACCGCACCGCAACATATGTGACGGAATTGTGCTGCTTTGCATCAAGTGCATGTCGGCTATGCGGGATTTCCTCTGCACACCTCCGGCTATGAGGCATATCTTCCCTGTCGAAAACAACGACCGGAATCACTGCCGAAGCGGCGGAACGGAAGACGGAAAGAGCGATTGCCATGACGAACAGACTGGTTTCCACCTATAGGGCCTGGCGGAAGTACCGCGAGACCTACAACGAGCTGATGCGGCTTTCGAGCCGTGATCTTGCGGACCTCGGCATCAGCCGCGCCGAGATTCCGACGATCGCGCGCCAGAGCACCGCTCGCATCTAATTCAGATCCCCGGCGCCTTCCTCCCAAGGCGTCGGTGGTGCGGAGCCGGATCGTTCCTCCCAGATCACCGGCCTCCCAAAGAAACGCCCGCCAATCTTCCTCCCTGGCGGGCGTTTTCTTTTTGTGGCTCCGTTTGATTGATCGGCCACGCTCCGCGGACTAGGTTCCGCCCCATGCCCAAACCCGTTCACGTCATAGGCGGCGGTCTCGCCGGGTCCGAGGCCGCATGGCAGATCGCGTCCCGCGACATTCCCGTCGTCCTGCACGAGATGCGGCCCGTACGCACCACGGAGGCGCACAAGACTGATCGGCTGGCCGAGCTGGTTTGCTCCAACTCCTTCCGGTCCGACGACAAGGACCGGAATGCCGTCGGGCTGCTGCACGAGGAGCTGCGCCGCAGCAACTCGCTCGTCATGCGCGCGGCCGACGCCAACCAGGTGCCCGCGGGCGGAGCACTCGCCGTCGACCGGGACGGCTTTGCCGGCGCCGTCCACGCCGCGCTCGAAGCTCACCCGCTGGTGACCGTCTCGCGCGGTGAAGTCGCAGGCCTCCCGCCGGACGAATGGGACAGCGTCATCGTCGCGACGGGTCCCCTCACTTCGCCGACGCTGGCCGACGCCATCCGCACGCTCACCGGCGAAGACGCGCTGGCCTTCTTCGATGCCATCGCGCCGATCGTCCATTTCGACTCGATCGACATGGGCGTTGCATGGCGCCAGTCGCGCTACGACAAGACCGGCCCGGGCGGAACCGGCGCCGACTACATCAACTGCCCGCTCGACCGCGCGCAGTACAACGCTTTCGTCGATGCGCTTCTCGCGGGCGAGCCGCACAAGCACCACGACTGGGAGAAGATTCCCTATTTCGACGGCTGCCTGCCGATCGAGGTGATGGCGGAACGCGGTCGCGAAACGCTGCGGCATGGCCCGATGAAGCCGTTCGGGTTGACCAATGCCCATCGGCCGGACGTGAAGCCTTATGCGGTCGTGCAGCTCCGCCAGGACAATGCGCTCGGTACGCTGTTCAACATGGTCGGGTTCCAGACGCGCCTGCGATACGGAATCCAGGCCGACATCTTCCGCATGATCCCCGGCATCGAGCGCGCGGAGTTCGCAAGGCTCGGAGGGCTACACCGCAACACCTTCATCAATTCGCCGCGACTCCTCGACGGCGAGCTCCGTCTTCGCGCCATGCCGCGCCTTCGGTTTGCCGGCCAGATCACGGGCTGCGAAGGCTACGTGGAGTCGGCGGCGGTGGGACTGCTCGCGGGCCGCTTCGCGGCGGCGGAGCGTCTCGGACGGCAGGCGGTGCTTCCGCCTGCCACGACTGCGCTCGGAGCGATCCTCGGTCATATCACCGGCGGCCACGTCTCCGCCGGGCAGATCGATGCTCAGTCCTTCCAGCCGATGAATGTGAACTTCGGGCTTTTCCCGCCGATTGCCGAGCACGTACGCGGCGACGCCAAACGGCTGGCGATCTCGCAGCGCGCGCTTGCCGACCTTGACCGATGGCTCGCCGGCGATGTGACAGAAGCCGCGGCCTGACGCCGCCGCTTACCTGTTCCAGGCGCGCGCAGCTCGCCAAATGATCCATTGACGCCGCCAGGGCGCAAGCTCGGCGCCTGCGAAGGGATCGTAGCTGGCCTTGTCCATGCGATCGAGATATGGGCGCACCAGAGCCAGTGGCAGAAAAGCCGGGCGCAGCGCCGGATCGGCGTGGGCGAGATCCCGCTCGGCCTCGACAACGTGCTGCCGCGCCACAGTTCGGAGGTCGGATAGGAGGCCGGCAAGCGCTGCCGTCACCTCGCGTCTGAATACCGTTTCGAGGTCGATGTCTCGCGAGGCCAGCATCGCCGCCGGCAGATAGCACTGCCGGCGCGCAACATGGCGCGGCAGCGATCGCTGGAGCCCGATCAGCGCAAACGCAACGCCGGCATGCCCGGACGCCGTCGCGGTTCCGGGATCGTGCCCGTCTGCAATGACGATCGCCGCGAGCTGGAATAGCGACGATGTGGTGTCCCCGGCGTATCCCTCGAGGTCGTTCAGCGTCGGCATGGGATCGTTGAACAGATCGAACACCCGCGCATCGAGAAGGCGCTCGAACGCAGGCAGCGGCAGAGAAAACCGCGAGATCGTATCGACAAGCGCCGTGGCGATCGGGTTGCCGCCGCCCGTCCCGGCGAGCACGGCATCGCGCCACCACTGCAGCCGAATCTCCCCCAACGTCGGATCGCTGACCACGTCGCGGATTCGGCTCACCTCGACGTTGAATGCATGGAGCGCGAATACGTGTTTGCGCCAAGGCTCCGGCACGAAAAGGTCGGCGACGTAGCGGTCGCCATCCTGCGCCCGCACAACGTCGGCAGCATGTCGGTACGCCGCATCGACCGCCGTAGCCGGTGACGCGCCCGCCATGTCAGGGCACGGCCATCAGCGCCGCCGCGACCGCTCGATCCTCAGCGAGCAGCACGTTGAACGTGCGGACGGCAGCGCCGGTCGCCATGGGTTCCGGCGCTATGCCGGCCGATCGGCAGCGCTCACGAACATCGGCGCAAAGCGGAACCAGATCGGCGCCCGTGCCGACGAGCAGGATTTCGACCAGATCGGCCTCCGCCAGCACCGGCGCGAGGTCG
>CAZXKZ010000103.1:0-6263 GCA_964641825.1 uncultured Bauldia sp.
TGGAAGCGAGATAGCGGATGGGCGCCGGTCCAGTCAGAGCGACCTCGCCCTCGAAGAAACCGTCCGCATGCCGCCGTACCAGCGCGCCGAGAGGGCGCCCGTCGAGCGCCGTCGCCACGACGCTCTCTGCACCCGGAATGACAACACGAGCGATCCAGATGCGCCCAACCTGATGGGGACCGAGGACCGCGAACGGGTCGGCGTGCGTTCCGGAAACAAGGGCGGCGATCTCGCCCCCGCCGAGTCGCCAGCCCTCAGCCGTCGCAGCCTTCATCCGTCTTTTATGACACGGGCACGTTCCAGATGTCGCGGGCATACTCGCGGATGGTCCGGTCGGCAGAGAACCACGCCATGTTGGCAGTGTTGCGGATCGCCTTCCCGTACCAAAGGTGGGGATCTGCCCACAGCGTATCGATCTGCCGCTGGGCGGCGGCGTAGGCGGCGTAGTCGGCGGTTACCAGGAACCAGTCGGTGGTCATCAGGTTGTCGACGATGTCTCGATAACGGTGGCGGTCGTCGGGCGAGAAGTTGCCGCCAGCGATAGCGTCAAGCGCTTCCGAGAGCATCGGGTTGGCGCCGATGATCGATCGCGGATTGTGGCCCGTGCGGCGGCGCTCCTCGACCTCCTCTGCCGTCAAGCCGAAGATGACGATATTGTCGGCCCCGACCTTCTCGCGGATTTCGACATTTGCGCCATCCAGCGTCCCGATGGTGAGCGCGCCGTTCAGCGCGAACTTCATGTTGCCGGTGCCGGAAGCTTCCATGCCGGCCGTCGAAATCTGCTCCGACAGGTCGGCGGCGGGGATGATTGTCTCCGCGAGGCTGACGTTGTAGTTCGGCAGGAAGACGACCTTGAGGAAGCCGTGCACAGCGGGGTCGTTGTTGACGACGCGGGCGACGTCGTTGACCAGCTTGATGATGAGCTTCGCCTGCCAGTAGCTTGGCGCCGCCTTGCCGGCGAAAATCTTCACGCGCGGGGTCCAGTGTTTCTCCGGGTGCGATCGGATCTGATCGTAGAGAGCTACCGTCTCGACGATGTTGAGAAGCTGACGCTTGTATTCGTGGATGCGCTTGACGTGAACGTCGAACAGCGCTGCCGGGTCGACTGCAACACCCACCGTCTCGCGGATGGCCGCAGCAAGACGTTCCTTGTTGGCGCGCTTCACCGCTGCGAACTCGGCCTGGAATCCGGCATCGTCGGCGTGCCCGTTGAGGCCGATCAGAAGCTCCGGCCGGTCGAGGAAACGCGGACCGATGGTATCGGCGATGAGCGCGGTGAGGGCGGGGTTCGCTTGCATCAGCCAGCGCCGCGGCGTGATGCCGTTGGTCTTGTTGTTGATGCGGTCGGGATAGAGCCGGTTGAGGTCGCGAAACACCGTCTTCTTCATCAGCTCGGTGTGCAGCGCCGATACACCGTTGACGCTGTGCGAACCGACGAAGGCGAGCTGGCCCATGCGCACGCGGCGGCCATGGTGCTCATCGATCAGCGAGAGCTGCGACAGGTCGGCATCCTCGCTGAGCTGCTCCGTCGCTTCCTCGAGAAGCTGCGCGTTGATCTCGTAGACGATCTGCATGTGCCGCGGCAGCAGTCGCTCGAATAGCGATACCGGCCAGCTCTCCAGCGCTTCGGGCAACAGTGTGTGGTTGGTATAGGCGATGGTGCCGCGGGTGATCGCGAAGGCGTCGTCCCAGGAGAGCGCGTGCAGATCGACCAGGATTCGCATCATCTCCGCGACCGCCACCGCCGGGTGCGTGTCGTTGAGCTGGATCGCGACCTTTTCCGGCAGGCTGTCGATGGTGCCGAACTGCTGGACGTGACGGCGCACGAGATCCTGCAGCGAGGCTGAGACGAAGAAGTATTCCTGCCGGAGCCGGAGCTCTTGCCCAGCCGGTGTCGAATCGGCGGGGTAGAGGACGCGGGTGATGGTCTCCGCCTTCGTGCGCTCGGCGAGAGCACCGATATGGTCGCCGCGGTTGAAGGCATCGAGCAGCAGCGGATCGAGCGGTTGCGCGCTCCAAAGCCGCAACGTGTTCACGCGCCCGCCGCGCCAGCCGACGATCGGCGTGTCATAGGCTATCGCCAGAAGCCGTTCCTGTGCTTGCCATGTCTGATGAGGCTCGCCGCGCTCCGACGCTTCCGAGGTGATGGTTCCACCGAAGCCGATCTCGTAGGCGGCCTCGCGCCGCTCGAACTCCCAGAGGTTACCGTGCGACAGCCACTCCTCTGGCATCTCGATCTGGTTGCCGTCCCTGATTTCCTGGTGGAACAGGCCGTGGACGTAGCGGATACCGTAGCCGTAGGCCGGAATCTCCAGTGTCGCCATGCTTTCCATGAAGCAGGCGGCGAGTCGCCCGAGGCCGCCATTCCCGAGCGCCGCGTCGGGTTCCAACGGCTCGATGGCGGCAAGATCGACGCCGAGCCCCTTCAGCGCTTCCTCCATCGGCTCGAGGAGTTGGAGGTTGGTCATGGCGTCGCGGAACAAGCGGCCGATGAGAAATTCCAGCGACAGGTAATAAACCCGCTTGGCGCCGGTCCGGTACGCGGCGCGCGTGGAATCCATCCAGCGGTCGATGGCGCGATCGCGGATGACGAGGATCGCTGCCGCCAGCCAGTCGTGCGGCTTGGCGACGATGGGATCCTTGCCGACCGAGTACGCGAGCTTGTCGACGATCTCGGCCTTCAGCGAATCGGGATCGATCCTTTTGGGAAGCGGCTCGATGAGGCTGGTGTCGTTCATACTGGACAGGCCGGTCGTGCGGGCGCGGGAAAGTTCAATAGCCGGATCGCATAATACCAAAGCAATCGACGGGCCAACTGGCACGCAAGATCGAAATCATTGGGCCTGCTGGAACTGGGCTACCCACACAATCCGGCGATTGCGCTAGGAGCGCTTGCCCCTATTTAAAATAGAGATACACAGAAAAACACGCATTACTTGCATGCACGGGCATCGCTTTCTAGAATGCTGGCGACGCACCGCCGGCAGGCGATCGGCGGCTTCGGTGAGGATTTGAGATGGGTGCCCGGTCGGCAGTTTTGGCGGTGCGCTTGGCCTCGGCCCGTCGTTCGCCCGAATAGGTCACGCGGCAAATGGAGTCGGCCAATCGGTTCGTCCAACCGCGACAGTTCGGTGTCGTCCTTGCCGGCGACCTCACCGACGCCGGGGATCTGGCATTTCGTATTGGTGCAGAGACTTCCGCATTCCAGGCCGCCGGGGAGACGGTCGCGCTCCTGCACGTGCCGTTGAAGCACAGTAGCGCGCGCCTTTCGCCGGCGATGCGGGGACCAATGCGCACCGGAGTCATGCCGCTGCCGTCGGGCGCGGACGTGGCCGCCGGCCTGCTGGTCGCTCACGTCGGCGACGGCACCGCCGACTTTGCCGCGCATCTCGGCGGGGTGCGGGCCGACCGCGTGCTGCTGGTTGCCGACCGCGTGCCCGACTGCGATCCCGCGCACCTGACGGATTTGTTCCGGGAGGCCGGGAAAACCGCGTGGGTAGCTACCAGCGCAATGGTGCGGGCCGTCCTTTCGGAGGCGATACAAGACGGTGCTAGTCGCCGACATGACGATAGTCGTCACGCGGTGATCGCGGTGATATTGTGTGCGGGACGTGGTGCGGGATGTCAGCGCGTCCCGCCGCGGTGTATATCGACCTCGGCGGGCGACGATGCGGCGCGAGCTCGGCGAAAAGCGCGCAGAAGACGCCTGATCGCCTCAATCAACGATCGAGACACGGCCGCCCTGGTAGTGTTCGAGGCGCCCGGCGAGTTCGAGTTCGAGCAGAATCAGCCGCACCGCGGCCGGCCTCAGGCCGGTGAAGCGGATGATCGCGTCGACTTCGGTCGGCGTGCGCCCCATGGCGCTGACGACGAGGTCGCGTTCGGAATCGTCGGCGTCGGATGCGATCTCCGTTTCCTCCTCGTCGAGCCTTGCCGGGCGCGCCGCAGTCCGCTGTGACAGCATCGGCTCGATCTCGGGCACGATGTCCTCCACGGACGTGACGATCGTCGCGCCTTCCTTGATGAGGAGGTTGGGCGCGCCGGAGCGGGGGTCGAGCGGCGAGCCGGGGACGGCGAAGACGAGCCGGCCCTGCTCGGCGGCGCGGCGCGCGGTGATGAGGGTGCCTGAGCGCAATGCGCCCTCCACGACGACGACCGCGACCGACAGGCCGGAGATGATCCGGTTCCGCCGTGGGAAATCCTTGCCGCGTGCCGTGTGCCCCATCGGCATCTCGCTCAAGAGCGCGCCGCCGCGCTCCACGATTTCTTCCGCGAGCTCGACGTTCTCCGGCGGGTAGGGGCGGTCGAGCCCGCCGGCAAAGACGGCGACCGTGCCGCTCGAAAGAGCCGCGCGATGGGCTGCGGAGTCGATGCCGCGGGCAAGCCCGGAGGCCACGGTGAAGCCCGCCCCGCCGAGCACCGTCGCGATCTGCATGGCGAAGCGCGAGCCGGCGATGGAGGCGTTCCGCGAACCGACGACGGCCACGACGGGACGATCGAGACAGGTCATGCTGCCGCGGATGGCAACGAGCGGCGGTGCGCTGTCGATCATCCCGAGCCAGGCCGGGTAGCCAGGCTCGCCGAAGGCAACGAACCGCGCGCCGATCTTCTCCGCGGCGGCGAGTTCCGCCCGCGCGTCGTCGGCGGACGGCACCCTGATCGTACGGCCGCCGCGGCGGGCAAGGTCGGGCAGCGCCGCAAGCGCCGCGGACGCATCGCCGTAGCGCGTCAGCAAATCGTGGAAGGTGACGGGTCCGACGTTGTCGCTGCGGATGAGGCGAAGCCAGGCGATGCGCTGATCGTCGGTCAGCCCGCCGACCGCCGTCATTTTCTCTCGCCGATGCGGGGTTCGGTACCCGCCAGCAGGCGGCGGATGTTGCCCTCGTGGCGGTAGCAGAGAAGGACGGCGAGTACGGCGAACAGCGCCGCCATCTCTGTTTCGCCCAGGAAGAAAAGGGCGACCGGAGTGACGACGCTCGCCGTGAGCGTAGCGAGAGACGAGAAGCGGAAGGCGGCGGCGACCGCCAGCCAGACCAGTCCGGCACCGATCGCCATCGGCCAGTGGAGGCCGAGGAGAACGCCGAGATAGGTCGCGAAGCCCTTGCCGCCGTTGAAGCCCAGCCAGACCGGGAAGATGTGGCCGAGGAACGCTCCGAAGCCAGCGAGAAGTGCGGGCGCCGGTCCGAACAGCCAGCCGGCAAGGAGCACCGCAGCGGTGCCCTTCAAGGCGTCGAGCACAAGGGTTGCCGCAGCGATGCCCTTGTTGCCGGTACGCAGCACGTTAGTCGCGCCGATGTTGCCGGAGCCGATGGCGCGGATATCGCCGAGGCCGGCCATACGCGTGAGCAGCAGGCCGAAGGGGATCGACCCGAGGAGATACCCCCCGACGAAGGCGCCGGCGTAGAGTGCTGCGGGGATGATCATGGCAAAGAACGCGTCTCGTCGCGGTCAGACAGCGGCCGTGAACCTATCCGGCCGGTCTTGCGCAAGCAACGATCCGCGTCTGGCGCACGCAATGCATCTCTGTCCCCTGAATGGAGGACAACGGTGCTTCCCGCGTGACGGTAAGTATGCTGCCCGAGGCTGTCCCGGCCTGATGTTATGGTCGGCATGTCGGATCTACGAGACGGAGCCATGGCGCACGCGATGGACGATGAACGGGCTCGGATCCTGAAGGTCATCGAGGCCGAGACCGAAGCCTACTTCAACAAGGACTTCGAGGCCTGGGCGCGTTGCTGGGTGCAGGAGCCCTACGCGTGCCGGCTGGCGTGGTACGCGCGCGGCGGCGCCACCATCCACAGGAGCTGGCAGGCTGAGTCCGAGGAGATGCGGCTTTCCATGCACACCTTTCCGGCACCCAATCGCTCGGCTCGCGAGGTGCGGCGCGAGAACGTCAACGTCCGGATCGGCAAGGACATGGCATGGGCGACCTTCGAGCAGATCGCGCCCATGACCGGCGACGCCTTCGACACGCCGGGACGCCAGCATGAGGGTCGCGTTCTTGAAAAGCAGTCCGGCGCATGGAAGATCGCCGCATGTTTCGTCATCGGCTCGGCTGTCGAGTTCGTCGGCTCGCCGCTGGTTCAGGTGGACCCATCGCGGCGTATCGTATGGATGAACGCGGCCGCATCGGCCGCCATGAAGGGGCATCGCGCGTTGACCGTTGTCGGCGGGCGTCTCGGCGCGCTGGATCGCCAGGGTAGCCAGCGGCTCAGCGCATCGATCGGCTGGGCGGCCGGTCTCAGAACCTATGCCGACTTCCA
>CAZXKZ010000103.1:6341-9082 GCA_964641825.1 uncultured Bauldia sp.
CGCCGACGGCGGCATGATCCTGGTTTCCTTCGACAACGAATGGTCCGCAGGCCGGCGGCTGGAGTCCGCCGCCATCGTGTACGGCATCACCCCGGCGCAGACGCGGCTGGCGACGCTCATCGTCGGAGGATGCGATCTGGTCGAGGCAGCGCGCCGCCTCGGCGTTAGCGCCAACACGGCGCGGACCCACCTCCAGCGCATGTTCGACAAGACGGGTACTCGCAGCCAGCCCGCGCTGGTGCGGGCGCTTCTCACCGTCGCTGCGCCGCTTGTCTGATTTTTTTTCAGACGTCCTCCGAACGTATGACAAGCGGGTGGCCTACCCGGAGCTAACCTCGGTCCTGTCAGTCGGGAAAGACATCGAGGATCTGAGCCATGAACACCCTGATTGCCGCCAATCTCAGCAAGCAGCTTCGGGCAGCGAAGGCCGACGAGGATAGCTACTACCGCGTGCACCAACCGCGCCGCGCCCAAGGGAATCTGCCTGTGCTCCTGGTGCTGGCGCTTGTCGGCCTTGTGTTCACCGTCGCGGTCGACTTGCTGGGCGCGTAGACCACCGACACGATGTCGAGTACCGGGTACGGCGATCAGGCCGATCCGTATTCGTACACCGTGCGTCCGGCAACCATGGTGCGCAGCACGCGGCCCTGGAAACGCGCGCCCTCGTAGGGCGTGTTCTTGGAGCGGGAGCGGAGCGCATCGCCGTCGCAGACCCACGGCGCATCGGGATCGACGATGATGAGATCGGCGGGCGCGCCCGGTGCGAGCCTGCCGACCTCAAGGCCAAGCAGCTCCGCCGGGCGCGTGGACAGCGCGCGGAACAGGCGGACGAAATCGATGTCGCCGTTGTGGGCCAAGCGGAGCGCGGCCGAAAGCAGCGTCTCCAGCCCCACAACCCCATCGGCGGCCTCTGCGAACGGATGGCGCTTGGTGTCGACGTCCTGCGGATCGTGGCTCGATACGACCGCGTCGATGGTGCCGTCGGCGATCGCACTGGCAACCGCCAGCCGGTCATCCTCGCTGCGGAGGGGCGGGGACATGCGGAAGAAGGTGCGGTACGGGCCGATGTCGTTCTCGTTCAGCGTGGCGTGAGCGACCGCCGCCGCGCACGTCACGGCGAGGCCGGCGTCCTTGGCGCGGCGGACGATGTCGATGGATTCGGCACAGGAAACCTGCGCGGCGTGATAGCGGCCGCCGGTGAGCGCCGCGAGGCGCACGTCGCGCTCCACGATGACGATCTCTGCTTCCTTGGGAATGCCCGGCAGGCCGAGGCGCGTGGCGACCTCTCCCTCGTTCATCACGCCGGTGCCGACGAGATGCGGGTCGGCTGGATGGTGCATGATGAGCGCGTCGAAATCGCGGGCGTAGGTGAGGGCGCGCCGCATGACGGCGGCATTGGTGACGGTGCGCCGCCCGTCGGTGAAGCCCACGGCGCCGGCATCGCGGAGGAGCCCGAACTCCGTCATCTCGCGGCCTTCGAGGCCCTTGGTCAGCGCAGCACTTGGCCAGACGCGGATCTCGGCCTCGTCGCGGGCGCGCCGGGCGATGAAATCGACCAGCGCCACATCGTCGATGACCGGGTCGGTGTCGGGCATGGAGACGATGGAGGTGACGCCGCCGGCCGCCGCAGCCTGCCCGGCCGAGGCGAAGGTCTCGCGGTGCTCGGCGCCGGGCTCGCCAACGAACACGCGCATGTCGACAAGGCCGGGGGCGACGATGGCGCCCCGGCAATCGACGACCTCAGCGCCGGCGGGCCGTGCGCCGTTAGCATCGCTGCCAGCCGCGACGATGCGCCGGTCGGCGACGATCACGGCGCCGGCCACGTCGAGGTCGCGCGAGGGGTCGACGACGCGCGCATTGGCGAAGACGACCGGCCGGCCGGAGGCGCCGGCGCCGTTGGTGCGGGCGGCGTTCATTGGTTGGGCAAATGCGCCGCCAGCGCTTCGAGCACGGCCATGCGGATCGCGACGCCCATCTCGACCTGCTCGCGGATGAGGCTCTGCGCGCCGTCAGCGACGGCCGAGTCGATCTCGACGCCGCGGTTCATGGGGCCGGGGTGCATCACCAGCGCGTCGGGCTTCGCCAGCGCCAGCTTCTCGTTGTCGAGGCCGAAGAAGTGGAAATATTCGCGCACGGAAGGCACGAGACTCGCGTCCATGCGTTCGCGCTGGAGCCGCAGCATCATCACGATGTCGGCGTCCCTGAGGCCGGTGCGCATGTCGGTGAAGACATCGACGCCGAGCCGCTCGACGCCCTTCGGCAGCAGCGTCGAAGGCCCGATCACGCGGACGCGTGCACCGAGCGCGTTGAGGAGCAGGATGTTGGAGCGGGCGACGCGGCTGTGGGCGATGTCGCCGCAGATGGCGATGGTGAGCCCGGCGATCTCGCCCTTGTGGCGGCGGATGGTGAGCGCGTCGAGCAGCGCCTGGGTCGGGTGCTCGTGGGCGCCGTCGCCGGCATTGATGACGGAGCAGTCGACCTTCTGGGCGAGCAGCTCGACGGCACCGGCCGCATGATGGCGCACGACCAGAAGGTCGGGACGCATGGCGTTGAGGGTCATCGCCGTGTCGATCAGCGATTCGCCCTTCTGAACCGACGAGGTCGCGACGTTCATGTTCATGACGTCGGCGCCGAGGCGCTTGCCGGCGAGTTCGAACGACGATTGCGTCCGCGTCGACACCTCGAAGAACAGATTGATGAGGGTGCGTCCGCGCAGGATGTCGCGCTTCTTGTTGACCTGC
>CAZXKZ010000104.1:0-5614 GCA_964641825.1 uncultured Bauldia sp.
GCGCTGCATGGAAAGCGCCCGCGCATGGGCCGCCGGACAGGGGTTCGACTACCGCTTCGCCGACGACAGCTCGTTTGCGCTGTGTGGTGACGACTACCTCGCGCGCGTTGGGCGCAACATGCGCTCGATCACCAACCTCTCCCGCCTCGAGCTCGTCAGGCAGGCACACAACGATGGCTACGACCGCGCCATCTGGCTCGATGCCGACATTCTCGTCTTCCACCCTGCGATGTTCACCATCGGCGTTACTGCGCGTTACGCGTTCGCGGGGGAGACCTGGGTCGATCCGGCGAAGAACGGGTCATGGCGGGCCACGTCCGGCGCCAACAATTCCGTGTTCGTGTGCATGCGCGGCGAGCCCGATCTCGACTTCCTCATCGCCGCCACGCGCCATATCGCGCTCAACCGGCCGATCGAAAGCAACTACCAGGTTGGCGGCGATCTCATCAAAGGGCTCCGCTCCAGCCTCAGGTACGCCACGCTCGACAACGTCGGCATGTTCAGCAAGCACGTCGTGCGCGCGCTCGCCGAGGACGATCAGGTCGTGATCGCCATACAGGGCATCCGGCACGGCACGCCGGTGTTCGCGGCCAATCTCTGCGCTGCCGATCACTACACCGCCGGGCCGAGCGCGAACGAAGTCGGCAAGGCGATCGATGTGCTCCTCGCCACGCGCGGCGACATCGTCAACCGCTGGCTGCCGGCCTCGCCGAAAAACCTGCGTGACGGCAAGCCGCATGTCGGCATGGCGCGCCTGTTTTCTGCACGTGAGAACATAGCGCTCCTGTTCCACCAGCAGCACGGCCGCGAGTTCGATTTCGACGCCCCTTCGACGTTTAACGAGCGCATCGCCGCTCGGAAGCATCTGTTGACCGACCCGATCTATCGGGAGACCGCGGACAAGGTGGCCGTGCGCGGCTATGTAGCGGCGCGGCTCGGCGAGCAGGCACTTGTTCCGCAGCTTCAGGTATGCGCCTCGGAAGACGATCTTGATTTCGCGGCCCTGCCGGACGCCTTCATCTTGAAGGCGGCGCACGCCAGCGGCTGGAACCACATCGTTCGGGACAAGCGCCAAACCAATGCCGAGGAGCTGCGGGCATTGATGCGCCTTTGGCTCGCTTCAGGGTACGAGACCGTCTCGTTCGAGGCCCAGTATAAGGATATCCCCCGGCGCATCTTGGTCGAGCAGCTACTGCTGACGGCCGATGGGCGGTCGCCGGATGATTACCGCTTTTATGTCTTCAACGGGCGGGTCGGCCTCGTCGGCGTGAATGCGTGGCGGCCGGAGGGGCTGTGCGGCAGTCTGTTCGATACGGCGTGGCGTCGACTGGACGTTACCTACACGCGACCCTCGGCCGGCGACATATCGCGCCCGCCCTGTCTCGAGGAGATGATCGCAGCCGCCGAAAAGCTCGGGAAGGATTTTCCTTTCCTGCGCGTCGACTTGTATTGGCACGAGAACCGCATCCTGTTTGGCGAGATGACGCATACCCCGAATGGCGGCGGCGGCAAGTTCGATCCGCCCGAGTTCGATGCCGCGCTCGGTCGGTTGTGGGGGAACGGAAAGGCAATCCCCCAACATTTCTATGTTGGAAGTCCCAAGCCGATGCGGCCGGGCATGACCACACCGCCATCCGGCACGCGGACGCCGGCGATGCCGCGGCAGCGGCCCGCACCGCTTCGCCAGCTTGAGGCGCGCTACAAGCTCAATCCCCAGCTGATGCAGTTCAATGCGCTGAGCAACTTCAAGCTGGAAGTTCCCGTCTTCGTCGGACAACCCTCGAACACGGTAGCGGGGCACGCGACGATCGAGCTCGGTTCCGCCGACGAGCAGCAGGCGGAGCTGATCTCGTGCCTGATGGTGACTCAGGACAGGCTCGCACAGTCACAGCTCTCCATCGCCGCCTATCGCCGGCAGACATGGCGCAATCGCGAACTCATCCTCCTCGATACCAGCCGCAGCGACGCCCTCGTGCGCTGGGTCGCGGGGCTCAACGACCCGTCCATCCGTGTCTTCTACCTGCCGGGTGTCACCGACCCGCTCGGCGCGCTCCGCAATCAGACGATTGACCATGCGCACGGCGACTACGTCACCCAATGGGACGACGACGACCTGTCCCACCCTGCCCGCCTGGAGGCGCAGATGGGCGCGCTCAAGGCCACCGACTCCGACCTCAACCTCCTGTGCCGCGAACTGATGTGGATGCCGTGGCGGTCGCGGATCGGCATCCTTCAGTACCGGAGCCACGAGAACACGCTGCTCTGCCGGCGGGACGTGATGCCGCGCTATCCCGAGCTGAAAATGCGCGAGGACACGCCGCTGGTTCAGGAGCTCGTCAACGAGCGCAAAGCCAGCTATCTCGACATGCCCGAGCTCTATCTCTACGCCGTGCACGGTACCAATACGTGGGACGACGAGCACATGGAGAAGACCTGGGAGCTGGCGACCTATGTCTTCCCGGACTACACCGCGACCCTCAACCAGCTCTCGCGTACGTTTGCGATCCGCGAGTATCAGCAGATACTTTCCGCCCAGGCGGGATCGGCCGCCGGCTCCTGACCCGGTCCCGGTGTCCCGCCAATCCCGGAGCCGCCGCGACGAAGTGCGGCCACCAGTCCCCGGAGACCTCGGTTGAAGCGGCCCATCGCTGAGGAACAGGCAGTCCTCGACGGCCGGACGCTCCGCATCGCCTTCCGGAGCACGGCGCCCTGCTTCGCCTGCGATCTTGTCGATGCCTCCGGTGCCGCCGCGCGGACCGTGCCGCTGCTACCCGCAGGCGGCGGCTACGCCTGCACGCTCGACCTGTCGGCGCTTCGGCACGGCGTCTACACCATCGCCATCCGCTCCGGCAGCGGCGCGTTCGCCTTCGGCCGCGTGCTAGCCGCGCAGCACGGCAGGCCTGGAGGAAAGCGCGCCGCCGGTCCGGTCAGGATCGCCGCGGGCGCAATTGCAGGGACCCAGCCTGTCGCTTTCGCCGCCCTTTACACCGATGGCGGCGTGGTACGCCTCCGCCTGTCGGCCGAGGACGACATCTCCACGGCCCTGACGGCGCCGCCGTCGCCAGCGATGCGGTTCTCCGTGATCGCCGCCGTCTACAACGTCGAGAGATACCTCGATCCGTTCTTCGCCTCGCTCACCGGCCAGTCGCTCGACTTCAAGACGCACATCGAAGTGATCGCCGTCGATGACGGCTCGACCGACGGCTCCGCGAAGATCATCAAGGCGTGGCAGCGACGGCATCCGGACAACGTCCGCTACCTGCACAAGTCGAACGGCGGGCCGGCGTCTGCCCGCAATCTCGGCCTCGCGCATGCGACGCACCCGTGGCTGACATTCATCGACGCCGACGATTTCGTCGACCGCGCCTATTTCGCCGAGGTCGCCGACGCCATCCGGCGGAGCGGCGCCGACCGCGTGATGATGGTTTCCTGCAACACCATCTTCCACATGGACGCGGACGGATCGGACCGCGACCTCCACCCGCTGCGCTTCCGCTTCGCGCGCGGCGAGCAGGCAGTGCCGATCCCGGAGCTCGGCCGCAGCATCCAGCTCAACACCAACAGCGCCTTCTTCCGCCGTTCCGTCGTCGCCGATGCCGGCCTCGCGTTCGACAGCAGCGTCCGCCCCGGCTTCGAGGATGCCCATTTCGTCGGGCGCTACCTGCTCGCGGCACCGCCGGGCCTCGCGCTGTTCCTGCCGCAGGCGCGGTACTTCTACCGCAAGCGCGGTGACGGCTCCTCGATCGTCGACGGCTTCGAGGCCAATCCGGAGTGGTACGGCGATCACCTCCGCTACGGTTATCTCGGCCTGCTCGAAGCGGCGCGTGCGCGCGACACGCCCATCCCGCGCTTCGTCCAGGACATGGTCCTCTATTCCCTGTCGTGGAAGCTCAACCACATCGTGGACCGGCCGGAGGTGCTCACCTTCCTCGGCGAGGATCGCCGGCGCCGGTTCCTCGAACTCGTCCGCGCCGTTCTCGACCTGATCGATGTCGACGCGGTCATGGAATACGCCGTCACCGATCTCCCATTCGCATGGCGCGTCGGTCTCCTCAACGTCTTCAAGGATGCCGACCCGCCCGTCCAGCTCGCCGAGATCGACGCCTTCGACGAGCGCGCTGGCCTCGCACGCGTCGTCACGTGCACGCGGTCGCCGGAACCGGCAACAGTCCTCCACCTCGACCGCCACCCGGTCGCGCCCGCCGTCGCCAAAGTGCGGCGGCGGGATTTTGCGGGCGAGGCCTTCGCCTGGGAGCACATCCACTGGGTGCCGGTCTCTGGCGATGGCCGGCTCGACGTCGCGGTCAACGGCAAACCGGCGATATTGTCCGTGCGCAACCGCCGCTTCCGCGATGGCGCCACGGTCGGCGACATTCGCGCCGCGCTCCGCCCGCGTGTGGTGCCGGAGGCGGCGATGCCGGAAGAGGTGCGCATGCTGCGCACGCTCGCTCGGAGCCCCAGGGTCATGGCCGATTTCCGCGATGCGTGGCTGTTCATAGACCGCGACAGCGAGGCCGACGACAGCGCCGAGCACCTTTACCGCCACGTCCGCGCACACCGGCCGGACATCAACGCGTTCTTCATCCTGGCCCGCGATTGCGCCCACTGGCGCCGCCTCGCTGCCGAGGGGTTCCGTCTCATCGCCTTCAACGACCCGGAGCATGCGCTGGCGCTGATGAATGCCGCGCACCTCGTCTCGTCCTACGCCGATCACTACGTCACCGGCTATCTCGACCGGCCCTATTTCGGCGACCTGCTTGGCTACCGTTTCACCTACCTCCGCCATGGCATCTCCCGCGACGACACTTCGGCATGGCTGAACGGGCAGAGCATCGATTGCCTCATCGCGACGACACCGGCCGAATACGAGGCCATCGTGCGCGACGGCTCGTCCTACAGGTTCACGCGACGCGAGGTCGCGCTCACCGGCCTGCCGCGCCACGACGCGCTGCTCGCCGGCAATTCCACCGAGCGCCGCTTCGTCGTCATCATGCCGACGTGGCGGAGCGCTCTCACCGGCCCCGCCCTCGGCGCCGGCAACGCGCGCTCCGTCGATCCGGCGTTCTTCGCCTCCGAGTTCGCGCGGCGATGGACCGGCTTCCTGCGTTCGCCGCGGCTCGCCGCGCTGAAAGAGCGCGGCTACGAGATCGTGTTCGTGCCCCACCCCAACCTCGAACAGTACCTTGATCGCCTCGGCGTTCCGGAAGTCGTCACCGTGCGCCGCTTCTCCGAGGGCGCCTCGATCAACGCGGTGTTCCAGAAATGCGCCGTGTTCGTCACCGACTACTCGTCCAAGGCCTTCGACCTCGCCCTCCTCGAGAAGCTGGTGGTCTACTACCAGTTCGACGCCGAGACGTTTTTCGGCGGCGGGCACATGGGCCGCGCCGGCTATTTCGACTACCGCCGTGACGGCTTCGGCCCTGTCGCCGAAGACGAGGACGCCGCATTCGACGCCGTCGAAGCCGCCCTCGCCGGCGGCCTTCAGGGCCAATACCGGGAACGCGCCCGCGCCACCTTCCCGTTCCGCGATGGCCGCAATGCCGAGCGCGCCCTTGCCGCCATCCTTGCCCTCGATGCACCGCTTCCGCTAACCGGGACAGGGCCGGCATAGCCG
>CAZXKZ010000104.1:5624-9039 GCA_964641825.1 uncultured Bauldia sp.
CGGCGGTGGCACGGCCTTTCCATCAGGAGCTATCGTGAAAATCGGGATCCTCGGCCTCGGATATGTCGGCCTCACCTCGGCGGGCTGCCTTCTCAAGGGCGGACACACGGTGCTGGGCGTCGAGCCGAACGGCTCCAAGATCGACCTTCTCGTCTCCGGGCGCTCGCCGATCGCCGAGCCGCACCTGGAGGCGCTGCTGGCCGATGGCCTCCGCGCCGGCCGTTTCCACCTCACGCAGACCGCCGATGCCGAGCTGGCGCGCTGCGACATCGTCTTCGTCTGCGTCGGCACGCCCGGCCTCCCCGATGGCGCCCATGACATGAGCCAGGTGCTGGAGGCCTCCCGCCAGCTCGCCCGCGCGATCCGCGGCGAAGCGCGCGCCACGCCGCTGCCGGTCGTCTACCGCAGCACCATGCGCCCCGGTTCCGTCGACATGCTGATCGAGCCGGTGTTCATCGCCGAGCTCGGCGAGCCACTGGCAAACGTCGCGCTCATCTACAATCCGGAGTTCCTGCGCGAATCCTCCGCCGTCGAGGATTATTTCAACCCGCCCAAGATCGTCGTCGGCACGCGTGACGCCGCAGGGTCGCCGGAGCTTGCCGAGCTCTACCGCGATATCGCCGCGCCGACCTTCAACACCACCATCCGCGAGGCCGAGCTGGTCAAGTTCGTCGACAACGTCTGGCACGCCCTCAAGGTCAGCTACGCCAACGAGATCGGGCGCCTGTGCGCGGCGCTCGGCATCAGCGCGTCGCGCATGCACGAGATTTTCGTGTCCGACCGCAAGCTCAACATCTCGCCCTACTACACGCGCCCAGGGCCGGCGTTCGGCGGGCCGTGCCTGCCGAAGGACCTCCGCGCGCTCACCGCGATTGCCGACGATCTCCGCCAGGAAAGTCCGGTGATCGACGCCATCGCCGCCTCGAACGACGCCCACAAGTCGTTCCTGTTCGACATCGCCGCCGATGGCCTGGCGCCCGGTGCGAAGGTCCTGCTCGTTGGCCTCGCCTTCAAGGCGGGCAGCGACGATCTCCGCGAGAGCCCGCAGATCGACCTCGCCAACCGGCTGATCCATGCCAGATTCGACGTGTCGATCTACGATCCCACCATCGACCCGGCGCGGCTCACCGGCCAGAATTTCGGCTACACCCAGGCCCACCTGCCCGGCCTCGCCGGCCTTCTCGTCTCGCGCGAGGCAGTCGCGGCTGCCTCCTACGATGCCGCCATCGACATGTTCGGCTGGGCGGCGGACCTGCCGCTCGGCGGCGCCCGGATCGTCAGCGTGCACCGCCTCCCCTGAGGCCGGTTTGCGGGCGGCAGCTATCCGCCCTACATCTCCTGACACCGTTCAGGGGGTTCCCGCCCATGCGCCCGTTGCCGCTGCCCGATCCGGCCCTCGGCGAGATCGCCGCCGCCGATGCCATCGAGACGATCATCGTTCCGCGGCTCCGCGACATTGGCGCCTTCACCGTCCGCCGGGCACTGCCGGCGGCACAGCGCCAGATGGTCGGCCCTTTCATCTTCCTCGACCAGTTCGGGCCGGGCGAGTTGATCTCCGGCGAGAAGTTCGACGTGCGCCCTCATCCGCACATCGGGCTGGCGACGGTTTCCTACCTTCTCGACGGCATCATCCTGCATCGCGACTCGGTGGGCAGCGAGCAGCTCATCCGCCCCGGCGACGTGAACTGGATGACGGCCGGCAAGGGTATCGCGCATTCGGAACGCGCGCCGAAGGAGACGTATGGCCAGCGCGGGCGCGTCCACGGCTTCCAGACCTGGGTGGCGCTGCCGAAAAGACGGGAGGAGGCCGATCCCGGCTTCACACATCGTGACGCCACAGAACTTCCGGTGATCGCGGGTGACGGCATCCGGCTGCGGCTTGCCGTGGGCTCGCTCTACGGCGAACGCGCGCCGGTCGACACCTTCACCGAGATGTTCCTCGCCGATGCGGCGATGGAAGCCGGCGCAACCCTTCCCCTCGATGCCACCCACGAGGAACGTTCCGTCTATATCGCGGAAGGGACAGTGGAAATCGGCGGCGATACCTTCGAGGAAGGCCGGCTCATCGTCTTCAAGCCTGGCGAGGGTATGGCCATCCAGGCGAAAACGCCGGCCCGCCTGATTCTCCTCGGCGGCGAGCCCATGGACGGGCCACGGCACATCTGGTGGAACTTCGTATCATCGTCAAAAGAACGTATCGAACAGGCCAAGGCGGACTGGAAGGCCGGCCGTTTCGACAAGGTTTTCGGCGACGAGGAGGAGTTCATCCCGCTGCCGGAATGAACGGCCACATTGCGCCCATATTGCAGGCGTGCAAGTCTGGGGCATCCTCCGATAAGTCACGGATTCTCCAGTCTTGACGGGCGACAGCGCCACCCCTCTCCTCGACCGGATCGCCTCGCCCGACGACCTTCGCCGCCTGCCGCAATCCGATCTCCGGCAGCTTGCCGACGAACTTCGCCGGGAAACCATCTCGGCCGTCTCGGTCACCGGCGGGCATCTCGGCGCCGGCCTCGGCGTGGTCGAGCTCACCGTCGCACTCCACTACGTCTTCGACACCCCGCGTGACCGCCTGGTCTGGGACGTTGGCCACCAGGCCTACCCCCACAAGATCCTCACCGGCCGGCGCGACCGCATCCGCACGCTCCGCGCGCCCGGCGGCCTCTCCGGCTTCACGCGCCGCGCCGAAAGCGCGTACGACCCCTTCGGCGCCGCCCACTCGTCCACGTCCATCTCCGCCGGGCTCGGCATGGCCGTCGCCCGCGACCTGGCGGAGCGCGACAACCGCGTGATCGCGGTGATCGGCGACGGCGCGATGTCGGCGGGCATGGCCTACGAGGCGATGAACAACGCCGGCCACCTGAAATCGCGTCTCATCGTCATCCTCAACGACAACGATATGTCGATCGCGCCGCCGGTGGGCGCGATGTCGGCCTATCTTGCCAAGCTCGTCTCGGGCCGCGCCTACCGCCGCTTCCGCGCCTTCGCCAAGCGCTCGCTCGGCTTCCTGCCGCGCTTCTTCCGCGACAAGGCGAAGCTCACCGAGGAGTTCGCGCGCTCGTTCTGGACCGGCGGCACAATGTTCGAGGAGCTCGGCTTCTACTACGTCGGCCCCATCGACGGTCACAACCTCGATCACCTGTTGCCGGTGCTGCAGAACGTGAAGGCGATGCGGAACGGGCCGATCCTCGTCCACGTCGTCACGCAGAAGGGCAAGGGCTACGCCCCGGCCGAGGCCTCCGACGACAAGTACCACGGCGTCGCGAAGTTCGACGTCATCACCGGCAAGCAGGCGAAGACGGTCACCAATGCGCCGGCCTATACGCGCGTGTTCGCCGAAAGCCTGGTCCGCGCGGCGGAGAAGGACGAGAAGATCGTCGCCATCACCGCGGCGATGCCGTCCGGCACCGGCCTC
>CAZXKZ010000105.1:0-7091 GCA_964641825.1 uncultured Bauldia sp.
TATGCTGGCATGTTCGCGACCGACGACGATCTCGCGGCCGCGCTCTCCGCGGCGGGTGCCGCGACCGGGGAGAACGTCTGGCGCATGCCGCTGGGCCGCGACTACGACAAGATGATCCAGTCCCGCTTCGCTGACATGAAGAACGTCGGCGGCCGCGACGGCGGATCGATCACCGGCGCCCAGTTCATCAAGCGCTTCGTCAAGGACACGCCTTGGGTGCATCTCGACATCGCCGGCACCGGCATGGGCTCGCCCGCGACCGACACCAACAGCTCCTGGGGCTCGGGCTTCGGCGTGCGCCTGCTCGACCGGCTGGTCAGGGACCATTACGAGGCGTGACCGAGGTCCTGTTCTACCATCTCCAGCGTCAGCCGCTGGAACAGGCGCTTCCCGGCCTCCTGGAGAAGTGCCTGGAGCGGAACTGGCGGGTGGTCGTCCAGTTCGGTTCCGAGGAGCGCCGCGACGCCGTCGACGCGCATCTGTGGACCTATCGGGATGACGGTTTCCTGCCCCACGGCACCGCCAAGGACGGCTATGAGGCGCTGCAGCCGGTCTGGTTGACAACCGACGACGAGAATCCCAACGGCGCCACGGTGCGGTTCCTGGCCGATGGCGCGGATGTCGCCGATTATTCTGGCTACGACCGCGTCGTGCTTCTCTTCGATGGCAATGATCCCGACGCGGTCGACCGTGCGCGGACGCAATGGACGGCCGCGCGGTCGCACGGCCACGACGCCACGTACTGGCAGCAGAGTGACCGCGGCCGCTGGGAGAAGAAGGCCTAGCCGCCGGTCGCTTCCTCGACGGCAGCGCTGGCGGCGAGCCAGCGCTCCTCGGCAGCGGCGAGCTCCTTGACCGCGGCCGCCCGTGCCTTGGCGAGCGACGTGGCACGTTCGGGCCGCTGGTAGAGGGCCGGGTCCGCGAGGCTTGTGTCGAGATTGCGGATCTCGGCCTGCACGCGCTCGATGGCCGCCTCGATCTCCCTGACGCGTTTGCGCAGCGGTGCCGTCTCCTCGCGCCGCTTGGCCGCGTTCCGCCTGCGCTCCTGCGCCTCGGATTGCTGCTTGCGAGCCGCGGTCGTTCCGGAGCCGCCGCGCTGGTCCAGCACCAGCGTGCGATAGTCGCTCATGTCGCCCTCGAACGGGGCGACCGTGCCGTCCGCCACCAGCCAGAGGCGATCCACGGACGCCTCGACCAGATGCCGGTCGTGGCTGATGAGGATCACAGCACCGGAGTATTCGGCGAGCGACTGCACCAGCGCCTCGCGGCTGTCGATGTCGAGATGGTTGGTGGGCTCGTCGAGGATCATCAGGTTGGGCCCCGAGAAGGTCGCAAGGCCGAGCAGGAGTCGCGCCTTCTCGCCGCCGGAGAGGTCGCGCGCTGGCGTGTCCATCTTGGATCGCGCGAAACCCATCGCGCCCGTGCGCGCCCGCACCTGTGCTTCGGTCGCGTCCGGCATGCGCTCGCGCACATGATCGTACGCCGATGCCGCGGGGTTCAATTCGTCAAGCTGGTGCTGCGCGAAATAGGCGATGTCGAGCCGATGGAGCCGGCGGACGCGGCCCCCGTCGTGCTGAAGCCTTCCGGCGATCAGCTTGGCGAGCGTCGACTTGCCGTTGCCGTTCGCGCCGAGAAGCCCGATCCGGTCGTCATCGTCGATGCGGATGTTGAGCCCTGAAAGCACCGGCGCACCCGGCGCATAGCCGACGCTGGCCTGCTCCGTCTGGAAGATCGGCGGCTGTGCAGGTTTCGCCGGCTCCGGAAACTGGAACGGGACGACCGACTCCTCGCTGAGCGCCGTAATCGGCTCCATCCGCTCCAGCATCTTCAGCCGCGATTGCGCCTGCCGCGCCTTGGAGGCCTTGTAGCGGAAGCGGTCGACGAACGCCTGCATGTGCTTGCGCTGCTCGTCCTGCTTCTTTTTCGCCTTGAGCTGCAGCGCCAGCCGCTCGCGCCGCTGCCGGTCGAACTGGTCATAGTTGCCGCGATAGAGCGTCAGCTTGCCGTTCTCGAGGTGGACGATCGAGTCGACCGCGCGGTTGAGCAGGTCGCGGTCGTGGCTGATGATGACCACCGTGTACGGATAGCGGGCAACGAAATTCTCCAGCCACACCGTACCTTCCAGATCGAGATAATTGGTGGGCTCGTCGAGGAGCAGGAGGTCCGGCTCCGAGAACAGCGTTGCCGCCAGCGCCACGCGCATGCGCCAGCCGCCCGACAGGGCGGAGCAGGGGCCGCGCTGGGTCGCTTCGTCGAAGCCGAGGCCGGCGAGGATCGCTGCTGCGCGCGCCTCCGCCGAATGCGCGTCGATGTCGGCGAGCCGCGTGTGCACCTCGGCGATACGGTGGGGATCGTCCGCCGTCTCCGCCTCGGCCAGGAGCGCCGACCGCTCGCGGTCCGCGGCCAGCACCACCTCGATCAGCGTATCGTCGCTCCCCGGCGCCTCCTGCGCCACCTGGCCGACGCGCCAGTTCCGCGGCATCCCGACCGAGCCGGTTTCGGCGCCTGCCTCGCCCGCGATGAGACGGAACAGCGTCGTCTTGCCGGAGCCATTGCGGCCGACGAGGCCGGCCTTCGCGCCGGCCGGCACCGCGACGGTCGCGTGCTCCAGCAGGAGCCGGTCGCCGATCCGGTAGGTGATGTCGTTGACATGAAGCATGGCGGGCGGGGTTTTGCCGCGAAGGGGCAGGGGGTGGCAAGACCGCCGGCGCGGGATGCGCTAGACTGGCGGCAGGGCGTCAGTCACGGCATGGAACGAGCATGAAACCGGTATTCCTGTCCCTTGCGGCGATCGCGATCCTCGCGGCGGCGACGCCAGCCGCCCGCGCCGAAACGCCGGAGGAGGCGGTTGCCTACGCGTTCCTCGGCCTGTCGGGCGATGCAGTTCTGGATCGCGGCAAGACGCACCTCACCTGGCACAAGGCCTCCGACTCTCCCGGGGTCTTCGTCGGCCACGGCGAAGGAGGCGGCAAGACCTACGACGTCACCTTCACGGTGACCGCCATCGACGATTGCGATTTCGAGATCCAGCTTGCCGGCCCGCCTGCAATGGTGCGCGACGGCAAGGCGCTTTTCGCCCGCATCGACCTTGCGAAGATCACGTCGGTGAGCGCGGGCGAGTTCCAGACCACCATCGAGGGCGACGGCTACTGCCAGACCGGAACGCTCAACCCGAACTGCACACTCGTGCACAAGCCCGACATCTTCGGCAAGCTCGACGCCGACAAGCACGCCCGGCTGGTGGGCGCGTTGCCGATTGCCGCCTGCAGGGCGGGGCAGTAAAGGCGGAGCTGCACGGGCACTACCGATTCCGGGGCGGTCGAACAATCGCATGCTTGCCACCGCGCGCTCAGAGATTGCCCTCCTGGCGGTGCTGCTGTCGGCCGCGATCTTCTACACCGTCGGCAGCGGCTGGTTTGTCGATCTCGGCGATCCGCTGAAGGTCTGGGCGCTGCTCCTCTGGATTTTCGTGGCGATGCTGTGGGCCTCCTTCGCGGCCGTCCGCCATGCCGATCACCTTGCCGAGATTCTGGGAGAGCCCTACGGCACGCTGATCCTGACGATTGCCGTCATCAGCATCGAGATCTCCGTCATCACGGCGATGATGCTGAACACGGATCCCGACCCGGAGCTGGCGCGGGACTCCATGTTTTCGGTCGTGATGATCGTGCTCAACCTCGTCGTCGGGCTGTCCCTTCTCATCGGCGGCCTTAGGCATGGCGAGCAATCGTTCAACCTTCAGGGCGCGCAGGCGTTCCTCAGCGTGCTGGTTCCGCTCACGGTCGTGTCGCTGATCCTTCCGCGCTTCACCAGTTCCGGTTCGGGCGTCGGCCTGTCCATCCCCGAGGCGGTCATCTTCTGCGGCGTCGCGCTGGTCCTCTACGGCACGTTCCTCGCCATCCAGACGGGCCGCCACCGCCAGTATTTCGTCGAGAATGGAGAGGGTCACGCCGCGGCTATGCCGGCACCGTCGCCGCACCGGCTGCGCGACGGACGTGGGGCCGTCTACCACGGCGCGGTGCTCATCCTGCTGCTCATCCCGATCGTGCTCCTCTCCGAGAAGCTCGCCGTCATCGTCGATCACGGCCTTGAGGAAAGCCACGCGCCGACCGCGCTGGGCGGCCTGCTCGTGGCGGTGCTGGTGCTGGCGCCGGAAGGGTTCGCGGCGCTCGAGGCCGCCTACCGCAACCAGCTCCAGCGCGCCGTGAACGTCTGCCTCGGCTCGGCGCTGGCCACCATCGGGCTGACCGTGCCTGCGGTTCTCATCGTCGGCCTCCTCACCGGCCTCGATGTCATGCTGGCGGTCGCGTCGAGCGAGATGATCCTGCTCGCGCTCACCCTGTTCGTCGCGTCGCTGACGTTCAGCGGCGCGCGCACCAACATGCTCCAGGGCATGGTGCACCTGGCGCTGTTCGTCGTCTTCGTGGTGCTGATCTTCGACTGACCGGCCTATCGCCGCCAGTTCACCGTGAGCATGAGCGCGCCGCCCGCGACAAGGCCCCAGAAGGCAGCGCCGATCCCGAAGAAGCTGACGCCGGAAGCAGTGGTCACGAACGTCACGATCGCCGGCAGGCGGTCCCGGTCGTGTGACAGCGAGGAGACCAGCGCGGTCCCCAGCGTGCCGAGAAGCGCCAGCCCCGCTACGGTTTCGATGAGCAGCGGCGGCGAGGCGGTGACGAATGCCGTCGCGAAACCTGCCGCGAATGCGAGGCCGATATACGCCGCGCCGCAGGCGACCGACGCGATCCATCGCTTCGCCGGGTCCGGGTGCGCCTCCGGTCCCGCGCAGAGGGCAGCGGTGATCGCCGCGAGGTTGAGCGAGTGGCCGCCGAAGAATGCAGTGAGGATGCTCCCGATGCCTGTCGTGATGAATATCGGGCGCACGTCTGGCACATAGCCGTTGGCGCGCATGACGGCGAGGCCGGGCACGTTCTGCGAGGCCATCGTCACGATGAACAGCGGCACGCCGACGCCGATCATGGCGTTCAGGTTGAAGGCTGGGAGGACGAAGACCGGCTCCGGGCGGAGTGCGGCGAGGGCGGCCGGCGGTACGTCGGTCGCCGCGAGAATGACGATAGCAGCCACCGCCACCGCAATGGGCACGGCGTAGGCGCGTGCGAAGCGGAATGCCAGCGCCCAGGCGATGATGATGGGGAGCGCCAGCGCGGGCAGCGCTGCCACCGCGCGGACCGGGGCGAGACAGATGCCGAGCAGGATGCCGGCCAGCATGGCGGACGCCAGCGGCATCGGAATGGCCGCCACGGCGCGCCCGAACTGCCGCCAGATCCCGGCGATGATGATGAGGACGGCTGCGACGAGGAATGCACCAATGGCCGCCGGGTAGCCTCCGTCGGGCAGGCCCGTTGCGATGAGGAGGGCCGATCCCGGCGTCGACCATGCGACGGTGACCGGCATGCGCGAGTGCAGGCTGAGCGCGATCCCGATTAGCCCCATGACCAGCGAGATCGCGAACAGACCCGACGCCGCCTCACGCGGCGAGGCGCCGATGGCAGCGAATCCGGCGAGCACGATGGCGAACGCGCCGGCAAAGCCGACGACGGCCGCAAGCACGCCTGAGACGATCGGCTGGACGACCGAGCCCGGCGGCGCTGGTCGCGGCTCCGGTTCTGCTGCTGCGGACATGAAGGATGCTACGTCGTGCCGGATGCGGTCAGCAGATGCCGAGCTTCACGCAATAGTCTTTCATCGCGTCCGAGATGGTCTGCTGAAGCGTGGCGATGCGTGCGTTGTAGGCGTTGGTCAGGCAGGCCGTGTCGCTGCCGCAGGTGGCGCGCTGGCTCAGGAATGCCTGCTGCTCGTCCTGCGCTGCGCCGCGCGCGCCCATGAGCATGGGGATTTCCATGCGCACTCCGTAGAGCGTCGCCATCACCGTATCAAGGTTCGAGACCGCGGGATCCGCGCAGATGGCGATCTCGTCGGGCGCTGCGGCTTTGCTGCAATCGAAACTTGCGGCCTCGGCAGCCGTGGCCGCCGCCAGGACGGCGCCGAAAAGAGCGGCCGGAGCCGGAAGAGTGAAACGCGCGACCATGAAAGACCTCCGTAGGCGTTGCCGCAGCTTACGCGCCGTCGCCGTCGCGGTGAAGGCCGTCAGCCAGAATTGCGTTCGGGCGGGTCCGGAGTTCGTCTAAGGTCGCACCCGAGGATTCGAATCGCTAGTTGCGGAGAAGGATCATGGCTCGCCCCGGAACGATCATTTTGGCTGTCCTTGCGGTATCCGGGTCGATGCTGGCCGCATCGCCCGCGTTGGCCTTCAACTGGGCCTGCACGGCGAAGGACAGCAGCGGCAACACGTACGAAGGGCGAATGTTCGGGCTTTCCAATACCTGGACCAAGAACGTCGCCAGCAACTCCGCCTTGCGGAAATGCGAGGAGGCTGGAGGGAAATCCTGCGCCATTTCCGAATGCACTGACCTCGACGCCCAGTATTCGATCCAGTAAGGCCGCTTGCCTCCCGGTGGCGGCAGGCCTATGAGAAGGTGCTGACCGCCACCCCGCAGAGGAGCAGATTTATGACCGCCATTGTTTGCTTCCGGGCCGGCGAGGCAATCGCCGCCTGACGGTTCGCCTGCGGAAGGCCGGCGTACCGTCCCGGCAAGGACCTCGACCGACGCCCTGATGCTCGCCCGCTCGGCTGACCCCGAGCGCGTTGTCGTTCGCCCCGTTCCGGGGCCGTCAGACGGTCGAAAGCAATGAATACAGACTTTTCGCACCTCGCCCCGCTGGGCTGGTCGCAGCACTTTGCATCTCAGGTTTCCCTCGATGACATGAACGCCCTCATGCCGGTGCGCGTCGTTGCCGTGCACCGCAACGGCGCCGACGTGATCGGCACCGATTTCTCAGGCCGCGTGCCGCCGCTGCGTGTACAGGACAGCGAGGATCAACTTGCCGTCGGCGACGTTGACCACGGTCTGACCGGACTCGGGAAAGCCGTAGCCCGCCTCCGGATGTGGTAGCGGACGTTCCTCGAAGAAGCCGTTGAGATAGGTGCCTGGTCGAGCCCTGGGAACCCCTTCCTCCAAGGTGCCGCGGAAGCCGATGTGCCCGTTGGCCAGGGCGAACAATGACTCCGT
>CAZXKZ010000105.1:7101-8688 GCA_964641825.1 uncultured Bauldia sp.
GACGCGGCGACGCATCTTCCGCGCCGGATTCTGGACCGCAGGAGCCTGTTCAGGCGGAAAGCGGCCGGCATGGAGCACCGCATCCAGGTGATCGCGGCCAACGTCGATACGCTGTTCATCGTCACCTCGTGCAATCAGGATTTCAATGTCGCGCGGCTCGAACGCTATCTGGCGCTCGCGCGCGAGGCCGAAGTCACGCCGGTGGTCGTCATCACCAAGGCCGATCTGGTGGATGACACGACGGACTATCGTTCGCAGGCCGAGCGGCTCATGCCAGGCCTGCTCGTGGAGGTCCTCGATGCACGCGACAGCGTGGCGGCGTCGGTGCTCGCTCCGTGGTGCGGTGTCGGGCAGACGGTTGCGCTGGTCGGCTCGTCGGGTGTCGGCAAGTCGACACTGGTCAACACGCTCGTGGCGGATGCGGCGCAGGCGACCAATCCCATCCGCGAAGACGATGCCCACGGCCGCCATACCACCACTGCGCGGTCGATGCATCGGCTCGCCGCCGGCGGCTGGCTCCTCGACACCCCCGGCATGCGCGAGCTGCAACTCGCCGACGCCGCCGATGGCATCGACGAGGTGTTCGCGGATATCGTCGCGCTCGCCGCGCAGTGCCGCTTCACCGACTGCCAGCATCGAAACGAGCCGGGCTGCGCTATTCAGGCCGCCATCGCCGCGGGCGAACTGGAGGCCGAGCGGCTTCAGCGCTATCGCAAGCTCGCTCGCGAGGATGTCCGCAACTCGGAGTCCATCTGGCAGCGTCGAGCCCGCGCCCGCGGCTTCGGCAAGATGGTGAAGGGCGTAATGAAGACCAAGCGCGACTCGCGCGACTGGTAGCGGCGCATCTAGCGCCGTGCGACGTGAACCAGCACGCTGCCGAAAAGAGTGGGGAGCGAATAGAACAGAAGCGCCACCGCTCCGATCGGCAACAGGTTGGCCGTCTCGCTGCACGAGCCTCCGAAGAGACAGGCGATGACGGGCGCAACGCCGTACCCGACCTGACCGGCGAGCACGCCCAGATAGGGCATCCACCAGTGCGGCCTGATGGCGAGCGACGCAAGAAGACCGGCACCGAACAGGAGCGACAGGTAGGCGAGCACGTTGCCGTCCCAGGGCTCTGCGCGTCCGGTCAGGGATTGCGAGAAGAGCCACACCACAACGCCCACAACCACACCGAGAAGGAAGGCGAGGAAATCCCGTTCGGCGGTCACGTCGCGGCCTTCCCGCGCGCGCCGGGCGCCGGTCCGGATGGCGCTGCGGCGCGGCAGAGCCGTCCATTCGCCGGAATCGTGCGTTCCGCGGGCATCGCAGAATGTCGCCGCATAGTGCCTCCCATCGGCCCCCCGAGCCTACGGAGCGGGTGCCATTCAAGCATCCGCGGCGCTCCCCCGCCAGCCGCATCCGAACGTGAAGCGGGCCGAGGCTATGTCATAATCCGAACTCGCGATTCGGATCGCGGGGAGACAACGCAATGGACGGCATGATCAAGAAATATCTCGCGGAGCTCATCGGCACCGCCGTGTTGGTACTCGTCGGCTGCGGAGCGGTCGCCATAGGCGACTATGGCGGTGCCTTTCCGCTCGGCAT
>CAZXKZ010000106.1:0-7273 GCA_964641825.1 uncultured Bauldia sp.
CTGCGAGCCCATGTTGACGATCCGGCCACCGCCGCCGCGCGCGATCATGTGGCGTGCCACGCGCTGCGCCACGAAAAAGCTGGCCTTTACGTTGATGCCGACCACCTGGTCGAATTGTTCCTCCGTGGTGTCCTCGATCGCCGACATCACTCCTCCGCCCGCGTTGTTGACGAGGATGTCGATCTGACCGAGCTGGGCGATGGTTTCGTCAATCGCCGCATAGGCTTCGTCGAGGCGCCTAACGTTCATCTGCAGCGGCAGCGCGCGGCGGCCGAGGCTCCTGATTTCCTCCACGAGATCGCTGGCGTTGTTCACATCCCGCAGTCCGAGGGCGACGTCGGCGCCGGCATTGGCAAGCGCCAGCGCGATCGCGCGGCCGAGGCCGCGCCCGGCGCCGGTCACGATCGCCGTCTTTCCGGAAAGGTCGAAACTGGGGAAGTCGGTCACGGGGCGTTCTCCGGCTCTGCTGTTGTGCGGAAGATCGCAGGATAGCAGCAACTGTCGCCGTCCGCCGTATCTTGACACCACCACGGCCCACGACGCCTATGGCGCATCCTTCGTACCTTCCGGATTCACGCTCGTGCCTGCCGAACAAGCGCCGCCCACAAGCCCCACGTCCATGATGCTCCGCGAGACGGCGGAGGCGCCCGAGGTCGTGGCCCGCCTGATCGGAGAGAACGCCGCTGCCTGCCAAGGGCTTGCCGGCCGGCTGCGGGCGCGGCCGCCCGTTTTCGTGGTCACGTGCGCGCGCGGCTCGTCGGATAGCGCCGCCACGTATGCCAAGTATCTCTGCGAGATACGCCTTGGTGTGGTCGTGGCCTCTGTCGGCCCGTCGATCAGCTCGGTCTATCGCCAGCGGCTCAGCATGCGGGGCGCGCTGTTCCTCGCCGTCTCCCAGTCCGGCAGGAGCCCCGACCTTCTCGCGCTCGCGCGGGCCGCGCGCGCCGATGGCGCGCTCACCGTGGCGATCGTCAACGATACATCGTCGCCGCTGGCTTCCCTGTGCGAGGTCGTGCTGCCCATGCACGCCGGCTCGGAACAGTCCGTCGCTGCCACCAAGTCCTATATCGCCTCGCTCGCCGCGCTCCTGCAGCTTGCTGCGAGCGTGAGCGGCGATCCACTGCTCGACCGCGCGGTGCGCAGTCTGCCCGATACGCTGGACGATGCGCTCACCCGTGATTGGCGTGCGGCGCTCTCCGTGCTCTCCGCGCGAAGCCTCTACGTCGTCGGGCGCGGGCCGGGTTTTGCGGCGGCGCAGGAAGCGGCCCTCAAGCTGAAGGAAACCTGCGGCATCCATGCGGAGGCGCTGTCGGCGGCCGAGCTGAAGCACGGCCCGCTGGCGCTGGCGGCGCCGGATTTCCCAGTGCTGATCTTCAGCCAGCGCGATGCTTCGCTGGCCGGCATCGCGGAGCTTGGCCGCGAGCTGGTGGCGCGCGGCGTTCCGGTGGTGTCGGCAGGCCCAGCGGAGATCGAGGGCGCGTTGGCGCTGCCGGGCGCCAAGTCGGTCGATCCGTTCGCGCAGCCGATCGCGCTTGTCCAGAGCTTCTATCCGCTCGCCGAACAAATCGCCCGCGCGCGCGGGCGCGATCCCGACCGGCCTCCGCACCTCAGCAAGGTCACGGAGACGCAATGAGCGCCACGGCCTTCGTCGGTGCCCGCGTCTTCGACGGCGCACAACTGCACGAAGGGCGCGCCGTCATCGTCGATGGCGCACGCATCGTCGCGGTGGTGCCTGACCGCGACGTTCCCGATACCGTGCGCACGCGCAGGGTCGAAGGGTTGCTGGCGCCGGGCTTTATCGACATTCAGGTGAACGGCGGCGGCGGGGTTCTGTTCAACGATCACCGCACTCCGGACGCCATCGCCGCCATCGGCGCCGCCCACCGGCGCTTCGGCGTCACCGGCTTCCTGCCTACGCTTATCACTGACACCCGTCCGGTCATGGCCGAGGCTGTGGCCGTCGCCGGTGCGGCGATTGCCGCGGGTGTGCCGGGCGTGCTCGGCATCCATCTCGAGGGACCGTTTCTCAATCCGGAGCGCAAGGGCATCCACGACCCGGCTCTCATGCGACCGGTCGAGGACGAAGACATCGGGATTGTGACATCGCTCGCCAGCGGCAGGATGTTAATGACGGTCGCGCCCGAAAAGGTGCCGGTGGTGGTTATCGCGCGGCTCGCCGCCGCGGGCTGCGTCCTTTCGGCCGGCCACACGGCGGCATCGTACGATGCCATCGTTGCGGCGCGCGCCGCCGGCCTGTCCGGCTTCACCCACCTCTACAACGCCATGCCGCCGCTGACGGGCCGCGAGCCTGGGCCGGTTGGTGCGGCGATGGACGATCCGGCGGCGTGGGCGAGCATGATCGTCGATCTCGTCCATGTCTCCGCGCCGAGCCTGCGCGCCGCGATTGCGGCGCGCGGCTACGAACGGATGATCCTCACCAGCGATGCGATGCCGACGGTAGGTTCCTCCGAAGGGCGCTTCACGCTCCAGGGGAGGGAGATCACGCTCACCAATGGCAGGCTCACCCACGCCGACGGCACGCTCGCCGGTGCTCACCTCGATATGGCGACTGCGGTCCGCAACGCCATCGAACATCTCGGTGTGCCGCTCGAGGCTGCGCTCCACATGGCGTCGCGCGCGCCCGCAGAGTTTCTCGGTCTCGGCGATGTGTTGGGCCGCATTGCGCCGGGCTACCGCGCCAGCCTCGTGCTCCTCGATGATGACCTTCGCGTTGCGGAGACGTGGATCGACGGCGCCGGTTCGCGACTGTGATGTCGTTTTGAACCAAACCGCGTCTACGCCGGCTGGTAGTGGACGATAACCACACCGGACGACAGCGTTTGCGACCACACAACCTTGAGCTTCTGCTCTCCCTGGTCTTTGAAGAAGGGAATGCCCTTTCCGAGAATGACCGGATTGATGCCGAACCGGTATTCGTCGACCAGCCGTTCGCGAATGAGCGTTGCCGAGAAATCGGCGCTGCCGAAAGTGAAGATGTCGGTATCCGCCTGCGCCTTCAGCCGGCTGACTTCGGTTGCGACGTCGTCCTTTGCCACCCGGCTGTTGTTCCAGTCGGCCGAGCGCAGGGTGCGGGAAAAGACTGTCTTCTTCACGCTGTTCATGAAGCCGGCGATCGTCCCTTCCGCAGTCGTCCAGTAGGCAGCCATGCCTTCGTAGGTGCGCCGGCCGAATAGCAGTTGGCTGACCTCCATCTGCGTGGTGAGGATGTATTTCTCCAGCTCGTCGTCGAAGACGAACCAGTCGATCCCGCCGTCCGGCCGCGTGAAGTAGCCGTCGAGCGAAATCATGTTCCAGAGGATGAGTTTGGACATGGACATTGATCTTTCGCGTGAGGCTTCGTCAGGCGGCCTTCCGGCCGGTAAGAAACCTGCCGAGGGCGTCGAGAAGTTCCCTTGTGCCGTGCTCGCGCCCACCGGCGTCGTCGAAGCCGTCGAGGTAGACGCCCTGCTCGGTATAGACGAGGCGGGTGCGGCTCCCCTCCGGCCGAAGTTCCGTGGTGCCGAGCGACACCGAAATGCGGACGCCGTCGAGCGTCATGTCGTAGGTCATGACGATGCGCTCGTTCGGTACGATGTCCTGATAGATGCCGTTCATGGCGTGCACCGGGCCGCCCTTCGGGCCGCCGACGCTGGTCTCGCGACCGCCGACACGGAAGTCCATGCTGTGCTCATCCGGCCCCCATTCCTCCGGACCGTTGAACCATTGCGCCTTCAGCTTCGGATCGGCATAGGCGGCGAACACGCGCGCTGGCGTTGCGTCGTAGACGCGCTCGATGGTGAACGTGGCGTGTGTTGCGGAGCGCTTGCTCATTTTCGTTTTCCTTTCTCGATATCGTCATCTGTGTTGGCGAGAAGCGTGCCGAGCCTGTCGAGGCGGCGCTCCCATAGCGCGCGTCGCTCGTTGACCCATTGCTCGACGGCCTGCAGCGCCTTTGGCTCGATCCTGCAGGTGCGTACGCGTCCTATCTTCTCGGTTCTGATGAGGCCGCTCGTTTCCAGAATCTGGATGTGCTGCACGACGGCCGGCAGCGACATTTTGAACGGCTTGGCGAGCTCGCTCACCGACGCAGGCCCCCGGCAGAGCCGCTCGATCATCGCGCGGCGCCCGGGATCGGCGAGAGCGTGGAAGGTCGCGGTGAGGCCGTCCTGATAGTTAAGCATACACTTAAGTATAAGGGACGCCGTATGATTGTCAACGCGATTCCCGTGAATTCCCTCGGTGTCATGCCCGCGAAAGCGGGCATTCGGCAAAATCGGCGACAGCACGATTGCTGGATCCTCGCTTTCGCGAGGATGACATCACGCGCTGAGCGGCAAAGGGATGCCCTAAATCCTATACACACGCTCGGCGGTACCGCCCATGATCGCGGCCTGATCGGCGGCCGGATATGCCGCTACCGCCGCGCGGTAGGCGTCGATCAGCGCGTCGTAGTCTGTCCACAGCTTCTCGATCGGGAAGTTGGAGCCGTAGAGGCAACGATCGGCGCCGAACATCGCAGCGGTGTCGCGCACGATGGCGGCGATGTGCGCGGGGTCGTTGCGATGGATGAAGGTGCCGAGGCCGGAGAGTTTCGAGACAACGTTGGGCTGGGCCGCGAGCAGCCTCATCGCTTGCCGCCACTCGGCCCAACCTTCGTCGGACAGATCTTCGAGCATGCCCGCATGCTGGAGGATGAACGTCGTTTCCGGGAAGTCGGCGGCGAGCCGCGCCGCGCCCGCCATCTGCGGCGCGAATACCTGCAGGTCGAACGTCAGGCCGTAGTCGGACAGGGCTGCAAAGTTCCGGCGAAACGTCGGGTCGTCGGCAACGTCGGCATGCTTCGCGAAGCGATATTGCGGGTTGTCGTGCCAGTGGAGCTGCATGCGGATGCCGCGGAGCAGCGGATATGTCTTCAGCCGGTCGAGCGCCAAGCGCACGTCGCCGGCGAGGAGATCGGCATAGCCGACGATGGCGTGCGGCCAGCCTGTCTCGTCCGCCGTCTTCTGCACCCAGGCAACCTCCGCTTCGGCATTTTCCCGCGCCCAGTTGGCCTGCACGTAGACCGACTTCATCACGCCGCTTCCGGCGATGTCGGCGAGGTACTCGGAGATCGGATAGTCGCGGCGGATCGGTTCGTAAGGCCCGAAGATGCGTGGCAGCATCGGGCCTTTCAACCAGGGAAGGTCATCCTGCTGCCAGATGTGATGGTGCGCGTCGACGACCGACGTTGCCATTCCGCAGTCCTCCCGTTTTGCCGCCAGCCCGGCCCGGCGCCGGGAGCTTGCGGCCGAGACCGGCCGAGCCTTCCATGAATGCTGCGAGCGGCGCGATCCCGCTCCCGTCGCCGAGATGGTCGATGATGCTCAGGATCGCCCGCAGTCCGGCGGTGTCGGGGCTGAACGCAGGGTCAGCGGCGAGCGGCGTGAGCCACGCCATACGCCACGAACGTGCCGCCAGCCTTCGCACTGCATGCGCCATCGCCTCGGGATCGCCGCGTTCCAGCCCGTCCGACAGCACAACGACCAATGCGCCGCGGGAGGCGCGCGAGAACCGCGGGATCGCGAGAAACGCCGCGATGGAGTCCGCGATGCGCGTGCCGCCGCCCCAGTCGGCGACGGCTGGCGCCACCTCCGCAAGCGCGCGGCCGATGTCCTTGTGGCGGAGCGACGACGTCAACCGCGTGAGCCGCGTGCCGAACGAGAATGTCTCCACTGCCGGCAGCGTCTGCGTCAGCGCATGGGCGAAGCGCATGGCGTCGTCCGTGTGCGCCTTCATCGAGCCCGATACGTCAACGAGAAGCAGCACGCGGCGCTGTTTCTCCCGCCTTTGCGTCCAAACCGGGAGCGGCGAGACGCCGCGCATCATGCGTGTGATGCTGCGCCGGAGGTCGGGTTGGTCTCCGGCCGCTGCCTCCATGCGCCGGAACCCGCGCCGGCGCGGTGCTACGCGGCTCAGCCGGCGCTGCATGATGCGGAGCCGCTGCTTGGGCGCCATTTCCGCGAAGCGGCGGGTCGCAAGCGATTCTGCCGCCGTCGCAGTTTCGCCCGACTCGGTTCCACGCTCAGCATCGGCAGGTGCCAGCTCCGAGGATCCTGATTCCGCCGCGGTCGTCTCGTCGCCGTCGCCGGTCGCCTCGGCGATTGCTGCCACGCCGTCACGGAAGAAGGCGTCGAACAGCGCGTCGAATTCGTCGAGCCGTTCGGGAGGAGGGGCGAGCATCGCGCGGGCCGCCTGATAGATATCACCGAGGCTGCGCGGCCCGAGCAGCGACACCGCCTGCAGGAACGCCACCGTCTGCTCGGTCGCCACCGCAAAGCCGTGGTCGTGGAGCGCGCGCGAGAAGCCGGTGAGCGGTCTCACGCCGGCCGGCAGCGGTCGCGCGGGTTTCATTTCCCGATGAGCTCGTTGAGCTTGCCGGCGACGAGTTCGAGGTCCTCCTCGTCCTTGAGCGCCTGCCCGATCGAGCGTTTCATTGCCGCCGGCCAGTCGCCGCGGCCGTGGTCGAGGATTTGCGTCGCTCGTGCCCAGTCGACTGCCTCCGCGATGCCCGGCGCCTTGACGAGCGGCAGGCGCCGGAGCCCGTTCACGGCCCGTACGACAGCGCGTGCCGTTTCCTCCGCCACCTCGCCGGCGCGCAGCATGATGATTTCCGCCTCGCGCGCCGGGTCGGGGTAGGGAATCCAGTGGTAGGTGCAGCGGCGGCGAAGCGCCTCGTGGAGCTCGCGCGTGCGGTTGGAGGTGAGCACCACGACCGGCGGCGAGGCCGCCCTCACGGTGCCGATCTCGGGAATCGTGATTTCGTAGTCGGCGAGGAACTCAAGCAGGAACGCCTCGAACTCGTCGTCGGCGCGGTCGATCTCGTCGATGAGCAGTACCGTGCGCTCGGCGTTGCGCAGCGTCTTCAGCAGCGGCCGCTCGATCAGGAACGTCTCGGAGTAGAGGTCAGGCGCGCCGCCGCTTGCCTCGGCCTGGCGGATGGCGAGAAGCTGGCGCGCGTGGTTCCATTCGTAGAGCGCCTGCGCCGCGTCGATGCCCTCGTAGCACTGCAGGCGGAGGAGGTCGCGGCCGAGCGCCTTCGCCAGCGCCTTTGCCGCCTCCGTCTTGCCGACGCCCGGCACGCCCTCGACCAGCAGCGGCTTGCCCATCGCCAGCGCAAGATACGCCGCGACGGCGAGTCCCTCGTCGGCGACATAGTCCGCACCGCGGAGCGCGGTAGCGAGGTCGTCAGGCGCGGCGAAAGTGGTGACCGGGATCATGCCATCGATGCCTGCAT
>CAZXKZ010000106.1:7283-8602 GCA_964641825.1 uncultured Bauldia sp.
CTGAACAATCCCCACCATTGTCATGCCCGGCGGCGACCGGGCATCCAGTAAACGACGTCGTGTCTTGTTTCGCACCGGTAGTGGCTACTGGATCCCCGCTTTCGCGGGGATGACAACCAGAAGAAAGGGGCCAAACCCTCAAATGAACACCTTCTCCTCCGCCATATAGTGGTAGCGGCTGGAGGCGTGCGCGGCGGCATCGGCGCCGGCAGCCTTGCCTTCCTCGGTGCCGAAGCCGGCAAGCCGCGCCTCGTCCGAGTCCCACCACATCTCGCTGATGCAGTCGTAAGGGGAGTCAGGCGTTTCCTTGAGCGGCACGTTCATGCGGTAGCCGCGCATGCCGGGAATCCTGACCGCCAGCTTCGGGTGCTCGTTCAGCGCCCAGTTGCGGAATTCCTCGTAGCTCATGCCTTCCTTGCGCTTCATCAGCGACAGCACCTTCAGCATTCGTCCTTCCTTCACTGGCTGGCGTTCTGTGCGAGTATTCCCCGGAGAACTTTCTCCGGCGTGATTGGCAGGGAGTCGACGCGCACGCCGACCGCGTCGAAGATGGCGTTGGCGATCGCGGGAATCGGCGCGTTGGCCGTCATCTCGCCCACGCCCTTGGCGCCGTAGGGTCCGCTCGGCGCCGGCCGTTCGAGGATCACACCCTCGAAGGCCGGCAGGTCGCCAGGCCCCGGCATGAGGTATTCGTTGAAGTCCACCGGCCCGTGCGAGCGATCCGGGTAGTACGGCTCGGTCGTCTCGTAGAGCGCGTGGCTGATTCCCATCCACGAACCGCCGATGATCTGCTGCTCGACCATCTTGGGGTTGAGCGCGCGCCCGACCTCGTAAGCGCTCTTCAGCGACAGCACCGTCACCTCACCGGTCTCGGTGTCGACCTCCACGTCGGCCACCGTGCAGGCGTGGGCATAGTCGTCGGCGGGCGACATCTTGCCGGTCTCGGGCTCGGGATACGAGCGCTCGGGGATCGATTTCGATGGCGCGCCCTTGACGTGGATGCTGCCCTTGCCGTCGAGGTCGAGGTCGCCGGCGGCGACTTCGAGTTCCTCCGCTGCGACTTCGAGGAGCGCGGCGCGCGCTTCCTTGGCCGCCATGATGATGGCGTTGCCGATCCGGTGCGTGCCGCGGCTGGCGAACGTGCCCATGCAGTGCGGGCCGGTGTCGGTGTCGGCGGTGTCGATGATGACGTTCTCGAACGGCACGCCGATCGTCTCGGCGCAGATTTGCGTCATCACGGTGCGCAGGCCCTGGCCGAGGTCGACGCTCGACAGCGTGACGATGAAGCTTCCGGTCGTTGTCGCATGAACCAGCGCCTG
>CAZXKZ010000107.1:0-441 GCA_964641825.1 uncultured Bauldia sp.
GGCGAATCGAGCACCGTCTGGCCGAGCGCCCAGAGCGCGCGGCCGTGCGAATCCTCGCTGCCGGCATCTTCCTGCCAGCGGCGGTCGTAGCTCATGAAGTTGCGGAAGCGCCCGTTGTCGCGGTTGAGCGCCTGCTGGAGGAAGCCGAGATAGCGATGCGCCAGTTGCGACAGCTCGTCGCCGTCGGAGAGCACATGCTGCGCGTTGAGGACGACGATCAGCGCGCGGGCGTTGTCGTCCGTGCAGTATCCGTGATCGCGGTCGGGAATCTCGAAGCGCGCATGCTGCAGGATGCCGGTGTCGTCGGTCAGAACGCGCAGGTGATCGAAGCGCGGAAACGGCAGCTCCAGATTGGCGGCGTTGAGGGCGAGCGGCCGGTAATCGCGCGCAACCGCCCTCACCCCGCGTTTCCGCCGCACCTCGCGGAAGAGCTTGTAGTAG
>CAZXKZ010000107.1:451-8503 GCA_964641825.1 uncultured Bauldia sp.
CCACACCATCGAGCGGGACGACACGTAGGCCCTCTTGCGCATCGCGTTCCGCGCGACATCGTCATCGAGAAGGCCGTTGATCGCCCCCGCCATCGCATCTGCATCCCGGAAGGGAACCAGGAGGCCACGGCCGTCGGAAAGCATCTCCTCCGCATACCAGTACGGCGTCGAGACGATCGCCTTGCCGGCGCCGAGCGCATAGCTGAGGACGCCCGACACGATCTGCTCGCGGTTGTGATAGGGCGTGACCACCACGTCGGCAGTGCTGATGAAATCGAGGAGCGTCGGCGTGTCGATGAACTGGTTGTAGAAGACGACGTGCTCCTCGACGCCGAGATCGCGGGCGCGTCTCTGGAGACCGTGGCGATAGGCCTCGCCGTCGCGCCGCTTCACCTCCGGGTGCGTTGCGCCGACGACCACAAAGATCGCGTCCGGATGGCGGCGCACGATTTCGGGCAGCGCCTCGATGACGACCTCGGTCCCCTTGCCTTCCGACAGGAGGCCGAAGGTGAGGATCACCTTCCGGCCGATCACGTCGAAGCGATCCTTGTTGTAGGAGGTGTCGAGGAAGGGCACGTCCGGCACGCCGTGCGGGATCACTGCGATCCGTTCCTGCGGCACGCCGTAGATCGAGCAGAGCGCCTCGCGGGCGCGGCCGCTCATCACCACCACGCGGTCCGAGAAATCGCCGATGGCGGCGATGATGTCCTTCTGCTCGGCGTTGGGCTCCTCCAGAACGGTGTGGAGCGTCGTCACCACCGGCATGCGCAGGCGCTCCAGCGAGCGCAGCACGTAGCTGCCGGACGAGCCGCCGAACAGCCCGAACTCGTGCTGAAGGCAGACCGCCTCGACCTGGTTCATGTTGAGGAAATCGACCGCCTTGCGGTAGTCGGCGAGCGTCTTCTGCCCGATCTCGAAATGGACCTCCGGCGGATAGTCGTAGCCGGCCTGGATATCGTTGACCGCAACCGACCAGAACTCGGTCTGCGGCGCCCGCGCTGCGAGCGCACCGAGCAGGTCGTTGGAGAACGTCGCGATGCCGCAATGACGCGGCACATAGGAACCGACGAACGAAACCTTCTTCGGGCCGTGCTTTCTCGAATGCTCACCACTCCTTGCCGGCAACCCGTCGGGCTCGCCGCCGGCGGCGATGGCCTGACGCCGCGGTGGTGCCGCGTGCACAATACGATCGGGACGGGAAAACTCATTCATGCGGACGCCCTCCGTAACAAGCCGCTCCCAGGCGTTACGCAATCCTGAACGATCAGAAGCCCGCATTGGTTCCGCTGACGGCGGCGATTTTGATGTCGCACCCCTGCGTGGAACCTTGCCCGGTCGCGTGCGTTGAGAGCCCGGTAGCCGGACGCTTTCCCCGCCCCCCAAGCGAACCGGCAGCCCCGTTCGAGGCCGCCTGACTCCAACCCCGGAGCAGGCGGCCTCTTCGTCTGTGCGCATGAGGCATGGAACCGCCGGGCGGTTCAGCCGTTTTCGCATTGAGGTGTGGGCGCCGCGCATTGTCGCGGCTGATCATTTGTCAGCCTAAGGAGACGAGCCCCGTGTTCAGTTCACCACCGAAAACCCGACTCAGTCTGCGGTCTGCGTTCGCTGCGGCGGCGATGGCCGCCGCGACCATGCTTCTGCCACAGGCCGCCGCCGCGCAAACCAACGCGGCGGTCGCCATTCCGAGCGCCAACCTCAACCAGCGCGCCGGCCCCGGAACGCAGTATCCCTCACTCCAGGTCGTACCGCGGAGCGCGCAGATCACGCTCTACGGCTGCATCTCAAACCTGACGTGGTGCGAGGGTTCGTACCGCGGAGCGCGCGGCTGGTTCAGCTCGACCTACCTGAACATTTGGAGCCAGGGGCAGTACATCACCGTGCCCCAGTTCACTGCGCAGGTCCGCTTCCCGACGCTGGCCTTCAATCTCGAGACCTACTGGGACCGCTATTACACTAACTATCCCTTCTACCAGAACCGCGGCCAGTGGACCTCGCCGTCCGGACCGCCCGGCGGTCAGGTGCAGATCGGCAGCTTCTACAACCGCCTGTCGCCGCACGGCCGCTGGGTGTGGGTGAACGGGCAGTACGTTTGGGTGCCCAACACCAACGCCAACTGGCGCCCCTACACGGATGGCCGCTGGGTCTATACCAACCGTGGCTGGACGTGGGTTTCCAACGAGCCCTTCGGCTGGGCCACCTACCACTACGGCCGCTGGGGCTATTCGCACCGCATCGGCTGGTTCTGGATCCCCGGCACGCGCTGGGCACCGGCCTGGGTGTCATGGCGACGGTCGGGCGACTACATCGCCTGGGCCCCGCTGCCGCCCGACCCGAACGACCCGTTCTCCTACGGCGTCTCGCAGGCGCCGATCCCAGACTACTACTGGCAGCCGGTGCAGGCGAACCAGTTCCTGTCGCTCAACCTCGCCATCAACATCATCATCGACCAGAGCGAGAAGGAGCGGGTGATTGCGGCTACCGAGCAGGTCGGCTCGGTGACCCAGCAGGACAACACGGTGGTCAACACGGCCATCGATCCGGCGTTCGTCGAGCAGGTAACGCAGGAGACGGTAACTCCCGTCGAGGTCGCGCTGACGACGGATCCGGAGCAGTCCGGCGCCACCGAAGGCGATACGCTGACGATCTACCAACCGCCGCCGGAGGAGCAGGTCGCCGCGGAGCCGCCGGCCGTCTCGATCGAGGAAGTCGAGGCGGAGAGCGAAACCGCCGGACAGGCTCCGGCCGACGAGCCTGACACGGAGGCTCTGGTTCCGCCGGCGCCGCCGCCCGGTGAAGCACCGCCGCCGTCCGATGCCCCGCCGGTCGTGGGCGAGGAGACGACGACAACTGAACCGGCAACCACGGAGCCGATCGAGCCCGAGTCGATCGTCTGTCCGGAAGGTACCACCCTGCAGAACGGCGAATGCGTGCTGGCTGAAACCCCGCCGCCTCCGCCGCCCGCAGAGGATCTGGCACCACCGGAAGGCGCGACCGTGCCGGAGACGACCGGCGAGCCGCCGCCACCGCCGCCGGCCGATCAGCCGACGGACCAACCGGCAGCCACCGAACAGGAACCCGCGCAGACGGAACAGGCGCCGGCCACCACGGAGGAGGTTCCCGCTCCGCCGCCAGCCGAGGAGCCCCCGCCTCCACCGGCAGCGTCGGAAGAACCTCCGCCTCCGCCGCCCCCGCCTCCGCCCGCAGAGGAGACGGCACCGCCTCCGCCGCCGCCACCTCCGGCCGCTGAGGAACCGGCACCTCCGCCGCCCCCGCCGCCTGCGGAGGAACCCCCGCCGCCACCTCCCCCGCCTCCGGCAGAGGAACAGGTGGCGCCGCCTCCGCCAGCCGAGACACAGCCGCCGGCATGCCCGGAAGGCTACGTGCTCCAGCCGGACGGCACCTGCGCACTGCCCGAACCGCAATAGCGTTCCCTCGAAGGGCGGCAGAGCAATCTGCCGCCCTTCTTCCATCGACGGACAGAATGGATCGGTTGCGTCGGCCATTGGGTGATCGGGCAGTCCACGTCTGTGTGGACGTGCAAGGGCTTTTCTCGCCCGCCGGTCCCTGGGCCGTACCCGCGCTGGAGCAGATCCTGCCGCAGGTGGCGCACATCGCCGGAACCCTGCCCGAGCGGACGATCTTCACGCGATTCATCCCGCCCGCCCGCGCCGACGACCTGCCAGGCATGTGGCGCTGGTACTACCGGCGCTGGAGCGAGGTGACGCGCGAAAATCTGGATCCCGCGCTTCTCGATCTCGCGCCACCGCTGCGCTCCGCGGCGGTGCGGGCCGAGGTGGTCGACAAGACGGTCTACTCCCCCTTCGTGGGTGGCCGCATCGCCGAAAGCCTCCGGGCGCGGGGAGCCGACACACTCGTTGTCACAGGACTGGAAACCGATGTCTGCGTCCTGGCCACGGTTCTCGGTGCGGTCGATCTCGGCTATCGCGTGGTCATCGTCGAGGACGCCATCTGCAGCTCGTCGGACGTTGGCCACGACGCCGTACTCACCCTCTACCGGACACGGTTCGCCGAGCAGATCGAGCTGGCCGATACCCCCGCAATCCTTGAATCCTGGGGATTTCAGCAGGCGGATTCGGCTATTTTTGCAGCCCGCTAACCATTATTTCGGGCTTTTGGAACAAATGCCTTCCAACGTACGTTACCGGCCCGACTATGTTCCGCCTGGGTAAGGAAACGCGGGCTACCGCAGAAAGACATAAAAACGAGTACCGCGTGAACACACCCGGTGCGCTTCAGCCAACCACGTGGGGGGCCACATGGTAGCTGTGTTTGTTCTCGACAAGAACCAACGCTGCCGCTTCATCAATGCCGTTGCCGAACACCTGACGGGGGTGCCGCTTACGGAAGCGATCGGACAGCCGTTTGCCGACCTGATCTGGAAGCAGACGCCGGCCACCTTCGATCAGACCTTCCTCGGTCGCGCGCTGGGTTCGAACTCCGCCCAGGAAGGCGAAGAGAGCCTCGTCGACAACGATGGCAACACCCGTTCGATCGCGTTTCGCCTGGTGCCCATCGACCTCGATCCCGCCGAGGGCTCGGTTGTCGAAATCTTCGATCTCGGCGGCGAGACCGGCGCTGCCCGCGCGCTCAGGGAAAGCGAACGGCGATTGCGCCTAGCGACGGAGGCGACCGGCATCGGCATCTGGGACGTCAACGCGGTCACCGGCCGCCGGCAATGGTCGGCCGAGTTCAAGGACATCCTCGGACTGCCGCACGATACCGAGGCGTCTTCCGATCTCTTCGTCTCCCTCGTCCACCCCGACGACCGCGGCTGGCTGGACGATCTCTATCGCCACAAGTACGCCTCGCCGGGCGATCCCAACTACACCGCCGACTTCCGCATCTTCCGCCAGAGCGACGGGGCCGAGCGCTGGGTTTCCACGACCGGCCGGATCACGTTCGACGCCGACGGCCGGCCACTGCGCGGCGTGGGCACGCTGCGCGACATCCACGAGAGGCACCGGAGCGAAGCCGCTGTCAGGGAGAGCGAGGAGCGCCTGCGCGTGGCGCTGGTTGCCGGTCGCATGGGCCTCTGGCGTTACGATCTTTCCACCGGGCAGCAGGAGTGGGACGCCACCCAGTACCAGATCCTCGGCCTCGACCCCTCCGCCCCCGCCTCCCGCCAGGCGTTCCTGTCCCTGCTCTTGCCCGAAGATCTCCCCAACGTCGAGATCGACCTCAGCCGCCTGCCGCCACCGGGCACGTTCCTCGATTCCGAGTTCCGCATCAGGCGGCCGGACGGGACGATCCGCTGGCTCACCGCGCACGCGCTCGTGCGGTATGATCCCGCCGGCCGGCCCGCGGAGATGATCGGCGTCAACCGCGACATCACGGACCAGAAGGAGGCCGCCCAGGACCTCGCGCACAGCGAGGAGCGCCTCAGGCTCGCCATCGAGGCCAACGATGTCGGCACATGGGACTTCGACATGGTCTCCGGCGAGCACACCTGGTCCGCCGAGTTCCGGCGCATGTGGGGATTGCCGGAAGACGGCGACGACGACCCGGAGCTGCTCCGGCCGCTGGTCAACCCGGAGGACTGGGGCGCCGCGCAGACCGCGTGGGCCGAGGCCTCCGACCCCAACGCCGGCACCGGGCGCGTGGCGCTGGAGTTCGAGATCCACCGCGCCGACACCGGCGAGCGCCGCTGGTGCAGCTTCGCGGGCCAGGTCTTCTTCGACGCACAGCGCACCCGCCCGGTCCGCGCCGTGGGCATCGCCCTCGACATCACCGCACGGAAGGAGATCGAGGACCGCCAGCGCCGCCTGCTCCGCGAACTGCACCACCGCGTCAATAACAACCTCGCCGTCATCCAGGCGATCCTGTCGCAGACCGCGCGCGGCAAGCTCGCGCAAAACGCGTTTGAGCGTATTCAGGCGCGCATCATGTGCCTGGCCCGTGTGCACGACATCCTGAACCGCTCGGAGTGGGGCGAGGTTGCGATCTCGCGGCTGCTGACCAGCGAGATAGACCTGATCGAAGCGAACTCGCCGCGCGTGACCATGACCGGCGATCCGGTCCTTCTCGACTCGACCGCCGCCGTCACCCTCGGGCTGGTCATCCACGAGCTCACCACCAACGCCGCGATCCATGGCGCCATGTCGCTTCCCGAAGGGCGCATCGAGATCTCGTGGAAGATGTCGGAAGACCCCAAGCGCCGCATCGACATCACATGGAACGAGCGCTTCCCGCGGAGCGGCCGCCCGCCGCGCCGCGAAGGCTTCGGCTTCCGGGTGATCCGGAGCAGCGTCGCCACCAGCATCGACGGCAAGGCCGAGGTGGACTTCACCTCCGAAGGCGTGCGCTGGCAGCTCGGCTTCCCGGTGCAGCCGCCCTACAGCGAGCTCGCCACGGGCACCGTCCACTAGCCGCTCGGTATCGTTTCGCGCGTGGCCCCCAAAAACAAGAGGGCCGCAACAAGTGCGGCCCTCCTTGGCGGCCGTCTGGCTGGGGGGCGTTGAAACAGGCCGGCTGCCGGCTTCACAACGCCGGACCCGCCGAAGTGTTCCCGCCTAGGCTGCGGAAGGATGTTTGCTGCGCGCCTTCCGTTCGAAGAAGAGCGCCTGGCTGATGACGGCGCTCACGGTGGCTGGCCGGAAGGGCTTGGCGATGAGGAACGCCGGCTCCGGCCGCTCGCCGGTGAGCAGTTGCTCGGGATAGGCGGTGATGAACACCACCGGCACCTCGAATGCCTTGAGCAGCTCGTTGACCGCCTCCAGGCCGGAGCTGCCGTCGGCAAGCCGGATGTCCGCCAGGATGAGGCCGGGCTCCTGCGCACCGGCAAGGGACACGGCCTCCGCGTGCGTGCGGGCGATGCCGGTCACGCGATGGCCAAGGCCCTCGACGAGGCTCTCCAGGTCCATGCCGATCAGCGGCTCGTCCTCGATGATGAGCACGTCGGTGGCGATCTCGGCGGCAAGCTCGCGGCCCGATTCCTCGATCAGTTGCCGGATTTCGAGCGGCCGCACGTCGAGGATCTTCGCGGCGTCGGCCTCGGTGAAATCCTCCAGCGCCATGAGCAGGAAGGCCTGCCGGGGCAGCGGGGTCAGCCGCACCAGGTGCCGGTCCGCCGGCAGTTCGACCTCGACCGACCCGTTCACGTCGAGGGAGTTCCAGATTTTCGTGAACGCACGAAAGAGCGCCACGCTCGTCCCGTCCGGCCCCGCGAGGGCCGACGGGTCCTCGGCCAGGGCCTCCAGCGTGGCGCCGACATAGGCGTCTCCGGACGTCTGGTTGCCGGTCAAGGCCCGGGCATAGCGCCGGAGGCGCGGCAAATCCCTGGAAACAGCTTGAGACGTCAGCATTGAGTGGACCCCTTAATCATTGCACACTAACCAATCGTACCAGTGGATACCCCGCGGCGCCGCCGATTCTGTGGTGGCGAAACATTATTCCGTTCCGCGAGTTATGTGTGAGAACCGACACCGGAGCGGCCGCCTGCCGGCGCTCCTCGATCGAGATGGCTTTTGCATGACCGCCAAAAAGACGCCGGGCAAGGCGACCAATCCCAAAGCCTGGGGGCCGCCTGCCCGGTTGAGCGCCGATCTGCAGGGGAAGATCGGCGAGAAGCTGAAAGAGCTTCACGACGACATCATCAAGGAAGGTGTTCCCTCGAGATTCGCTGATCTTCTCGCCAAGCTGGACGAACCGGCAAACAAGACCAAGTAGCGAGCATATGGTCATCGATCCTGAACTGAAGGAATCGATTCTCGCCGCCGTGCCGCGGCTGCGCGCGTTCGCGGTGTCGCTCTGCGGCAACGTCGACCGCGCCGACGACCTCGTCCAGGAAACGCTGCTACGGGCGCTGGCGAACATCGACTCGTTCCGTCCCGGAACCAACCTGACAGCGTGGCTGTTCACCATCCTGCGCAACCACTTCCGGTCCGAGTACCGGAAACGGCGACGCGAGGTCGAGGACGTCGACGGGCGCCACACCGAGAGCCTGCGCGCCCAGCCCGAACAGATGGGCAGGATCGAACTCAACGAGTTCAAGGTGGCGCTCGCCCGTTTGCCGCCGGACCAGCGCGAAGCCTT
>CAZXKZ010000108.1:0-8421 GCA_964641825.1 uncultured Bauldia sp.
CGTCGGCGGTGCACCAGTAGATGTCGCCGTCGTGATAGTCGAAGACGTACTGGTGCGTCATTGACGCGTAGACAAGATAGCCGCCGCTGGTGTGCAACACGCCCTTCGGTTTGCCGGTCGAGCCGGAGGTGTAGAGGATGAACAGCGGATCTTCCGCGTTCATTTCCTCGGGATCGCACTCGTCGGGCACGCCCTCGGCGAGCTCGTGGTACCAGAAGTCGCGGCCGGCGTGCATGGCGACCTGGCCGCCGGTGCGGCGGACGACGAGCACTTTCTCATCGCCGAGCGACTTGACTAGCGCCTCGTCGGTGTTGTGCTTGAGCGGAATTTTCCTGCCGCCGCGCACGCCCTCATCGGCCGTGATGATGAGCGACGACCTGCAGTCGTCGATGCGGCCGGCCAGCGAATCCGGGGAGAAGCCACCGAAGACGACCGAGTGGACCGCGCCGATGCGCGCGCATGCGAGCATGGCGACCGCCGCTTCCGGGATCATCGGCATGTAGATGGTGATGCGGTCGCCCTTCCTGGCACCAAGGTTCTTGAGGACGTTGGCGAACCGGCAGACCTCGCGGTGGAGTTCGCGATAGGTGATCGTGCGCGAGTCCTTCGGGTCGTCGCCTTCCCAGATAATGGCGACCTGGTCGCCGCGCGCCTTCAGGTGGCGGTCGAGGCAGTTGGCCGAGACGTTGAGAGTGCCGTCCTCGAACCATTTGATCGAGACCGGCTCGTTGAAGTTGGTGTTCTTGACGCGGGTATAGGGCTTGATCCAGTCGATCCGCCGCCCGTGCTCGGACCAGAACGCTTCCGGGGCCTCAACCGACTGGCGATACCAGTCGCGGTACTTCGCATCGTCGATCCACGCGCGCTTCGCCCACTCGGCCGGAACAGAATAGACTTTCTCGGACATTCATCCCCTCCCGTCCCCCTTCTTCGTGGGGGGCGCCGGCAAGATAAGCGCTTTCGCGGGCTTCTGTGCAAGCCCGGTTCCAGCCTTCAACCGGCAGGAGTGTCAGAGCCCGCCCATCCTGGAGACATGTTTCCATTCGGCCTCGGTGACCGGCTGTACCGAAAGGCGCGCGTATTTCACGAGCGCCATGTCGGCGAGCTTCTTGTCCGCCTTGACGGCGGCGAGGGTCACGGGCTTCGGCAGTGGTTTCACCGCGGCGATGTCGACGGCCTCCCAGTCAGGCGCTCCGGTCTCGGGATGGGCTTCCTTGACGACGGTCGCGATGCCCACGATCTGCTTCTCGTCGCCCGTGTGATAGAAGAAGCCGAGATCGCCTTTCTTCATGGCGCGCATGTTCCGCCGCGCGGTGAAATTGCGGACGCCCGTCCATTCGGTGCCGGCCTTGCCGGCCTTCACCTGCATGTCCCACGACCAGGTTTCCGGTTCGGTCTTGAACAGCCAGTAGGCCATGCATGCGCCTCCCGCATCTTGCTTGGACGGGACAGGTTAGGCGCGGGCGGGTTTGCCGTCCACAGCCTCAGGCAGTTTCGCGCTTGAGCGGGCGCGACATCAGGGAATCTATGGCGGCGTCGATGCTGAGCGTGCCTTCGAGGATGGCCGCCACGGCTTCGACTATCGGCGCTTCGACACCCGTCCGGCGGGCGAGATCGCGGGCAACAGGCGCAGTGGCGATGCCTTCGACAAGGCGACGGGAATCCGATCGGCTGCCTCCGGCACCGACCGTTTCCCCATACGCGAAGTTACGCGATTGGGTGCCGGAGCAGGTCAGCACGAGGTCGCCGAGGCCGGACAGACCCATCACCGTCTCCGGTCGCGCCCCGATCGCCTCGGCGAGCCGGCGGAGCTCGGCGAAGCCGCGCGCTACGAGCGCGGCATGCGCGCTGGCGCCGAGCTTCCTGCCGGCGACGATGCCCGCGGCGATCGCAAGCACGTTCTTGACGGCGCCGCCGACCTCGACGCCGATCACGTCGGTTTCGGCATAAGGGCGGAAGGCAGGGCCGACCAGCATCCGGCACAACGCCAGCGCCAGCGTCTCGTCGGCTGCGGCGACGGTGACCGCGGTGGGCAGGCCGCGCGCGACATCGGAGGCGAAGCTCGGCCCTGACAGGACCGCAGGAATAGCGGCGGGGATCGCCGCGGCTACTACTTCCGTCATGCGCTTGCCCGAGCCGCGCTCGAGGCCCTTCGCCGCGATGATCACCGGGGTGCCGTCGCGAACGTGTTCCGCAACGGCCTCCGCGACGCCCCGCAGCGACTGGGCGGGGACCGCGAGAATGATGGTATCGGCGGAGGCGGCTGCCTCGTTCAGTGCCGTAGTGGCGCGGATCGCGGGATCGAGCGCGATGCCGGGGAGGTAGGCGGGGTTCTCATGGTGCGTCGTGACAGCCTCGGCGGTGCCCGCATCCCGTGCCCAGAGGACCGCCCGGTTGCCTGCCCGGGCGGCGACCGCCGCCCTTCGCGCCGGACCCGAGTTTTGGCGGGGCAACCTCATCGAGCGGCCAGCGGGGCCGTGCGGCGGCACTGAGGGAGCCGGTGAGGCCGAGCGCCAGACGTTCCGCGCCCACCCAGGCGATCATCGCGGCGTTATCGGTGCAGAGGCGCGCAGGCGGCGTGATGAAGCGGTAGTTCGCCTTCGTCGCGGCTTCGTTCAGCGCGCTTCGTATCGCCATGTTCGACGCCACGCCGCCCGCCACCACGAGGACGCCGGCGCGCGTATGGTCGGAGCGGAAGGCCGTCATGGCATGCGTGGCGCGATCGGTGATCACGTCGATGACCGCCGCCTGAAACGAGGCGCAGAGATCGGCGACGTCGCCGTCGGAGAGGGGGGCCGCCGCTTCCGCAGCCATGCGGAGCGCCGTCTTGAGGCCGGAGAAGGAAAAGTCCGCTCCGGGCCGGTCGAGGAGGGGACGCGGCAGCGCGAAGCGATCCCGATTGCCGTGGCGCGCGGCAGACTCGACCACCGGCCCGCCGGGGTAGGGGAGTCCGAGCAGCTTCGCCGCCTTGTCGAAGGCCTCTCCGAGCGCGTCGTCAATCGTCGTCCCGAGGCGGCGATAGCGCCCGACATCCTCGACCGCGAGGAACTGGGTGTGACCGCCGGAAACCAGCAGCAGCAGATAGGGAAACGCGAGACCATCGGTGAGGCGCGCGGTGAGCGCATGGCCTTCCAGATGGTTGACGGCGACGAGCGGCTTTCCCGCTGCAAGGGCGATGGCCTTTCCGGTCGTCAGCCCGACGAGAAGGCCGCCGATGAGCCCGGGTCCGGCGGTAGCCGCGACGCCGTCGAGATCGGGAAACGCAACGCCGGCCTCCGTCATCGCGGCCGAGATGACACCGTCCAGCGCCTCGACGTGGGCGCGGGCCGCGATCTCCGGCACCACTCCGCCGAAGGCCGCGTGGTCGTTGATCTGGGAGAGGACTATATCGGAGAGGATCCGCCCGCTGCCGTCGGCGTTCCGCTCGACGACCGCGGCCGCCGTTTCGTCGCAACTGGTTTCGATGCCGAGAATGATCACGACGGTCGGGACGACAATGGACTTTCCGGGCGGATTGGGCGATGGGAGCGCTCGCGTGGCCCCTTCCCGAACCCCCTAGCATCCGGACGCTCTGCCCTGCAATCGACACCCGTTCGCATAGGAACCCGAGGCAGCCCTCTGGCGCTCGTCCAGGCCGAGGAAACCCGGCGCGTGCTGGCGGAGAAGCTCGGCCGGGATTTGTCGGATTTCACCATAGTTCCGCTGCGCACGACCGGGGACCGGATCACTGACAATCCGCTCACGGACGTCGGCGGGAAGGGGCTGTTCACCAAGGAGATCGACGAGGCGCTTCTCGACGGGCGCGTCGATATCGGCGTCCACTCGGCAAAGGACATGCCCACCAGGCTGGCCGAGGGGCTTGCGATCGCCGGCTGCCTGCCGCGTGCGGATGTCCGGGATGCGTTCATCTCGCCCGTCGCGCGATCGCTCGCCGACCTGCCGGCTGGTTCGGTCGTCGGCACGTCCTCGTTGAGGCGGCGCGCGCTGGTGCTCAGGCATCATCCCGATGTCAGTGTCGTCAACCTGCGTGGCAACGTCGAGACTCGTCTCCGCAAGATCGAAGAGGGGCAGGCGCAGGCGACGCTGCTCGCAGCAGCGGGCCTGCTGCGCCTTGGCCTCGCCGACCGCGTTGCGGAGTTCCTCGACCCTGATAGCTGGGTGCCGGCGCCGGGGCAGGGCGCTATCGCGATTGCGGCGCGCGCCGACGATCGGGAGATGCACGCCGCGATCGCCGCGATCGATCACCGACCGACCTCGATCGCGCTCACGGCGGAGCGTGCGTTCCTCGATGTCCTCGATGGATCGTGCAGGACGCCCATCGGTGGGCTTGCCCGGATCGATGGAGACGCCCTGTCGTTCCGCGGCCTCATCGTGAAGCTGGATGGCAGCGCGGCGCACGAGGTCGTGCGCGACGGCACGCCGGCTTCCGCGGAAGCGACAGGACGCGATGCGGCAGCGGAGCTGCTGCGTCGAGGCGGCCCGGACTTCTTCTCCGGATAGCCGATGCGGCTCCTGGTCACCCGGCCCGAACCGGACGCTGCAAGGACGGCGGCAAAACTTTCGGCGCTCGGGCACGAGGTTCTGGTCCAGCCGCTCCTCACCATCGCGTTCACGTCGCCGCCCGACGATGTCCCGACACCGGCGGGGATCCTGGTGACCAGCCAGAACGCGGTCCGGGCTCTGGAGCGATGGCCGCAAAGCCGCAACTGGCGCCACGTGCCGGTCTTCCCGGCCGGTCCGGCGACGGCACGCAGCCTTGCCGCCGCCGGCTTCCGGGACGTGCGCACCGGCGCACGCGATGCCGGTTCGCTCGCCGACGTAGTGCTCGGCACCTTTCCGCCCAACCAAGGTCTGCTACTCTATCCTGCCGCCCGCGACCGCGCGGGCGCGCTCGCGGGCGGCCTGACAGCCCGCGGCTACGATGTACGCGCGATCGAGGCCTATCGTGCCGATCCGGTGGCGGCGCTGAACCGGGAAGTGCGCGATGCGCTGGAACACCGCGCGGTCGACGGCGTTCTTCTCTATTCAGCGCGAACCGCGCGCGCTCTCATGGCGCTGGCGGAACGGGAGGGGATTTCCGGTGCGCTCGAAGCTCCAGTCTTTTTCGTGATCTCGCGGCACGTGGCGGACGTGGTTGGTGCGCCGGGCGCCAGGGTGCGGATCGCGGAAAAGCCGGACGAGGACAGCCTTCTCGCACTCATTCCCGCTGTGGGCTGAAACCCTGTATGGTATCGGCGGGGCGACCATTCGAGGAGACCATGGCCGCGGACGAGGAAACAAAGTCAAACGCCGAAACCACCGGGTCCGGCGAAGGCAAGGCCGGCGACGCCAGGTCTGCCGAACGCCGGCAGAAGGAGCGGCGGCGTACGCCCGTCACCATCGACCTGAAGGCCGAGGAGGTGAAGCCGGCGGCAGCTTCCGCGAAACCCGCGACGGCGTCCGAGCAGGCGGCGGCGCGGCCCGAGCCGCAGCCGAAGCCCGATGTGCAGGCAAAACCGGACGCAGCGGCCGAGGCGCCACGTGCGGCGGCCGACAAGCCGCAGGCCGATCGTGTCGGCGCGGCGCCATTCTCCGCGGCAAGGGCGCGCTCGTTCGTCAACTTCGACGACAGCACGAGGCGCACCGTTCTGGCCGGTATCGCGGGCGGCGTGATCGCCCTCGTCCTCGTCATCGTGCTTCAGGCGATCGGCCTCCTGCCGGCGCCGGGCCGGTCGGCCGCCGATGCCGCCGCCGAACAGGCGCGCGCCGCGGCGGACGCGATCGCGCCGCTCGAGCGGCGAGTCACGGCGGCGGAAGCCATGATCGAAGGACTGCCGGCGCTTCGCACAGACCTTGCCGGCGTCGGCGAACGGGTCGATGTCCTGCAGGCCGATCGCGCCTCCCTCGCGGCCAAGACGGACGTGGAAGGCGTCGTCACCATGCTCGGCCAGTTGCGTCAGCGGCTCGATGCGCTGCCGCCTTCGGCCACGCGCGACGACCTCGATCAGATCGCGGAGCGCATCGGCCGGCTCGAGGTGACGGTGGCCGCGGGCGGCGGTGACGGCTCCGCCTCGGATACGGCGATCGCTTCGCTGTCGAGCCAGCTCGGCGCTGCGGAAACGGCGCTGCGGTCGCTGACCGACAGGCTGAATGCCGCGGAAGCGCAAATGGCGGAACTCGGCACGCCCGACCCGATGGCGGGCGGCGAGGCTGCGGTGCGCGCGATTGCCATCACGGCGCTCCGCCGCGCATCGGAAGGCGACACGCCGTTCACCAGCGAACTTGACATGGTCGCGGCGCTCGGCGTGCCTGGCGACGATATCGCCGGCCTTCGCCCGTACGCGACCCGCGGCGTGCCGGCGCGCTCCACCCTGGTCGCCGAATTTCCCGTGGTCGCCGACGAGATCCTGAGGGCGAGCGCGACTGCCGATGCGGACGCCGGTTTCCTGGGCCAGGTGGTTGCCGGGCTCGGAGGCCTCGTCTCCATCCGGCCCGCGGGTCCGATCGAAGGAGGCGATCCGCAGGCGATCGTCTCCCGGATGACGGACGCGGTCGGGAAGGGCGACCTTGCCACGGCGCTCGCCGAGCGGAGTGGATTGCCAGAAGCCGGGCTCGCCGCATCGTCGGCATGGGCGGCAAGCGCGGAGGAGCGCGTGACGCTCGACCAGCTCGTCGAGCGGATCGCCAGGAACCTCGGCGTGACCACGGGTTGATGCAGTCCAGATGATCCGCGCACTCATCGTCGTCGCCCTGGTCTTCCTCGTCGCAGCCGGCTTCGTCTGGCTGGCGGAGCGGCCCGGCGGCCTGCTGATCACGTGGCAGGGCTACGAAATCCGCACCTCGCTGATGGTGGCGGCGATCGGGATCGCGCTCGTCATCGCTGCGATCGCCGCCGTCGGGGCGCTCATCCGCGCTATCGTGTCGACGCCGCAGTCGGTCGGCCATTTCCTCGGCGCGCGGCGGCGCGACCGCGGATATCGGGCGCTGACGCGCGGCATGATCGCGGTGGGCGCAGGCGACGCGCGCGCGGCGCGCCGGGCGGCGCAGGAGTCGCGGTCGCTGCTCGGGCCTGAGCCGCTGGCCTTGCTCCTCTCGGCGCAGGCCGCGCAGATCGCCGGCGATGCCCCGGCGGCTCGCACCGCTTTCGAGGCGTTGTCGGCGGAGCCGGACACGCGCCTCCTCGGGCTCCACGGGCTATTCGTCGAGGCGCGCCGGCAGGGCGAGCACGGCGCCGCGCGCCACTTCGCGGAGGAGGCGGTGCGCACCGCACCGCGTCTCGGCTGGGCCGGCACGGCGCTCTTCGAGTACCAGTCGCGCACCGGCGACTGGCAGGAGGCGCTCGCAACGCTCGCCACCAACACCGGCAACGGGCTTGTCGACAGGGCGCGGGCGAAGCGGCTCCGCGCCGTGCTGCTGACCGCGCGGGCCATGGAGCTCGAGGCGGGGAGCCCGGACGAAGCGCGTGCGCTCGCCGCCGAGGCGCACAGGCTGGCGCCCGATCTCATCCCGGCCGCCATCGTCGCCTCGCGGCTTCACACGCGCCATGGCGACATCCGCCGCGCTACGCGCATCCTCGAAGCGACCTGGAAGATCGCGCCGCAGCGCGAGCTTGCGGAAGCCTACGCCGACGTGCGTCCGGGCGATTCCGCGCTCGACCGGCTGAAGCGCGCCCGCAGGCTCGCCGAACTGCGGCCCAATCATCCGGAAGGGGCAATGGCCATCGCGCGGGCGGCGATCGATGCGCGCGACTGGCAGACGGCGCGCACCGCGCTCGGCGGCATGATGCGCGCCAACCCGAGCGAGCGCGTCTGCCTGCTCATGGCCGAGATTGAGGAAGGCGAACACGGCGACCAGGGGCGGGTGCGGGCCTGGCTGACGCGGGCGCTGTCGGCGCCGCGCGATCCTGCCTGGGTCGCCGACGGTCAGGCCTACGACCGGTGGGCGCCGGTCTCCCCGGTTTCGGGGCGCATCGATACGTTCGAATGGCGCGTGCCCTCCGAACGGCCGGCGATGGTGCCCGCGGATCTGGAGGCGGAGGCGGCGTCCGACGAAGCCGAGCCGGCGCAGGAGCCGAGGGCGGAATCCGAGCCGGCACCGCCGCCGCTGCCGCCCGCGCTTCCCGTCCCGAGCCTGATCGGCGCTTCCGCGGTGCGCCAGCCGCGTCCGCCGGCCGGCCCCGGAGGCTCCTCTGTCGCCGCCGGGCCGCGGCCGATGGCCCGCGCACCGGACGATCCAGGCCCGGCCGAGGCCGGCGAGGACGACGATATCTCGGGGCTTTCGGTTTTCCGCCCCGGCCGGACCGCTTGAACCCTCAGGCCGTGGCGGCTATCACTGCCTCCGGTTCGGGCCGCATGGCGGCCGGTGGGCCATGCCGCAATAGCTCAGTTGGTAGAGCATCGCATTCGTAATGCGGGGGTCGGGGGTTCGAGTCCCTCTTGCGGC
>CAZXKZ010000109.1:0-8408 GCA_964641825.1 uncultured Bauldia sp.
CCTCGACATCGTGGTTGAAGTCCTGCAGGACCGGTTGGACGGTGCGCACCACGAACGGCAGGCCGATGAAGACCAGCGCGATCCAGATGCCGATCGGCGTGTAGGCGATGCGGATGCCGTAGGGCGCGAACAGGCTGCCAACCCAGCCGTTTGGCGCGTAGATGGCGGTGAGCGCGATGCCGGCGACGGCAGTCGGCAGCGCGAACGGCAGGTCGACGATGGCGTCGAATATGCGCCGGCCGGGAAACGAATACCGCACCAGCACCCAGGCGATGAGGACGCCGATCACCACGTTGAACAGGGCGGCGAGCAGCGAAGCGCCGAAGGAAAGCCGGAGCGCGGCCAGGAACCGCGGCCCGCTGACGATGCTGTAGAAGCTGTTCCAGTCGATCTCGAAGGTTTTGAAATAAAGACCGACGATAGGAATGAGGACGATCGCGCAGAGATAAAGAATCGTAAAGCCGAACGTCAGCCGGAAGCCCGGCATGATGCTCGGCTCACGAAACCGGAAACGTGCCATCCACCACCCCTTCCCTCGACACGGCAGGAAGGGCCACGATTGCTCGCGGCCCTTCCCTGACTTGAAACCGGCGCCGGATCAGTTCGCCGAGTAGATTTCGTCGAAGACGCCGCCGTCGGCAAAGTGCTTCGACTGGGCTTCGCGCCAGCCGCCGAACACGTCGTCGATCTTGATCAGGTTAACCTCAGGGAAGCGCGCCACGTCCTCCGGATCGGCGTGCTCGGGATACTGCGGCCGGTAAAAGTTGGCCGCAATGATCTTCTGAGCCTCGGGCGTATAGAGATAATCGAGATAGGCCTTGGCGAGCTCCTGCGTGCCGTTGGCGTCGGCGTTCTTGTCGACGATGGCAACCGGAGGCTCGGCGAGGATCGAGATCGGCGGCACGACGATCTCGAACTGGCCGGGCCCGAGCTCCTCGAGGGCGAGGAAGGCCTCATTCTCCCAGGCGAGCAGCACGTCGCCGATGCCGTTCTGGACGAAGGTATTGGTGGAACCGCGGGCGCCGGAGTCGAGCACCGGTACGTGCTCGTAGATCTTGCGCACGAACTCCTTGGCCGCGTCCTCGTCGCCACCGGTCTGCTCGAGCTCGAAGGCCCAGGCTGCGAGGTAGTTCCAGCGCGCGCCGCCCGAGGTCTTCGGGTTGGGGGTGATGACCTCGACGTCGTCCTTGATGAGATCGCTCCAGGTCAGGATGTTCTTGGGATTGCCCGCCCGCACCAGGAAGACGATGGTGGACAGGTAGGGCGAGGAATTGAGCGGGAACTCGCTCTGCCAGCCCGGCTGGATCAGCCCGGCATCCTCAAGGGCGTAAATGTCGCCGGCGAGCGGCATGGTGACCACGTCAGCGGGGAGCCCTTCGAGCACGGTACGCACCTGGGCGGCGGAGCCGCCGTGGGTGTTGGTGATGACCACGTCCTTGCCGGTGGTCTCCTTCCAGTGCGCAGCAAAGGCCTCGTTGAAGGCGCGGTAGAGCTCGCGGGTGGGGTCGTAGGAAACGTTGGTCAGCGCGTCCTGGGCGATGGCCGACGCCGGCAGCGCGACGGCCGCCAGCATCATCGCCGCAGCGACGGCTCGAAATCGGGAGAGGGTCATGGGGACAAGTCCTCCGGTTGGTGACCCTGTAATCTCGACATGTCCTGTCGTCTTTAACAACGAAAGTTAGTACCGAAATAGGGCACTTTCCGGAAATTCGAATCTCAATGTGTGAGGATTTCCGGAACCGGCTCGCGGGCAACCTCGGTGGGCGTGCGCCCGGCAAGGGCGTCAGCGAGGGTGGTTCCGTCCATCAGCAGAAGCGTGGCGGTATAGGTGTCGGCGAACAGGCGCCGCACCACACAGGTCTTTTCGTCGCGGCAATCCTCGCAGCGGCGGTAGGCCGTCCGCGAGATGCAGGGCAAGGGGGCGATGGGGCCATCGACGGCGCGGAGAACGGCGCCGATGGTGAGTTCGTCGGGCCGCGTCACCAGGACATACCCGCCGGCGCGGCCGCGGCGGCTTTCCACGATGCCCTTCCGCTTCAGGTCCAACAGGATGTGCTCGAGGAACTTCCGCGGCACCCCGGCGTCGGAGGCGATCTCCTCGATCTGGAGGGAGATGCCGTTGTGCTGCTCGGCAAGGCGGAACAGCGCCTTGAACGCATACTTGGCTTTCTGGGAAATCATCGCGTTTCCATACCCGACTGTTGAAGTCGTGTATAGGCGCGGCCGACACCAAAGGTGAACGATTCAGACGCGGACGAAAGCGAGATACGTGGGCACCCTTCCGGCGGCGATCGCCTTCCGCTCGTAGCGTGTGCCGGGCCAGCCGGCGAAGGGCTGAGTCCAGTCCGAGGCGCGCTCCGCGGTCCATCGGAAATCCGGGCGAACCAGGACGAGCGCGAGGGTCCACTCGACATAAGAGGCGATATCGCTGGCGAAACGGAGATCGCCGCGTCGCTTCAGCACGCGGGCGAGCCGATCGAGATTGGCGGGCGAGATGAACCGGCGCTTCCAATGGCGCTTCTTGGGCCAGGGGTCGGGATAGAGGATATCGACCGAATCGAGCGAGGCCTCGGGCAGCCAGTCGAGAAGCACCGACGCCTCGCCGCCGTAGAAGCGCACGTTGCGGATGCCGCCATCGGCGACGGCAGCCACCGCCTTCGCCATGCCGCTCACGAACGGCTCGACGCCGATGAAGCCGGCATCGGGCTCGGCGAGCGCGCGGGCCACCAGATGCTCGCCGCCGCCGAAGCCAATTTCGAGGCGGATGCGGGAGGGTGCACCGGGGAACAGGCCGGCGAGACTGGCGGGTGGTGGTGCAGCCGTATCGACAAGCAGGCGCGGCAGCTCCGTCGCCATCAATGCGGCGCGGCGCGGCGACAGCGGCTTGCCCTTGCGCCGACCGTAGAGGCTGTCGCGCCGCTCAGCCATCGCCGGCGGCGGCGCTCAGGTCAGCGCGTCTTTCAGCGCCCCGGCAAGATCGGTGCGCTCCCACGAGAAGCCGCCGTCGGCTTCCGAAATGGCCGTAGGCGGAAGTGCGTGCGTAGATCGGACGGTTGAGCTGGAGATGCTGGCGGATGCCGCGCGGCGACAGGTCCATCACCTCGCCGAGCACCTGCTCCAACTTGCCCTCGTCGACAGTGCCGGTGCCGTGGAGATCGACGTAGATCGACAGCGGCTTCGACACGCCGATGGCATAGGAGAGCTGGATGGTGCAGCGATCGGCCAAGCCGGCGGCGACGACGTTCTTGGCGAGATAGCGCGCGGCGTAGGCGGCGGAGCGGTCGACCTTGGTGGGGTCCTTGCCGGAGAAGGCGCCGCCGCCGTGGGGCGCAGCACCACCGTATGTGTCAACGATGATCTTGCGGCCGGTCAGCCCGGCGTCGCCGTCCGGACCACCAATGACAAACTTGCCAGTGGGGTTCACGTGCCACTCCGTGTGGCCGTTGATCCATTCCGCCGGCAAGGCGGCGCGCACGTAGGGCTCAACGATGGAGCGGACGTCGTGGGAGGTGAGATCGGCGTCGATGTGCTGGGTGGAGACGACGATCGAAGTGACGCCGACCGGTTTGCCGTTCTCGTAGAGCACGGTCACCTGACTCTTGGCGTCGGGGCCGAGCATGTGCGTCTCGCCGGAGTGGCGCGCATCGGCCATCAGCTTGAGGATCTTGTGGGCGTAGTAGATCGGTGCCGGCATCAGTTCGGGCGTCTCGCGGCAGGCGTAGCCGAACATGATGCCCTGGTCGCCGGCGCCCTCGTCCTTGTTGCCGGCGGCGTCGACACCCTGGGCGATGTCGGCCGATTGCTCGTGGAGCAGGATCTCCACCTTGCAGTCCTGCCAGTGGAAGCCCTTCTGCTGATAGCCAATATCGCGGATCGCCTGGCGGACCAGCCCGTCGATCAGCTCGTGGGTGATCGAATCGGGACCGCGCACCTCGCCGGCGACGATGACGCGGTTGGTGGTGGCCATCGTCTCGCAGGCGACGCGCGCCTCCGGCAATGCGGCCAGATACGCGTCGACGATGGTGTCGGAGATGCGGTCGCAGACCTTGTCGGGATGTCCCTCCGAGACCGACTCGCTGGTGAAATGATAGGAACCGCGCGCCACAGGCTTGCCCCCAAGTCAGATGAACATCGCCGCAGTTAACCCGCGGACCGGCCAATGCCGGCGAGGTTCTGGCAGCGAACTTCGGCACGGTCAATCGCGGGCGTGCGCCATCCCCCGCCCGCGATGCGCCCACGCCGGCGTTCCACTCACGGAATGGGACCCAGCGAACCCGCTAGTCGCCGTCCTCGTCGCCCGCCATGCCGCGCACGAGATCGATCACGCGGCGGCGCAGCTTCGGATTCTTGATACGCACGAAGGCACGGTTGAGCTGTATGCCCTCGGCGCTCGACAGGAAATCGACGACGTACTGGGTCTGGGGTGCTTCCGCCATGCCGGACGGACTACCGCCGCCGGGCGCGCCGGGCGCATCTTCAAAGAAGAACGAGACAGGCACCTGCAGGACGCGAGCGATATGCTGCAGACGGCTCGCGCCGATACGGTTGGTCCCCTTCTCGTACTTCTGGATCTGCTGGAACGTGATGCCGAGGCTTTCTCCGAGTTTTTCCTGGCTCATCGAAAGCATCATGCGACGGAGACGGACCCGACTGCCGACATGAATGTCGATCGGGTTCGGTTGTTTTTTATTAGCCATTTCGGTGATTTTCGTTACCTCGTATCCACTCTCAAACAGAGGCGTTTCACACGCGTATGCCCAAGGCCCCACCGCAACGGACGGCGGCCTTTCGTATACAGTTTGTCCACGAAAACCCATAGCGCGCGGAACCGACAGCCCATCCCTCCATGTCCCTGGGAGCCGCAACGCACGCATTGCAGGCATCCGGAATCGTGTCAATTCGCTGGGGGCCTACCTGGTAAATTTTGCCAATAGTGGCAACATTGCACCTACCAAAAGCAGCCCCAGAAAAATGAGGTCGCCCAACGCGGCATAAGGCGTCGGGGAAAGCGCCTGCGGCAGATTGCCGTCGAGTGTCCCTGCGCGGCCGAGTTCGAGGCTTGCGAGCGCGCGGCCATTGGCGTCGACGATGGCAGAGATGCCCGAATTGGCGGCGCGGACGAGTGGGAGCCCCTCCTCGACGGCACGGACTCTCGCCTGCAGGAAGTGCTGATAGGGGCCGGGCGTGTTGCCGTACCAGCCGTCGTTGGTGACGTTGAGCAGCCAGTCGGGGCGGCGGCCCGGCTCGGTCACGGCCGCCGGAAAGATCACCTCGTAGCAGATCAGCGGGCCGAAACTGGACCCATCGGGCAAGGCCAGCGAGCGAAGGCGCTGGCCAGCGGCGAAACCGCCCGGCAGCGCGACGAGCTGGCGGAGGCCGATTGCCTCCAGCGCACCACGAAACGGCAGGTACTCGCCGAAGGGCACGAGGTGGACCTTGTCGTAGGCATCGCGAATCTCGCCGCCGTCATCGATGACGTAGACGCTGTTGAACACCGGCGGCGACTCCTCGCCCGTCCCACGCTCGGCGCGCGCCGCACCGGTGATGAGCGTCGTGCCCGCAGGCAGGAGATCGGCGATGGCGGCGAGCGCCGATGGCCTTTCAGTGAGGAGGAACGGGAAAGCGGACTCGGGCCAGACCAGCAACTGCACGCCATCGAGGCCCGTCTCGCCGGAGCGGCTGAGCTCGACGTAGCGCTCCATGATCTCGTCGGCGGCCGTGATCGACCAGCGCCGGTCCTGTGCGATCGCCGGCTGGACGATGCGGACGTGAACGCCGTCGCCATCGACCGCGGGATGGAGCGCAAGACGCAGGGCGCCGAAGCCGACATGGGCGCCCATGAGCACGACGGAAGCCGCCAGCACAACGCGTGCGCCGCGGCCGACCCAGCGATCGCCCAGAAGCGCGGGGGCCGCGAACATCAAGAATGCGGCCAGCGTCAATCCCCAGATGCCGACCACGGAAGCCGACTGCATCATGAGCGGAAAGGGCGTCAGCGCGTAGCCGAAGGCGTTCCACGGGAAGCCGGTGAAGGCGTGGCCGCGTAGCCATTCGGCGCTCGCCATGGCGACGGCAAACACGAGAATGCGCGGCCAGCCCTCGACCCAGACAAGCCGCGCCGCCACGGCACCCAGCGCCCAGAACGCGGCAAGAATCGCCGGCAGGAGAACGACCGCCACCGGCAGGAGCCATGCGAACTCGTCAGCGTCGACGAGGAAGGCCGCGCCGACCCACCAGAGGCCGGCGAGGAAAAAACCGAAGCCGAAAGCAAAACCTATCGCCGCCGCGGGCACGAGCCGGCGGAACCAGCCGGCGCCCTCACCCGCCTCGGCGCCGTCGAGCAGCCACACGAAGACCGGGACCGTCAGCCACAGCAGCGGGAAAAGGTTGAACGGAGCGAAGGCCAGCGCCGAGACGGCGCCCGCGACCAGGGCAACGGCGAGGCGCCGCCAGCCCCAGAGCACGACGACGGCGTCGGCAAGCTTCTCGATCGCGCGTCTCATGCCCGTTCCCGAATCGACCCCGAGACTCGGGATCGCCGGAAATGCCGTCAAGACTTAGGCGGCGCCTCCGAAAGGGACGGCGGCGCGCCCTCCGTGGCCTGGCGGCGGCGGCGCTGCTCGGGCTGGCGCCGGCGTGTGATGCGCAGCCGCTTGATGCGGCGTGGATCGGCATCGAGGATCTCGATCTCGTAGCCGGCCGGCGTCGAGACAAGCTCGCCACGCACGGGGATGCGGCCGATCAGATCGAAGACGAGGCCGCCGACGGTGTCGATGTCCTCGCCGTCCCCGGCGGCACCGAGATCCTCGCCGAGGGCGGCGGCGAGCTCGTCGAGATCGGCGCGGGCATTGACCAGGAAGCCGCCGTTGCCGTCCGGCACGATCATCGGGCCGGTGTCCTCGTCGGACTCGTCCTCGATGTCGCCGACGATCATCTCGACAGCGTCCTCGAGCGAAACCAGACCGTCGGTGCCGCCGTACTCGTCGATGACCAGCGCCATCTGCATGCGGCTCGCCTGCATCGAGGCAAGCAGCGTGGCGACCGGCATCGAGGGCGGAACGAACAGGATGTTGCGGACGAGATTGGTGTCGGACAGCGGGCGCGCGAGATCGATGCGACCGAGGTCGAGACGCGCTTCCGGCGCGCCCTCCACGTCGGTGGCATCGGGCGCAACGCGCTCGGCAAAATGGAGCATCAGGTCCTTGATGTGGACGAGCCCCACGGGATCGTCGAGCGTCTCGCGATAGACCGGCATGCGCGAGTGGCCGGAGCTGCGGAAAGCGGAGAGAAGCTCGCCCAGCGTGATGCCTATCTCCACGGCCTCGATATCGGCGCGCGGAATCATCACGTCATCGACGCGCAGCTCGCGCAGCCGCAGGATGTTGGCGAGCATCGCCCGCTCTTCGGGCGTGAAGCTGCCCGAAACGTCGCTGGCGGCGAGCGCATCGGCGAGATCCTCGCGGATGGAGCCCGAGCCCTTCAGCCCGAACGCGCCGCGAAGCTTGTCGACCCAGTTCTCGCCGGGCCGTTCGGAGGGCGGGCTGGGGTCGTCGGCGGAGGGCTCGGAGCCTTCCGGATTATCTGATCGGAGGGGGTCGCTCATCGTTTCGTGCGCCTTACCACAGGCTGCCGGCCGGAATAGGGGTCGGCGATGCCGAGGCGCGAAAGTATTGACGTTTCAAGGCTTTCCATGATTGCGGCGTCATCGTCGCGGACGTGATCGTAGCCGAGAAGATGAAGAAAACCATGCACGATCAGGTGCGTTGCGTGGGCCTCGAGTGCAAGCCCCTCCCGCGCGGCCTCGGCGGCCACGGTTTCGCCGGCCAGAACGATATCGCCCAGCGGCGGCCCGAACCTGCCCTTCTCGACCGGCGCGGCCGGGAACGAGAGGACGTTGGTGGGCTTGTCCTTGCCGCGGTAGGTGCGGTTCAGCGCGCGCACATGGGCATCGTCGGTGAAGACGATGCCGACCTCCGCACCGGCGGCGAGCGGAGGCCGCGCGGCGGCCAGTGCGGCATCGAGCGCGGCATCGACCATGCGTGCGAGCCTGGGCTTCCCCGGCCACGTGCCGGCCTCTATCAGGATGTCGGCGGCAACGGACGACGAGCCGGCCGCCTTGCGCGGCGCCACGGCCTATTCTCCCCTGGTGCGTCCCGCCGAATCGTAGGCTTCGACGATCCGCGCCACTAAGGGATGACGCACCACATCGGCGGCGGTGAAACGAATCTGTGCGATGCCGGCGACGCCGGCGAGAAGGCCGATGGCCTCGACCAGCCCCGATGCCTGCCCCGGTGGTAGGTCGATCTGGCTCGGATCGCCGGTGACGACCATGCGTGAGTTCTCGCCGAGGCGGGTCAGGAACATCTTCATCTGCATCGGCGTGGTGTTCTGCGCCTCGTCGAGGATGA
>CAZXKZ010000110.1:0-8210 GCA_964641825.1 uncultured Bauldia sp.
GCTTCTGGGCTTCGCAGACCTTGCGGCCCGGCGCGCGTGTGATCGCCACGGATGCCTGCGTGCCGATCTCGCGGCTGGCGGAATGCGTCACTGAAACGATCGCCGATGCAGCGGTATCGGGCCTGGTCGCGCCGCTGGTGGGACACGTCGGCGACGGCAACTTCCATCTGTCGGTGCTGCTCGACCCGGCCGATCCCGGCGAGGACGTGCGTGCGCGCGCGTTCCTCAGCCGCCTCAGCCAGCGCGCCATCGACATGGACGGCACCTGTACGGGCGAGCACGGCGTCGGGCAGGGCAAGCGGGCCTATCTCGGGTGCGAGCACGGTGCCGGGGTCGATGTGATGCGGGCGATCAAGGCGACGATCGATCCCAAAGGCATCATGAATCCGGGCAAGATTTTCGCAGAGGCTTGAGCGCAACGCAGGGCGACAGCCGGAGGACGTTCTGAATCGACTCTATCTGATCGTCGGAGGAGCCATCGTCGTCGCGCTGTTCGCTGCGCTGATCGTGCCGTGGTTCATCAATTGGGACGACTACAAGACCAACTTCGAACAGGAAGCGACCAGGATTCTGGGCCACCCCGTCACCGTCGGCGGGTCGGCGAGCGCATCCATATTGCCGTCGCCGTCGCTGACGTTCACCGACGTGCGTGTCGGCCCTGCTGGTGCGCCGCCGATGATGACGGTCGACCGCTTCGAGGTCACCATTGAACTCATGCCCCTTCTTCAGGGGGAGATTCATGTCACCGCGATGCGGCTTGAGCGTCCGGCGGTTCGCCTAGCTGTCGATGAGACCGGCGGTATCGACTGGCTGCACAGGCCGGCCGCCAGCGAAGGCTTCAATCCCGACAAGGTGGTGCTCTCGGGCGTGACTATCAGCGACGGCACGATCACATACGCGGACCGCCGCACCGGCGTCTCAATGGAGTTTCCCGGCGTGACCGCGTCGGTCGATGCGCGTTCGCTCGCCGGCCCGTGGCGTGCCGAAGGCAGCTACCGCGACGGGGACACGGTGGTGCCCTTCCTGCTTGCCACCGGGCGACGGCTCGACGACGGGACGATCCGACTGAAGGCGGACGTGAGCCCCTCGCGGTGGCCGGCGGATGTCTCGGCTGATGGTGTGATGGCGATCGATACCGCGCGCGGCCTTACCTATTCCGGAACGTATGTTGTCAGCGAGCTTGTCGAGAACGTCACCGGCGAGGCGCTGCCGGAAGGCGAGTCGGCGGCGTCCGGATGGCGGAGCGAAGGCGCATTCACGCTCACCGGTGAACGCCTGCTGATCGACAAGGCGATCCTTTCGCATGGTCCGCCGGACCGGCCCACGAGTGTTGCCGGATCGCTGGAGTTGATGTTCGGGTCTATGCCGTCCTTTGCGGCTTCGGCCGAGGCGCGACAGCTCGACCTCGATCGTGCCTTCGGCGGCGGGCCGACGCAGCCGGTGGAAATCGCCGATGCGACCGACCGGCTAGTCGGGTGGCTCACCCAACTGCCCATCCCGGGAATCCCGGGACGCATTGCGCTCGATATCCCGGCGATCGTCGTCGGCGGCTCGGTCATACAGGACGTGACGTTCAGCGCCTCGCCCGAACCCGGCGGGTGGTCGGTTTCCGGGTTTAGGGCACGACTTCCGGGACAGGCGACGCTTCTCGCCGATGGGCTGGTATCGACGCGGCCAAACGCCGGCTTTGCCGGCAGCGCGCGACTGGCCGTGGCGCAGCCGTCGACCTTTGCCGCATGGTGGCGCGGTGGCGCTACGGAAGGCGCGGGACGCTTGCTGGCGGCCTTCGACATTGCCGGCAACGCCGAGATCGCTCCCGGCCGCATTTCGGTCGAGAATATTGCGGCGCGGATCGGGGATGCCACCATTGCGGGACGGTTCGCATGGAGCGACTCTCCGCGCGCCGCCGGGCGTCATCTTGGAACTGACCTGAGGGCGGATCGCCTCGATTTCGCGCAGTTGCGGGCACTCGCCGAACTTCTGGTGGGCCGCGATCTCACCGATGCCAGCGTCCTCGCCGACAGCTATTCGGTCATTCTCGCCGCCGAAGCGTTCGCCTTCGAAGACGTCCGCATGACGGAGGTCGCGGTCAACGCTGAGTATTCGGACGACATCCTCAAGATAGTCCGCTTCACGATCGGCAATCTCGGCGGTGCTTCGTTCAAGATCACCGGCGGACGCATCGATCAGCCGGCGACGAATCCGCATGGCGAACTGACGGCCGAATTGGAAGTCGAGAGCATCGATGGGCTTGCGCTCGTGGCCGGGCGGTTGTTCCCGGGCAGCGGCATCCTTGAATGGCTGGGGCGCACGGCCGATGTGACCACGCCCGCCTATGTCAGCGCGCGCATCGTCGCTCCGCCCGAGCCCGGTGGAACCGGCTACCGCGTCGCTATCGCCGATGGCGTGGCCGGCGCAACGACGTTCAACGTGGAGATCGAGACGAGCGCTGCCAGGATCGCTAACTGGCGAAATGAGGAAGCGCACCTTTCCGTGGTCCTGACCTCGCCCGATAGCGCGGCACTTGCCCGACAGTTCGGCCTTGCCGCGACACCGGCCGCGGACGATGCCGGCGCCCATATCGAGGTGGTCGCCAATGGCATTCCTGGAACTGGCATGGATGCGGTTGTCATCGCAGATTTCGCGGGTGTCACGGCGAATGCCAGCGGCGTCGTCATCGTTACTGATGACTACGCTCCGCGCTTCTCCGGTGATTTCGGCGTGTCGTCGCCGAGCCTCGGTTCTCTCGTCGCGACCGCCGGCCTGTCTATCCTGGGCAGTTCTGGCAACTCCTCGGTCGAGCTCGATGGGGCGCTCGATATCGGCGCCGGACGGGCTGCGCTTACGTGGAGCAATGCGCAGATCGCCAACCGGACGGTGAACGGCGCGCTCACGCTGGAGAAAGCCGGGGAGGGTTGGCGGCTCGACGGCGACCTTTCATTGGACGAGGTCGATGTCGGCTGGCTGATGGCTCTTGGCCTCGGCAGGTCGCCTCTTCCGACCGGAGACGATGGTCAGCCGTGGTCGAAGGAGCCCTTTGCCGCTCCCGGTTACGGGGCGCTCAATGGCAAGCTCACTGTTGCAGCCGAGCGTGCGACGCTGAGCGACGCGCTGGCGGTCAGCGGTGCGCAGTTCGGTATCGCGCTGCAGCCTCAGCGCATCGACCTCAACCTGACGAGCGGGCATTTTGCCGGCGGAGCAGTGGCTGGTGGCGTGTCGATCCACAATGTTGACGGCAACGCCAACATCACCGGACAGTTCACGCTCAACGGCGCGTCGCTGGAGACGTTCTCCTGGCGCCTCGGTGAACGGTCTGTGGCCACAGGGATTGTCGATCTCTCGCTCAACCTCGAAGCGATCGGCCGCTCGCCAGCGGGCCTCATCTCGAGCCTCACAGGCGGTGGCGTGGTGTCGGTCCACGACGGCGAGGCGCGCTATTTCGACCCGACGTTCGCCGCCCGCCAGATCATCCGGGCCTCCGATCTCGGCCAGGAATTCACCGACGATGCGCTGCGTATCTCGCTGGCCGAACAGATCGGCGCGGACGAACTTGCCTTCGGCGAGGCCGGCGGCGCCTTCACCATCGCGGGTGGCGCGGTGCGGTTGCGGGGCGTGTCGATAGCCGTGCCGGGCCGCGTCGCTGCGACCGGCAACGCCGTCGTTGATCTCAACACGATGGCGATGGAAAGCGACTGGACGCTGGCCTTCGATCCTGGCGACACCAAGGTGCAAGGGATAGATCCGAAGATCGGCGTGGTCTTCCGCGGCCCGCTCGCGCGGCCCGCTCGCGTCATCGATCCGCTTCCCTTCGGCTCCTACCTCAACACGCGGCGTGAAGCGCGGATACTGGAAATCATTGCGCAGGAAGAAGCCGACCGCCTTGAGCGCGAGTGGTTCGCGCGCGTGGCGCTGAAGCTCAGGCAGGAAACCGAACGCGAGGCGCGACTGGCGCGTGAAGCGGCGGAAGCCGAACGTCTCCACCGCGAGATCTATGCCGCGGCCGGGTTGCGGCTGGAGCGCCTGCACATCGAGCGCGAGAACCGCGCAGCGCAGCGCCTTGCCGACGATCTGGAACGGTGGTCTGAGAAGATCGCCGCGGCGAGTGCGGCGGCCGCCGAGAATGCTAGGACCGCATCCGACCTCGCGCGGAGCGAGCGTGAGCGCGCGATCGCCCTTGCTGATGCCATTCCTGCGTTGGTGGCCGCTGAAAGCGACACCGCGGGCGCGTTGGAAACCGCGCAGCAGGGACTGGCGGTAGCGGAGGCGGCGTTGTCGCAAGCTGTGACGACGGCAGCTTCAGCCGCTGCGTACGTCTCCGAAGCGGAGGCCGCCTTGCAGCAGGCCGCCGGCACCGAGGCGGCAGAACAAAGCACGGCAGAAAGCGCCGGAGCGGCGAGGCTGGCGGCTGAGGCTGAACTTGCGGCAGCGACGACAGCGGCCGAGCAGGCGTCGGTGGCTGCGACGGAGACTGGGGCCGGGGCTGCTGCTGCATCGACTGAGCTCGATCATGCGCGGCGCGCATTGACGGAGGCGGTGACGGCCCGCGACGCGGCGAGAACAGCGCTGTCGGAGGCTGAGCAGGCGCTTGCCCAGCTTGAAGGTAACGCGCAGGCGAGCGGCGAGAAGAAAGCAGCGGCGGCGCGTGAGGCATCAAGCGCGATGGCTGAGCGCGATCGGCTGCGGGACGAGGTGGATGCCGCGACGGAATCGGCCAACGCGGCAGCGTCGACACACGATGCGGCGCGGCGGGGGGTGCTCGAAACCGAAAGCGCACTGAGGGCGGCTGAGGCCGCCTATGATGATGCAACGCAGCTTGCCGAAAATGCCGCGACGATCGCCGAGGCGCTGGTGACTGAAGCACAGGCGGATTCGAGCGTCGACGCATCGGCGGCGCAGGAAACCGCGCGGGCCATGGAGCTTCGGCGTGCCGTACGGCGTGCCGAGGTGGACCGCCTGCGGCAGGAGCTGGAGCTCGCACGTCCGAGGCTGCAGACGGCTGAGGCGGCGGTCGCCAATGCGGCGGCGCGGGCGAGCATGGCAAAGGCGGCGCTGGATGCTGCTACGGCCATCGCCGCGGATGCTTCCGCGATCGCCGAGCAGGCGGTGATGGCGAACGCGACCCTCGTCAACATGCTGTCGCAAAGGCTTGCGGCGCGCGATGCCGCGGTTGGGGAACTGGCAGGCCGCGAGAGCGATGTCGCGGCGGTCGAGGTCGCCCTTAAGGCAGCGGAAACCGGGGCATCGGAGGCCGCCGCACAAGCTGCTGCCGCGCGCACGGCCGCGGATGCCGCAGAAGCAGCGCGGGTAGCGGCGGCGAACGCCCTTGCTGCGACTATTGCCGAAGGCGAGCAGCATCGGACAGCCGCGGTGGCGGCTACCGCCGAGCGAGAGCGGGCGGAGATTCGCCTGGCGGAGGCCCGCGCGTCGCTCGACGCTGCGAACCTCGCGGCCCAGGCGGCAAGAGCCGAGGTTGAAGCCGCCTCAGCGGCGCTCGACGCTGCCACTGCTACTGCGCGCGATACGCGGGCGGCACGGGTGGCGGCGGAAGAAGAAGCCGCGGCGGCCCAAGCGAGCGCCGCGGATGCGGAAGCCGCAGCGGTTGCCGCTGTGGCGGCTGCGGACCGCCGCGCCATAGAGGCCGAGGCGGCCGGCTATCGCCTGTCGCCAGGCGGCGCGATCGACGGTGCCGTTGTGGCGACGCCGACACTGCGGCCGCGGACCCGACCGATCAACCTCGTGCCCGAGGCGGTCGCCGGCGACGAACCGATGGTGATTGTGCCGGTCCAGTGATCCTCGCGGCGCGGCTGCGCTTGCGATGCCAGTCGAGCACGAACAGGCGTATGGCGGCGGAGAGATTGGTATCGCTGGGGCGGCTACCGTCGACCGCGGCGACCAGCGCGGCGACACTCATTCCTTCCGTTTCGGCGATCTCGGCAAGGGCGGCCCAGAACGGCTCCTCCAGCGAAACGCTGGTGCGGTGCCCGGCCAGCGTCAGCGAGCGCTTGGGCACGGCTATTCCGTCTCGCGGCGGTGGCCTTCGATCGTGCGCGTGGCGCGCTCACGGTCGGCGGCGGTCTTGACGCGCTCCGCCTTCGTCTGCCCGAACCGTGCTCTGTTCTGATCGGCCTGTCGTGCCTTGTCGTCCCGCAGCTTTCCTTTGCGGACGCGGCGCAGATTAATGACCTCCGCGCTCATCCCTGCGGCCCGATCATGTCTTCCGGTTTCACCAGCCGGTCGAAGTCTTCCGCCGAGACGTGACCGAGCCGGACGGCTTCTTCCTTCAGCGTCGTGCCGTTCTTGTGCGCCGTCTTGGCGATCGCTGCGGCCTTGTCGTAGCCGATGTGCGGGGCTAGCGCCGTCACCAGCATGAGCGAGCGTTCCATCAGCGCCTTGATGTGCGCCTCGTTCGCCACGATACCGACCACGCAGCGATCGGTGAACGATACCGCCGCGTCAGCGAGCAGGCGCACCGACTGGAGGAAGTTGTAGGCCATCACCGGGTTGTAGACGTTGAGCTCGAAGTGTCCCTGACTGCCGGCGATCGTAATGGCGGTGTTGTTGCCAAACACCTGCACGCAGACCTGCGTCAGTGCCTCGCACTGCGTCGGGTTCACCTTGCCGGGCATGATCGACGAGCCCGGTTCGTTCTCCGGAAGGATCAGCTCGCCGAGGCCGGAACGAGGTCCGGAGCCAAGCAGGCGGATGTCGTTGGCGATCTTGAATAGGCTCGCGGCGACCGTGTTGATCGCGCCATGGGAGAAGACCATCGCGTCGTGGGCAGCAAGCGCTTCGAACTTGTTCGGCGCCGAGGTGAACTTCATCCCGGTGAGTGCGGCTATCCGCTCGGCGAAACGCTCGGCGAAGCCGGCGGGCGCGTTCAGCCCCGTGCCGACGGCCGTGCCGCCCTGCGCAAGTTCCATCAGCTTCGGCATCGTGAGCTCGATGCGTTCGATGCCGTTCGCGACCTGCTGGGCGTAGCCGGAGAACTCCTGGCCGAGGGTGAGCGGCGTCGCGTCCTGTGTATGGGTGCGGCCGATCTTGATGATCTTGGCCCACTGGCGCGCCTTGTCGTCGAGCGCACCCCCGAGCTTCCGCAGGGCTGGAAGCAGTCGGCGCTGGATTTCCTCCGCCGCTGCCACATGCATGGCTGTCGGGAAGCTGTCGTTCGACGACTGGCTCATGTTGACGTGATCGTTGGGATGAACCGGCGACTTCGATCCCAACGTTCCACCGAGGATCTCGACCGCGCGGTTCGCGATCACCTCGTTGGCGTTCATGTTGGACTGGGTGCCGGAGCCGGTCTGCCAGACGACCAGCGGGAAGTGCTCATCGAGCTTGCCGTCGGCGACTTCCTGTGCGGCCTGAACGATGGCCTTGCCGATCTTCGGGTCGAGCTTGCCGAGATCCATGTTCACCTCGGCGGCGGCCTGCTTCACGAGTCCGAGTGCGCGCACGATAGGCGCTGGCTGCTTCTCCCAGCCGATGGGGAAGTTCTCACGCGAGCGTTCCGCCTGCGCGCCCCAGTAGCGGTCGGCAGGCACCTCGATCGGGCCGAACGTATCGGTCTCGGTACGGGTCGGGGTCTTCCCGGTCATTCGCGGAACCTACTTCTTGCGGAAGGCGTCGAGGCTTACGACCTGGGCGACCGGCTGGGTCTCCTCGGCCTGGGCTTCAGCCTCTTCTTCTTTTTCCGCCTCCTTCTCCGCAGCTTCGGCCGGCTTGGGTGCCGGTGTATCCGCTGGCGTCTTGGCCGGCGGCTCGGACGGGACGAGCGGCATCACCGCGAACCCCGCCATGGGCCGGGCGTTCGACCTGCTGATCGAGGGCGGCGCGGCGTGCATCTTCGAGGAGACCGGCGAGCTGGTCGGGTGCGAGCACCACATGGCGAGCCGCGCCGCGACGCCGGCGCTGGGGGAAGAGATCGTACGCTGCGTCGCGAAGGCCGCGCGCTACTACGCGACGCTCGGACACGGGAGCTTCGCGGTGGGCAACGCCGACGGCGGCCTGACGACGCAGGAGGAGAAATCGCTCGGGGCGTACGCCAAGAGCGGGGCCTCCCGCATCGCGGGTCTGCTCAAGCCCGGCGACCAGCCGCCCACGGGCGGGCTCTACCTGCTCGACGTGGTGCCGGACGGCGAAGTGCGGTTCGGCTTTCCGAACATCAACGACAACGCCGAGATCGCCGAGCTGATCGCATGCGGCGCGCACCT
>CAZXKZ010000111.1:0-6366 GCA_964641825.1 uncultured Bauldia sp.
GCAAAAGATTTCGCGAAGCTTGCCCCCGGAATGCTCGATGCTCTGGTGCCGGCGCTGCCCGAAGGTGCGGTGGTCCCGTCGCGCCCCACCGGCGAAGGCATCTTCGACCGCGGATTGGAGTAGGAATGCTCAATCACGAGATCAACCGCCGATTCCGCGAACGGCTGGACAGCAAAAGTGCGGTGCTATTACCCGGCGCTGCCAACGCACTTGCCGCACGCATCGTCGCCGATCTCGGTTTCGAAGCCGTCTATCTGTCGGGCGCCGGCCTGACCAACACCTATTTCGGCATGCCTGACCTCGGTTTCGTCGGCCTCGCCGAAGTGTCTCAGCACACAGCCGTGATCCGCGACGCCACCGACCTGCCGATCGTCGTTGACGCCGACACCGGCTTCGGCAACGCGCTAAACGTCTATCACACCGTCCGCACGCTCGAACGCGCCGGTGCCAGCGCCATCCAGATCGAGGACCAGGTTGCGCCGAAGCGCTGCGGCCATTTTTCAGGCAAGGACGTTGTGGATCTCGGCGAAGCACGCAGCCGCATCAAAGCCGCGGTCGACGCCCGGCAGGATCCCAACCTGATGGTCCTCGCGCGCACCGACGCCCGCGCTTCACTCGGATTGGACGCCGCTATCGAACGCGCGCAAGCCTTCATCGAGGACGGCGCCGACATCACATTTGTCGAAGCCCCCGAAAGCGTTGCCGAGATGCGCACCATTGCACAAAGTCTCAGGGGCACACCGCAGTTGGTCAATCTCGTCATCGGCGGCCTGACGCCGATCCCGAGCCTCGCCGAGCTGGAGGAGATAGGCTTCGCGCTGGTGCTCTACGCCAACGTCGCCCTGCAGGGCGCGATCCGTGGCATGCAGGCAGCCCTCGGCCAGTTGAGGGCCGACGGACGCCTCGATGAATCTGGTCCTGTTGCCGGCTTTGCCGAGCGCCAGCGGCTTGTGAACAAGCCGTTCTACGACGACCTCGAGCGACGCTACGCGGTGCCGGGAAAATAGGGGCACGCAGAATGGCGTGGCGCGTCGACGAAGCGGAACTTGACGAGGCGACGGACGAACGCTCGCTGGCCGATGCACTGTTCGAACAGCTAAGCGAAGCGATCGTACGCGGTGACTTCGCACCGGGAGCCAAACTGAGCGAGCCGCGGCTTGCAACACGTTTCGGCGTGAGCCGCGGTCCCCTTCGTGAAGCCATCCGCCGGCTGGAGGAGCGCAAGCTCGTGGTGCGGACGCCACGTCAGGGCGTACGCGTGGTAGTGCCATCGCGTGCGCTCGCCATTGAGCTGTTCAGCATCCGTGAAGTGCTGGAAGGATTGGCCGCGCGCGAGGCCGCACACCGTGCGTCGCCAGACGAGATTGCGGAGCTCCGCACGATGCTGGCCCGCCACGGCGAAGCATTGAGGCAGCCAGACGCTATGGTCTACTGGCAGGCGACTGCCAACGCCGACTTTCATTTCATGGTGGCGCGCATCGCCCGCAACAGCCACCTGTTCACGCTGCTCTGCGAACAGTACTACACCCTCTTCCGACTCTACCGGATGCAGCATCGCATCGTGCCGGGCCGCGCACAGCGAGCCCTCCACGAGCATGAGCGCATCGTCGATGCCATCGCCGAGCGCGACGGCGAGCTCGCCGAGATGCTCATGCGCCGCCACGTCGCTGCCGCCCGCGCCGGACTGGAGGCCAACGTCATATGACCGCGCTGCAATACTTGATTGCGCATTCCACCCAGGTGGGGCGGCTATCTCGGTCGCGTCAAGCAAGGCAAGTGACGCGGCTGAGTATTGGCGGAAGATGGCGTATGGACCTTCCTTCGCTATTGTTCGCCCTTATCCGACCGGCAGTGAACTCAGCCCATACAACATGGCGAACGACGGCGAAGGCAACCCATCATGGGTTGGAAAGGGGGACGCTCGGCCCGCACACTCTTCCGCCTTACCGACGAATCGTCCAGAATCTGAGCGTTGCTAAATACCACGCTGACGGCGGCGATCTCTACCTACAAATCTCGAAGGCCGGGGCAAAAGCGAGGTCTATCGCTTCGCGCTCAGGAAGCGCGCCCGTGACTTGGGCTTGTGCCGCGGGCTGGTCGGCCGACTATCGATCCGATTGAACGGGCCAAGCCCGACGCCGCACCCAATGTCAATGTCGAGGCTATAACTCCTGAGAAGGTAGCAGCGACTAAGAAGACGACCTTCCACAAGTTCGCGGAGGAGTACATCGAAACTCGGGCAGACACGTGGCGGAACAGAAAGCATCGTGATCAGTGGCCGGCATTGCTTCGTCGCCACGGCGCTGGTCGGATCCCGTCATGCTCGAGCTTCTGTGCGTGATGGCGGCGCGACCGTGCCATCGCTGAACGCGGCGGCCATGAGCGTTCGCGTGTAGTCCTCGCGCGGAAACGAGAAGACGTCCTCCGTCTCGCCTTCCTCGACCACGCGGCCGTCCTTCATGACCAGAATGTAATCCGCCATGGCGCGGACCACCGCGAGATCGTGGCTGATGAAGAGGTATGAGAGATCGTGATCCGCCTGCAGCCGGCGGAGCAGTTCGACGATCTGCTTCTGCACAGAACGGTCAAGCGCCGAGGTCGGTTCGTCGAGTACGACCACCTTCGGCTTCAGGATGATGGCACGGGCGATGGCGATCCGCTGGCGTTGGCCGCCGGAAAATTCGTGCGGGTAGCGGTTGCAGGTGGCCGAGTCGATGCCGACCTCCGCCAGCACCGCATGGGAGCGCCGCGTGCGCTCGGCTGACGACAGTTGCGGCTCGTGGACGCGCAAGCCCTCGGTGACGATCTCGTTGACGGTCAGTCGCGGCGACAGCGAGCCGTATGGGTCCTGGAATACGATCTGGAGTTCGCGCCTGAGCGGCCGCATCGCCCGCATGTCGAGCGTGGCAAGGTCCCGGCCCTCGAAGCGGATGCGGCCTGTCCCGTCGAGCAGTCGCAGGAGCAGGCGGCCAAGGGTGGACTTGCCGGAGCCGGATTCGCCGACGACCCCAATGGTCTGACTCTCCTTCAGCCTGAGCGACACCTTGTCGACAGCGCGGATGATGAGTGGCGGGCCTGACAGCCAGCCGCCGCCGAGTTCGAACGCGATGCCGACGTTATCGGCCGCGAGCAGGATCGGCGCATCGTCTGGCGGCGCCGCCTTGCTTCCGGTCGGTTCTGCAGCAAGCAGCATCTTCGTATAGGGATGACGCGGCGCAGCGATCACCTCCGCCGTCACGCCGTCCTCGACCACCTCGCCGCCGCGCATCACGTAGACGCGATCGGCGAAGCGGCGGACGATGCCGAGGTCGTGGGTGATAAACAGGATCGCCATGCCCAGCCGCTGTTGCAGGTCGGCGAGGAGATCGAGAATCTGCGCCTGTATGGTGACGTCGAGCGCCGTCGTCGGCTCGTCCGCGATAAGCACGTCGGGATCGTTGGCAAGCGCCATGGCGATCATGACACGCTGGCGCTGGCCGCCGGAAAGCTCGTGCGGATAGGAGTCGATGCGGCGCTCAGGGTCGGGAATCTGCACCAGCCGCAAAAGCGCGATCGCCTTCTTGCGCGCCTCCGCGCCCGACAACCCACCGTGCTCGATGAGCGGTTCGGCGATCTGGCTGCCGATACGGTAGAGCGGATCGAGCGAGGTCATCGGCTCCTGGAAGATCATGGTGATCTTCGCGCCGCGGATGCGGTTCAATTGCCGCGTCGGCAGGCCGAGGATCTCCTCACCGCGGTAGCGCACCGAGCCCGCCACCCTGCCATTCTTGGCCAAGAGGCCCATCGCCGCCATCATTGCCTGGCTCTTGCCGGAGCCGGATTCGCCCACGATCGCGACCGTTTCCCCGCGCCGCACCGACAGATCGATGCCCTTCACCGCGTGGACCTCACCGTCCGGCGTCGAAAAGCGCACGTCGAGGCATCTCAATTCGAGCACCGGCGCGTCGGGTTCTTCGGCCATCAGCGATCCTTCGGGTCGAGGGCGTCGCGAAGGCCGTCGCCGAGGAAGTTCAGCGCGAACAGCGTCGAGGTCAGGAACAGCGACGGGTAGATGAGCAGCCAGCTCGCCGAGGGGATGTTCTTTGCGCCCTGGGCGATCAGCACGCCCCAGCTCGACATCGGTTCCTGCACGCCGAGGCCGAGGTAGGAGAGGAAGCTTTCGAGGATGATCACCTGCGGCACCAGCAGGGTCATGTAGACGACCACCGGCCCAAGCGTGTTCGGCACGACGTGGCGCCAGAGTATCTTGGCCGGAGAGACGCCGAGGGCGATCGCGGCATGAACATACTCATGACGCTTGATCGACAGCGTCTGGCCGCGGACGATCCGCGCCATGTCGAGCCACAATACCGCGCCGACGGCAATGAACATCAGAACGAAGTTGCGGCCGAAGAAGACGACAAGCAGGATCACGAAGAAGATGAACGGTAGCGAGTAGAGGATGTCGACGATCCGCATCATGATCTCGTCGGTGCGGCCGCCGACATAGCCGGACGTCGCGCCGTAGAGGACGCCGATGACCACGGCGACCAGCCCGGCGATCAGGCCGATGGCGAGCGAAACCCGCCCGGCGATGAGCGTCCGGGTGAGGAGATCGCGGCCGACGTTGTCGGTACCGAACAGGAAGTATAGGCGGGTGACGCTCGCCGTCATGGTCATGCGCGTGCCGTCCGCGCTCCGCTCCAGAACCGCGGCGCCGGTGAAGATCGAAGTGCGATCGAGGTAGCGGACGATGCGCTCGTCAATGGCCGAGTCGGAGGACACCACGACCGTGAGGGTATCGCCGTCGAGGCTCCATGACGCGAGATCGACGCGGGCGCGGCCGAGCGCCTCCTCCAGCGCTGTGGCGATGTCGTCGCCTTGCGGGTAGGCGGTGAGGCTCGGCGCCACGCGCACATAGTCGGGGTAGATGGTCGTAAACTGGTGCCCGGTGAGATAGGGGCCGATCAGGCAGGCGATCGTCATCAGCGCCAGATAGACCGCGCTCACCACTGCCGCCTTGTTGGCGCGAAGCCTGAGCCAGGCGTCGGCCCATAGCGAGCGGCCGGCAGGCCCGGCGGGAAGCGCCATATCAGTCATAGCGCACCCGCGGGTCGATCACGGCGTAGAGCAGGTCGACGATCAGGTTGAAGACGATGGTGAAGACGGCGATGACCACCACCGTTCCCATCACCAGCGTGTAGTCGCGGTTCAGCGCGGCATCGACGAAATAGCGGCCGATGCCGGGTATGGCGAAGATGGTTTCGACGATGATCGAGCCGGTGAGGAGCGCCGCCGCCGCCGGCCCGGCGTAGGAGATCACCGGCAACACCGCGCCGCGGAGCGCGTGCTTCACTACCACCGTGGAGCCGGAAAGTCCCATCGCGCGGGCGGTGCGGATGTGGTGCGAGCGGAGCGCCTCGATCATCGAGCCGCGCATCAGGCGGGCGACGATCGCGATCTGAGGCAGCGCCAGCGTGATCACCGGACCGATCTTGTGGCTCCAGCCGCCGCCACCCCAGCCGGCGACTGGCACCCAGTAGAGGGTGAGCGCGAAAAAGAGCTGGTAGAGCGGAGCAATAACGAAGGTCGGTACGGTGCTGCCGACGGTGGCGGTCGCCACCACGGCATAGTCGGTGCCGCGATTCTGGTTGAGGGCGGCGATCACCCCGAGGATCGTGCCGACGACAAGGGCCAGCGAAAGCGCCAGCGCACCGAGCTGGATGGACACCGGCAGCCCAACGCGGAACAGTTCGATGACGGTGAAGTTCGGCAGCTTGTAGCTCGGCCCGAAATCGAGGCGGAGGAGATTGCCGAGGTACGAGAGGTACTGCTGCCAGAGCGGCGCATCGAGATTGTAGACACGCTCGAGGTTAGCAATGACCACCGGGCTGAGGCCGCGTTCCAGGTTGAACGGGCCGCCAGGAGCGGCGCGCATCAAAAAGAAGGAGATGGTGACGATGAGGAACATCGTCGGAACGGCGGTCAGAAGCCGCCTGATCGTGTAGTGGAACAACGCCGTCGCCGGACAGGCAGGGGCGGCTCCCGGCGATGCCGGGGGCCGCGCGCCCTGGCCGCTACTCTTCGAGCCAGACGTACCTCGACAGGTGGAAGTCCATCACGTTCGACTCCCAACCCTTTACCTTCGGCGCCACGATGTTGTGATAGCCGTAGAAGAGGAGCGGGATGTTCGGCAGTTGGTCGACGAAGATCACCTCGGCGTCATGGAGGAGCGCCATCCGCTTCGCCGGGTCGCCGCCGGCCGCGGCCGCCGCCTTCATGGTCTCCTCGAACTCCGCATTGTTGAAGCTCGCGTAGTTGTTGCCGCTGGCGGCAAGGCCCAGGCCAAGGAAAGATTCCGGATCTTTGTTGTTGCCGATCCAGCCG
>CAZXKZ010000111.1:6376-7913 GCA_964641825.1 uncultured Bauldia sp.
TCGACGACGGCGAGCGGCTGGGTGACCTGTGGCCCGGCACGGGCGACGTCGAAATCGCCCTTGTTCTGCAGGTGAGCGTAGTGCGTCGAGCCGTCGACGTTGACCATCGACACCTCGACGCCGAGCGGCGCAAGCTGCTCCTGGATGGCGACCGCCGTGTTCTGGTGGTTCTCGGAGGTGTTGAAGCGAATCTCCATCGCCAGCGGATTTTCAGGGCTGTAGCCGAGGCCCTGGAGAATCTCCACCGCGGCGTCTTCGCGCTCCAGTTGCGACATGCCGGCGTAGTCTGCCTCGTACGACTCGTAGCCCTCGATTCCCGGCGGCACCATGCCGTACGCCGGAACCATGGTGTTGCCCCACACCTTGTCAGCGATGAAGTCGCGGTCGATGGCGAGCGAGATGGCGCGGCGGAGCTCGGCGTTGTCCCACGGTGCCTTGTCGGTCTTGATCGCGTAGTAGTAGGTGCCGAGGTAGGGACCGAGCTTCAATTGGTCGCCGAACTTCGCCTGCAGGTCGGCAAGCTGCTCGGTCGGGAAGTCGTCGTTCGAATCGAGCTCGCCGGCCTCGAAGCGCTTCATCGCGGTAGAGCGGTCCTCGGTCGGCCAGTAGACGACCTTGTCGAGCTGCACCTCGTCGGCGGCGTGGAAGTTAGGGTTCTTCGCGATCGTGATGTGGTCGTTGGGGATATGCTCGACCAGTGTGAACGCGCCATTGGAGACGATGTTCTCGGGCTTGATCCAGTCGTCGCCGAATTCCTCCACCACCGCCTGCGGTACCGGGAAGGTAGCGTTGTGGAGGAGCATCTCGAGGAAGTAGGGTGTCGGTGCCTCGAGGGTGATTTCGAGCGTCCTGGCGTCGACGGCGCGGACGCCGATGTCCTCGGGCGGCGCATCGCCCGCGTTCGCCGCCTCGCCGCCCTTCACGACGTAGAGCATCGAAGCGTACTCGGCGCCGGTTTCCGGATTGAGCAGGCGCCGGAAGGCATAGACGAAGTCGTCGGCGGTCACCGGCTCGCCGTTCGACCACTTCGCATCCTCGCGGATGGTGAAGGTGTAGATCGTGCCGTCGTCGGATATGGTCCAGCTTTCGGCGGCGCCGGGAACGACATTCGCCCCGATGTCCTCGGTGACGAGGCCTTCGAACAGATCCTTGATGACGTGGGCCTCGTTGATGATCGAGGATTTATGCGGGTCAAGGGTTCCCGGATCGATCGAATTGCCGCGGTTCCACACCATTTCGGCTAATGCCGGCGCCGCCATCATCGGAACGGCTGCCGCAATGAACAGCGCCGCCAGGCCGGTGCGGCCGGCGGCGCCCAAGGCGCGCGAAATGCTGCTGGTGTGCATGGTGCAATCTCCCCTGTTCGCGTGGCCCGCATGGTGGTTTCCGCGGGTCATTGCCGGTTAGCTTAGGACCGCGCCCACGGTACCGGCAACAGGATTCACATCCGCTCCTCCGGCGATCATCAGAAGGGATGGAATGCTGTCGCGAGCTTTGCGTCCGTCAACACAATCACGACCGATCCGCGACAGTGCGG